>DASRQX010000416.1:0-6770 GCA_035696165.1 Acetobacteraceae bacterium | reverse complement strand
CTGGAGCTCTTTCGGCTCCTGGCTGCGAACCATTCGCCCCGGCATCCCGCCCTCCGAGCTCGTCGTCGCCACCGCGCTACGCCAGAGCCTCCCAGAATTTCTCTTGAATACCCCCCAAAGCTCCATCTTCGCGAAATTCGTCACCGAACGACAGGACGCCAACAAAATGCGGGCCTTCCGCCTCGCCGCTGATACCCAAATTCCTCGCAAACCCCAGACTCGCGAGTTATTCCAGGAACCAGCGAAATCCAGATTGGGATTGGTGGTCTCGATAGATTCTATTGTTACGTCGATCCGTCGCGGCGATGGCCCGGCGGTCTCGGCGCGGACCGTCAGTCCGGTCACCACGGGCTGGTGGGACAGCACCGAATATTGCGCGTCTTTGAAGGTTGCCGCCGTGCCGGGTGGCAATGTCGCCAAGGTCTGATCGAGGCCGGCGCGAAATCGCTGGTGGGGATACACCTCAAGTCCGTAGTAGCCCCCGCCCGCGGCAATGATCAGAACGCATGTCACCGCGATCACGACCGTCGCGCGAATCGGATAATTCCTTTGATGTTACAGCAAGCCGCGTTGACGGTGGTGGTCTCCCTGCACGTCATGGTCCTGGCATCGTCTATGTGGCAAGCGGCGTTACAGCGCTGCTCCAGGCCGACATGACCATACGTGTGTCGCCGGAGAGGCGGCCATTCGGGCGCCTGATGTTATACCCCCACCCGCAACTGCGCACCGGCAAAGTCCGCGTAGAATTGCGCGAGTGCGGCGACGGTGCGGTCCAGCAGCGCGTCCCCCGCCGGTTTCGTCGCTGCGGCCGGATCGCCGACATAGCCGACATCGTCGGCTGCGAAGATCGAAGCCCAGTAGGCGCCGGCCGGCCGCAGCACGTCGGGCGCATTCCCCGCCACGTAGGATGGCGTCAGCCGCGGCGGCAACGATACGATCCGGCCGGCGATCTTCTCCGCCAGCGGTGCCTGGCGCAGCGACAATTGCAGCGCGGTCTCGTAACAGCAGGCATGGCCGACGCCGCGCAGCGCGCCAGGCAATATCTCCAGCCACTCTTTCTGGCCGGGGGCGAAATAGTTGACGTAGCCCACCTCCAGCCCGCGGCTCGCCAATGCGGTGCAGGCGGCAACCAGCGGCCCCTGGTTGCCGCCGTGCCCGTTGACGATCAACAGCCGCTTGAACCCGGTGCGGTGCAGGCTTTCCGCTACGTCAGTAACAATCCCGATGAAGGTTTCCAGCGACAGCGTGATCGTTCCCGTCCAGGCACGATGATGCGGGGAAAATCCGAACGACGGCGGCGGCAGCACCAGCACGTGCGGCGTGGCACAGCGCTCGGCCGCCAGCAGCGCAACACGGTGCGCCGACAGCGCATCGGTATCGACCGGCAAGTGATCGGAGTGCTGCTCGACCGCCCCCACAGTCAGCACCGGCAGCGCGCCGGCGTCACGCGCGGCGGCGATCTCGGCCCGCGTCAACGCACCCCAGTCATGCATGCCGCTGCCCTGCACGCCCTGCCAGCTCCCGCTCATGGCGTCATCCCCTCGGTCTCTTCCAGTTCAACCGACAACTCACGCAGCGCCGCGGTGTGCGGATGTTTGACGCGGCCGGCGCGCAGATCGTCGGTGCTGAGTGTTTCCACCAGTTCGCCACCCTGCATCACGCCGACCCGCTCGCACAGATGCGCCACGACCGCGAGGTTGTGGCTCACCATGATGTAGGTCAGCCCGCGCGCGGTCCGAAGGTCGGCCAGAAGGTTCAGCACCTCGGCCTGCACCGAGACATCCAGCGCGCTGGTGGGTTCATCCAGCAGCAGCACCTCGGGCTCGGCCATCAGCGCACGCGCGATCGCGACACGCTGGCGCTGCCCGCCGGAAAGCTGGTGCGGGTAGCGGTAGCGCAAGGCGGGGGGCAGCGCGACCTCGGCGAGGCCGCGTGCGATGCGCACGTCGATGTCGCCGATGCCGTGCACCAGCAGCGGTTCGCTCAAGGCGCGATCGACGGTCTGGCGTGGGTGCAGCGAGCCGTACGGATCCTGGAACACCATCTGCACGCGGCGGAAGAACTGCTTGTCGCGGTGCGCGTCGAGCGACGCGTGGTCCAGCATCATCCGCCCGGTCCAGTTCCGATTCAGCCCGGCCAGTGCACGCAACACCGTGGACTTGCCGGATCCCGACTCGCCGACCAATCCGAACGCCGCACCGCGCGCCAGGCGGAAGGACACGGACTTCACCGCCTCGATGGTGCCGAACTGTACCGATAGCGCATCGACCAAGATCATCCGGCGAGCCACGCCGGATCGCGTTGCAGCACCGCCAGCCGGTCCTGCTTGTGGCTGAGCGCCGGCAGGCAAGACAGCAGGCCGCGCGTGTAAGGATGTCTCGCGCGCGCAAGTTCCGACGCGCGCAGCTCCTCGACGATCCGACCGGCGTACATCACCACCACGCGGTCGCAGAAATGCGAGACCAGCGGCAGGTCGTGGCTGATCAGGATCAGCCCCATGCCGCGGCGCGACACCAGGTCTTCGATCAGCCGCAGGATTTCCGCCTGCACCGTCGCGTCGAGCGCCGAGGTGGGTTCATCGGCGATCAGCAATTCGGGGTCCGGGGCAAGCATCATGGCGATCATCACGCGCTGGCCCATGCCGCCGGACAGTTCGTGCGGATAGGTGTCGGCAACGCGCGTGGGGTCGCGGATCTGCACCTGCCCCAGCAGATCGATCGCCGCCTGGTGCGCGAGTTTGCGCGTGCCGCCGCGGTGCGCGCGCCAAGCTTCGGCGATCTGTGCGCCGGCGGTCATCACCGGGTTCAGCGAGAATTTCGGGTCCTGCAGGATCAGCCCGGCGCGCTTGCCGCGGATAGCACGCAGCGCTGCCTCATTGGCGGTCAGGATGTCGATGCCGTCGAACGACATGCGGTCCGCCGTGACCTCCGCGTCGTGCGGCAGCAGGCGCAGGATCGAGCGGGCGGTCAGGGACTTGCCCGACCCGGACTCGCCGACGATGCCAAGCTTCTCCTGCCCGAGCGTCAGCGAGACGCCACGCACGGCGTCGGACATCCCGTGCGCGGTGGGGAAGCGCACACGCAGATTGGCGATCTCGACCAGCATGCGACGACTATCGCTGCTGAGCCATGCCGCCGTCCAGCACGCCGTGCGGGTTGCCCGGAGGGATCGCACGGACGCAGAGCTCGTTGGCAAAACCGGGCAGGTACGGCAGATCGATCACGGCGTCCTGATTGGGGCAGTTTAGGAATCGCGGCCTGTTGCGCCGAGGCTGGACCGTTCCCTTGAAGGAATATCCGAGCTATACAAGCTGCCAGGGAGGAGATGGTTTACAATGAAACGATTGTCAAGGAAGCGCCACGCGGCGGAAGCGGCCGCCAATGGCTTCCGGCTTGAGGACTTTTTGCCGTATCAACTGTCGGTGGCTGCCAATCGCATTTCCCGCCTGTTCGCGCGGCGCTACTCTGAGGCGTTTGGCCTCAGCATCCCGGAATGGCGCGTGATCACGGTGGTCGGCCGCGTTGGAACCCTGTCGCCCAGCGCGGTCGGGGACGCCACCACGATGGACAAGGTGAAGGTCAGCCGCGCCGCGGCCAGCCTGGTGGCGCGCGGGCTGGTCAAGCAGGCGCAAGATCCGCGTGATGGCCGCGGTCGGCTGCTAAGCCTGACGCGCAAGGGTATTGCGGTGCACCAGGGTGTCGTGCCGCTGGCGCGCGAGTTGGAGGCAAGCCTGTCACAAGGTCTCAGCCGGACCGAATGGGCCGCGCTGCGCAAGGCGCTGCCGCGGCTGAACGCACATGCGCTGGGCATCGGCGGCGCCGACCTGGACGGCGGGATCGATTGATCGGCGAGCGGCGGCGCGGCGGGATCTGATCCGGCCGCGGCCGGTATCGGTGGGATAGCATCATCAGCAGGGTTGCACTGTCAGATAGGGTGCCGGGTCGACGCGATGCCCGTCGATGATGATTTCAAAATACAGATGCGGTCCATAAGTAAGGCCCGAGTGGCCTACCACGGCAATCCTCTCACCGGCGGCAAGCGTGCGTTTGCCGCGTTCCAGAGCCGGCGCCACCAGGCCAAGATGCGCGTACAGCGCGGTAAAGCCGGCATGCCGCACCCGCACCTCCAGCCCGCCCGCCCCGCGTCGGTCGATACCGATCACCTGCCCGGCGGCCACGGCGCGCACCGCGGCACCAAGTGGGGCGCGTAGGTCAATTCCGTAGTGGAACGTGCCCGCCCACGGCCGATTGGCCAGCACGCGCGGACCGAACGGCGAGGTGATGCAGGTCGGACTGATCGGCGGTGGCAATGACCCGGCAACCGGCTGTGCCGCCGCCGTGACGCTGGCAAGCGCCAGCGCCGCAGGCCCGATCGCGCGGGCTAGGCGGCGAAACGTCGGACCGCGTCCGGATCGAAACTGAATCCCCAGCCTGGCCGGTCGGGCACCACGGCGTCGCCATTGGCATCCAGCACAATCTCTTCGCGATAGATCTTTTCGAACCACGGCATGTGTTCCAGGTAATAGCCGCCCGGCAGCGCCGCGAGCAGTGCCAGGCTCATCTCCGGAAACAGGTGCGAGGCGCAGGGCACGTTGAAGGCCTCGCACAGATGACCCGCCTTGAGAAACTCCGTCGGTCCGCCCATGCGCTGCAGATCGGGCATCACCACGTCCGCGGCGCGCGCCTGCAACATCGCCAACACGCCGCGATGCGTATGCACCGTCTCGCCGGAGGCAATGGGCGTGTCCAGCGCCGCGGCGATGTGCGCCTCACCGGCATGGTCGTGGCAGATCACGGGTTCTTCGAACCAGGTCAGGTTCAGGTCTTCCATCATCCGCCCGATGCGGATTGCCTGTTTCACGCTCATTTGCTGGTTCGCGTCGACCATCAGGGCGATGTCCGGCCCGACCGCCTCGCGTATCGCGCGCACGCGGGCGACCATCCTGTCCGGCTCGCGCGGGCCGACCCTTGTCTTCATCGCGCGGAAGCCTCGCCGCACAAAGCGTATCGCCTGTTTCTGCAGATCGTCGATCGAGCCGGACAACCACAACCCGCCCGAGGCGTAGCACGGCACGGCGGCACGGCATGCGCCGATCAGGTGCGCAACGTTCAAGCCGGCCGCCTTGCCGCGCAAATCCCACAGCGCGTTGTCGATCGCGGCGAGGCCGACGATCGAAACGCCTTCGTAACCCAGGAAGTTCAGCTCCTTCCAGGCGCGCGCATTCAGCCCGCCGCCGAGGTTTGGGTCGAGCCCGATCACCAGATCCTTGAGATTGCGGATCATCTCGTGGATGACGCCGAGCCGACGGTTGTTGATGGTGCACACCAGGCCCTCGCCGATCAGGCCTTCGTCGGTTTCCAGGTAGGTCAGCACGCAGTCGGCCGAGACGATGTTGCCGAGAATCGCAGTCAGGATCGGCGGATCGATCGGCAGATGCACGACCCGGGTACGGAGGTGGGTGATCTTCACGGCGGGTTCCTTTGGAGTTCCTCGGGGTGGTTCCTCAGGGGTTTCTCTGGGCGTTCCTTGGGGGCGATGGCCGCTACAGGCGGTGGATGGTCGGGTCGGCAAGTTGGTAGCGGCGCAGCACCTCGGGGTCTGGATCGCGGCCCAGACCGGGGCCGGACGGGACCGCCGCGTTGCCGTCTTCCGCCAGCACCAGGTCGTGGTACGGGTTCGCCTCCATGTCGATGAACAGCCGCTCCAGCGGTTCGTCAGGCGCCAGCGTCGTGTTGAGGTGCAGCGACGCCAGATGCCCAGCGCCAAAATAGGCGTTGTGGGGCACCAACCGGACGCCGTGCGCCTTGGCCAGCGCGGCGATCTCAAACACCGCGGATGGGCCGCCTATTTTTATTACGCTGGGCTGCGCGATGTCCTGCGCGCCGGCGGCGAAGGCGTGCTGGAAGTCGTGCAGGCCGCCGGTGTTTTCGCCGGCTGCGATGCGGATGCCCTCGGCGCGGACGCGTGCGAGGCCGGAATGATCCTCGGGCGGCCAGACCGGTTCCTCGAGCCAGGTCAAGTCGAATTTGCGGAAGGCACGCGCGCGGTCGATCGCCTCGGTGACCGTCCAGGGGCAGTTGACGTCGACCATCAGCCTGGTGTCCGGGCCGATGGCCTCACGCGCGGCGCGGATCATTGGGACTTCGATTTCGTGCAGCTTGATGTCATGGTAGCCGCGCGCGATGGCACGCGCCGCGGCCGCGCCGACGAGGTCGGGCGCGCCGTAGCGCAGCAGGCTGGCGTACGCGGTCAGGTGGGTGCGCGGCGTGCCGCCCCACAGCCGCCATAGTGGTAGCCCGGCGGCCTTGCCGGCGATGTCCCATAGGGCGATGTCGAGCGCGGACAGCGCGTAGATGTGCGGGCCGTTGCGGCCGAAGAGGTGGAATGTTTTGGACAGGCGGGCGCGCAGCCCGGCGACGTCGCGCGCGTCCTGGCCTAGGATGGCGGGGGCGAGTTGCGTGTCGCACACCGTCTTGGTGGCCGCGACGCAGGCGTGGCCGAAGCCTTCGCCCCAGCCTTCCAGACCCTGGTCGGTGACGATGCGGACCCATAGCGTGTTCAGGGCCTGCCAACCGACACCGCCGAACGAGACAGGCTTGGCGCCCATGTCGAATGGGATGCGGGTCAGGCTGGTCTCGACGGCGATGATCTTCATGCGGCGGCCTCCGGGTGGAGAGGATGCTATGGGGTGGGGGGGAAGGGAAGCGAGGGGGTTCTACATGGACAATGGCGATCGGTGATCGCGCTTATATCCCGCCTCGCGCTGACGT
>DASRQX010000415.1:0-49951 GCA_035696165.1 Acetobacteraceae bacterium | reverse complement strand
ATACTCAGGCAACGCGTTCGGCACGTCCCGGGGCGACCACGCGTTCCTGCTCATCGTGCCCTGGGGATTGTAACGGATACGCCATTGTGCCGCCCAATTCGACCTCGAGGATCGCGTTGTCGGCGTGTGCCAGGGGAGTGCGGCATCACCATCAGTCCATCGCCACAGTCGTCGAGCAGCGCCCTCCACGGCCCACCAACCGTCGACAAGCATCGGATGGTCCAGTGGAATCGGCTCGACCGCATCGCCGCAGCGCGACGTCAACCGCGACACCATGACCCCCAGCCGCCGGCGATCCTCCACCCACGGTTGCCCATCGCAAGGCGCGGCTGCACGCGAAACCAGGCGCACCTGCCCACCCCCCCGGCGGCAGCGCGAACACGAGGCGCCCGGCCTGGGCACCGATCGGCCTGATCACCCGTCCGTCGATTGCGATGTGCAGCTCCGGGTCCGCCGTGGTCTCGAAATCCACCGGCACGTGAAAGCCCAGCAGCGTGGCGCGCGTGGCGATGCGTTGCCATGTCCATTCTACACCGGTAACGTCGTCGGCGAAGGGTCTGCAGGATTCCACCACGTGCCGGGCCTGCCCGTCGCCGAAATCGGGATGCAGGACGATCGACATGCCGGCGTTTTCGAAGTGCTTGCGATTGCCGGTATCGAGATAGCTCTCGGCGGGCAAATTCTCGGCCAACAGGATGTCGTGCGCGTCAAGTTCCACGTGATAGAAGGCGACGGCACGGCACTGGATGTCGCGCTGCACGCTCGCGCCATTGATCAACTGCGTGACTGGAACGAGTACGCCGTCCAGCAGTACTGCATGATCCGGGGAAAGCCACAGGTCGCAGCGAGGTACTCCATCCGCAAACGCATCGGCGTGGATGATAATTGGTCGAACCAGCGCGGGCGCCTTGTGGCGGAGCAGTTCGACGTGACGATGGCCTATCCACCGGATCGCCCGCGCGACGCCGTCCACCGTAATGATCTGATCGCCGATGGCCAGGTTCTCGACCGAAACCTCGCCGAATATGGTCAGGATAGGAGTTCCTTCGCAGTAGCAGGGATTGCCGTTCTCGGTGATCAGCGTTCCAGTGCCGGTGTCGGGGTCGAGGTGAAAATATTCGCCGGCATAGCTGCCCGACATTTGCTGGGTATAGGTGTGGCCGCCCTCGGTGACGATCAGCACGTCGCTTGATGAGGTCAAATTCGCCGTGCCGCCGCTGGCATACGCGAAATACCTGACGTCGATCGTCCCGCCGGGCACCAGCGTGATGTCGCTCGCCACCCCACAGGAAGCGACGTACTCGGTCCCGCCGCTGCTGATCGTCGTGCTGACAGCGACGCCGCCATCGACGATGTTCTCGCTGCCGCCGTTGAGGACAGTCGTGCCGTTCGTTACACCGTAAGAAACGTGATCATAGCCACCGCTGCTGATCGTCGCGAAGTTGACGGAACCGGCGGCGACATACAGATCAGCAGCGCTTCTGACCGTGGTGGCGATCGCGATTCCGGTAGGGGACTCAACCTCCACCAGACCGTCGTGGCTGATCGTCGTGGCGTACGCGACGGCGCCGGAGTAGATGAATTCGTCGCCGCCGACGACCGTCGTGAAGTTCGCGGTAGCACCGGAATAGACGTACTGCTTGCCGCCGTCGATCGCCGCGCCGCCCGCGGAGCCGCCGCTCAGGATGAATTGGTCGCCGCCGCTGTCGATCCTCGTGCCTCGTGCCACACCACTGAAGTAGATGTACTCAAGGCCACCGCTGGCGATGGTCGTAAAGTTCACGGCGCCGCCGGAGGAAACGAAATCCGTTCCGCCGCTGTCGCCCGTCGTGTTGTTTGCCATGCCGCTGAAAACATATTCATAGCCGTCGCGGCTGACGGTCGTGTCGCTTGCGAAGCCGCCCGTGGAAATAGTCAGGTACCCACTGCTGCTGACTGTCGTGTCGGTCGCGGTACCGCCGGAGATGCCCTCATAACCGCCGCGGATGATCGTCGAGACCGCAGATCCCAGGATGACCGCGGAGCCGCCGCTCATGATCGTATCTTCTACGACGGCACCGGCATGGATGATTTCGTAATCGCCCCTGACCGTGGTGTCGCTCGTGACACCGCCGGAGGCGACGGTTTCGAATCCGCCGGAACTGATCGTCGTCGCGATCGAAAGCGCGCCGCCGGCAATCGTTTCGGTGCCGCTGCTGTGAACAATTGCGTCAATCGAGCTGCCGAGTTCCTCGACCGTCTGGTTGCCCGAGCTCTCAACCGTAATGCCGCGCGCTGTTCCGCTGAAGGAAAGGCCCTCGATACCGCCGAAATCGACCGTCGCGCCGGTCGCGAAGCCGCCGACCGAGATCACCTGATAGCCATCGTCGCTGATCGTGGTGAAGCTCGCGACACCGCCGGCGTAGACAGTCTCCGTGCCCGCATGGAGGATCGTCGTGTCGATGGATCTGCCACCGGAAAAGACGTTTTCGCTGTCCTGGGGATGCAGTGTCAGGCTCGTCGTGGACTGGCCGTCACCCACATTAGAGGTCGTCATCGCAAGGTCACCGCGTGGGGGCACACAGGGATCGGTTCAGGCGGAGCACAGTACGCATGACGAACGCCGACATGCGGCGGATCGCCGCAACCGCATGCTGCGGCGTAAACAGCCGCGAGTTCAGGAATTGCCGCGGCGTGCGCAGCGATCGCACGACGCGATTTCAGATTTCGAAACGATGCCCGGTCATCACAGGACCGGGCATCGCATCCTGCCGTGACTATGAATGCCGCCGCGCTGCCCGTCGTTACAACGCGCGCAGTACAGTTTCCCATTGAGCGCAATTGGTGCGTAACGAACCCGCCGGAGGCGCCGGCGATGGCCGGGATTAACCGGCCGGCGCGTTTTCGGAACGCCTCGCCGCGATACTGACATCGCTTGGGGTCGTGCCGAAGCAGCAGGCAATGCTGCGATTGAAGGTTGTCAGGCTACCGAAGCCCCGGCCGAAGGCGATGTCGATCACCGGCCAATTGGGGCTCGCGCGCAGCGCCGCACGACATACGCTTGCCTCACCCCGTCTTCGGCTTCGGCGGCAGATCAAGCTGCAACGACAGCTCCTTCAATCGCGCAGGGGGAATCTCGGCCGGGGCGCCCATCATCAGGTCCTCGCCCTGCTGGTTCAGCGGGAACAGGATCACCTCGCGGATGTTGGGCTCGTCGGCCAACAGCATGACGATGCGGTCGATCCCTGGCGCCGACCCGCCATGCGGCGGCGCGCCGTAGCGGAATGCATTCAGCATGCCGCCGAAACGAGCCTCCACGTCGGCAGCCGTGTAGCCGGCGATTTCGAAGGCGCGGATCATGATGTCCGGGCGATGGTTGCGGATCGCGCCGGATGACAGCTCGATGCCGTTGCAGACGATGTCGTACTGGAACGCTTTTATAGTCAGCGGGTCCTGGGTGTTCAGCGCCTCCAGTCCACCCTGCGGCATGCTGAACGGGTTATGGCTGAAGTCGATCTGCCTGGTTTCTTCGTTCAACTCGTACATTGGGAAATCGGTGATCCAGCAGAAACGGAAGGCACCCTTTTCCACAAGGCCCAGCTCCTCGCCCAGTCGTGTGCGCACCAGGCCGGCGAACTTGCCTGTTTCGTCCTGCTTGCCCGCTGCGAAGAACACCGCATCACCCGGCCGCAGGCCGCAGGCCACACGGATCGCCTCCGCCCGGTCTGGTTCCAGGTTGCGCGCGATCGGACCGCGCGCTTCGGTTGCGTCATAGATGATGTAGCCGAGGCCGCTTGCACCCTCGGCGCGCGCCCATTCGTTCAGTTTGTCGAAGAAGCTCCTGGGCCGCGACGCCGCTCCAGGCGCGGGGATCGCTCGGATCACCTGACCCGCTTCGGCCAGGCGAGCGAACAGCCCAAAGCCTGATCCCGCAAACTGCGCGGTCACGTCGCGGATCACCAACGGGTTGCGCAAGTCCGGCTTGTCGCTGCCATAGTCCAGCATCGCCTGCTCGTACGGAATGCGCCGGAATGGCGGGGCGGTCACCGCGCGGCCCTCGGCGAACTCCTCAAACACGCCGGCGATCACCGGCTCGATCGTCTTGAACACGTCGTCTTGCGTGACGTAGCTCATCTCAAAGTCGAGCTGATAGAATTCGCCGGGCGATCGATCGGCGCGGCTGGCCTCGTCGCGAAAGCACGGCGCGATCTGGAAATACCGGTCGAACCCGGCAACCATGAGAAGCTGCTTGAACTGCTGCGGCGCCTGCGGCAGCGCGTAGAATTTTCCCGGATGCAGCCGCGACGGCACCAGGAAGTCGCGTGCGCCCTCCGGGCTTGACGCGGTCAGGATCGGCGTCTGGAACTCGGTGAATCCGGCATCGATCATCCGGCGCCGGATCGAGGCGATCACCCCCGCGCGCAGCATCATGTTGCGATGCGTCTTGTCGCGCCGCAGGTCGATGAAGCGGTATTTCAGCCGCAGTTCGTCGGGGAATTTCTCCTCGCCCGCGACCTGGATGGGCAACACCTCGGCGGCCGACTGCACGACCAGATCGGTCGCCTTCAGCTCGATCTCACCGGTCAGCAGCTTCGGGTTCACCGTGCCGGGCTCGCGCGGCACCACCTGGCCGGTGACGGTGATGACGCTCTCGACCCGCACCGCGTCAGCCGCGGCGAAGGCGGGGGCGCCCGCGGCAAATACGCACTGAGTGATGCCGTAATGGTCACGCAAATCGATGAATTGCAGTCCGCCATGGTCGCGCTTGGCATGCACCCAGCCCGACAGGCGCGCCACGGTGCCGGCGTCGGCAGCGCGCAAGGCGCCGCAAGTGTGGGTGCGATAGGGGTGCATCTGCGTCTTCCCGGTCAATCGAGGGGCGGCACACAAACCCGGGGTGTTCCGCCAAGTCAAGCCGAGACACTACCCAAGGTCGGGCCGCGCCGGAATCGCGCCCCGACTCGCGCATGGCGTGCGTTGACACCACCGTCCGCGCGACCTTTCCTGGCGGGCGGGAGAACACCCTATGCCAAATCAGACCGCTCCGCTCGACGTCTTGGTGATCGGCGCCGGCAACGCCGCGGCCAATGCGGCCCTGGCAGCGCGCGAGACCGGTGCCACCGTCGCGCTGATCGAGGTCGCGCCAATCGAATCCCGCGCCGGCAACTCGGCCTTCACCGGTGGCGCCTTCCGCTTCGTCCATCACGGCGTCCACGATCTGCGCGCGCTGGCACCCGACATCGCTGAACTCGATCTCGCCAACATCGACTTCGGCACCTATGCCGACGCGCAGTATTTCGACGACATGGTGCGCCTGACCGAGTACCGCTGTGATCCTGAGCTGACCGAGGTGCTGATCTGCAACAGCTACGCCGCCGCGTTGTGGTTGAAGAAGCATGGTGTTCGCTTCCAGCCCGCGCTTGGCCGTCAGGCCTTCAAGGTCGATGGAAAATTCAAGTTCTGGGGTGGCCTGGCCTGCCACATCCTGGGCGGCGGATTGCATCTGACGCAAACCCTGCATGAGGCGTTGGAACGTGCCGGCATCCCGGTGCATTACCAGACCATGGCAGTGGCGTTGCTCTATGACGATGCCCGGGTACGCGGCGTCCGCGTGCGAAAGCGCGGCGTGGCGCACGACGTGGCGGCGAAATCCGTGGTGCTCGCCTGCGGCGGATTCGAATCCAACCCGGAATGGCGCGCCCGCTACCTCGGTCCCAATTACGACCTGGCGAAGGTGCGCGGCACCCGTTTCAACATGGGCTGGGGCCACCGCATGGCGACCGATATCGGTGCCGCCACCGCCGGCCACTGGTCCGGCGCGCACGCCGTGCAGTGGGACATGAATGCGCCACCCTACGGCGACATCAGCGTGGGCGATCGGTTCCAGAAGCACAACTATCCGTTCAGCATCCTGGTCAATGCGCGCGGCGAGCGCTTCCTGGACGAGGGGCTGGATTTCCATTCGTACACCTACGCCAAGTACGGCCACGCGGTGATGCAGCAGCCCGGGTTGTTCGCCTGGCAGATCTTCGACCAGAAGGTGACGCACCTGCTGCGCGAGGAGTACCGCATCAGCCGCATCACCAAGGAGACCGCCAACACGTTCGAGGAACTGGCACCCAAACTCACCGGCGTCGATCCGCGCGCCTTCCTGGAGACCGTGCACGCCTACAACGCGGCGCCACGCCCGGACGTTCCGTTCAACCCCAACGTCCATGATGGGCTGCGCACCCAGGGCCTGCCCATCGACAAGACCAACTGGGCCAACCGGCTGGATACCCCGCCGTACGAGGCCTATGGCGTCACCTGTGGGATCACGTTCACCTTCGGCGGCCTGAAAGTGACCACCGCAGCCGAGGTGGAAGATGTCACCGGCACGCGCATACTGGGACTGTTTGCTGCCGGGGAGATTGTCGGCGGGCTGTATTACCACAACTACGGCAGCGGCACCGGCCTGGTCGCCGGTGTGGTGTTTGGCCGGCTTGCCGGCGCCGGCGCCGCACGCTTCGCGGCTGGCATCTGATGTGCCGGCGTCCGATTGGTCGGCGTCTGTCTTGATCGCCGGTCCGGACCCAGTCCGATCGTAGGTTCAGACCCCCGTAATGCCCGGGCTTGACCCGGTCATCCTCTTCGTGACGCCGCCGCCGAAGCTGCCCATTCGTACATTGTCTGGCATTGTTGCGTGCACGGCGATCTGACGTCGCTGACTGTCCGCCAACAAGAAGAAATGCAACCAGAGATGCGTGCCACTAGACGCCGACAATCCGCGCGGCGGCGACGCCGGCGGCACGTCGTTTCGCACCCGGCGGCATTGCCGTCGCGGCCGCATAAGCCTTGCCCACCCGCATCTGCAGCTCAATCCTGGCTTCATGTGATACAAGGCTCCGTAGGCCGTTGCACAGGGACAGATCGATGCCCGAGAATGCATTGAATTACCTAAGGCCGAGCACCGCCGAACATGTGTTTGGGCGCATCCTCACTTCGCTCATTCGGATTGGTCTCATCCGCGGCCACTTCTACGTTCTTGAAGTTCGTGGTCGAAAGAGTGGCAAGATGATCTCGCTTCCGGTGGACCCGCTCGAATTCGGAGGGCGCCGATATCTGGTCTGCGCCCGGGGCAATTCCAACTGGGTCCGCAGTGCTCGCGCGGCCGGTCAAATCGTGCTCATCCGCGCGATGCGCCGCCATCGCTATGCCGTTCACGAACTTCCGCCTGCGATGCGTCCACCGGTGCTCAAAGCCTACCTCGACCGTTTCGCAAGCGAGGTGCAGCGTTTCTTCCCGGTTCCGAAGGGATCGGCAGTGGAGTCCTTCAACGATCTGGCAACGCGTTACCCGGCCTTTGAGCTTCAACCAATGGACGAGACCGGACAGGTTTCGCGATAGGAGTGAGGCCCGATCATAGCACGTTAGGGCCTGAGGCGAGATAACCGCTTCAAGTAGAGCACGACTCGCGCTCACAGCGTCATGCCGGCGCATGCCGGCATCCACGATTTGCCTTCGTGCCGCCAGCAAAGTCGTGGATGCCGGCATGCGCCGGCATGACGGACGCGACAATCGTGCGTACGGTGAGACGATTCGGTTATCCTGCGCTGAGCCCTTACGTCGCGCCGGCCTCACGGCGGGCGGGCATCGTTTCTTCCCAGTGCTGTCCATCGAACGCATGTGGCCGAACCGCGGCGATATCCACGCCATCGAGACAACAAATATTGACACTGAAACCGTCCGGATTCGACCGAGGCACATAGAAGGAGTGGATGCCGCAATGCCGGCAGAAAGTGTGCTTGGCGGCATGGGTGCCGAACAGGTAAGTCGTGATCGCGTCCTCGCCGGTCAACAGCGTGAACTGCTCGCGCGGCCCGACGAGATGCAGGAAGCCTTTCATCGTGCAGAGCGAGCAATTGCAGTCCGCTGCGTCCGCCAGATCGCCTTGGACACGGAATCGTACTTTGCCGCAGTGCCACCCACCCTCGTAGGTTTGCAGCATCGCATCCTCCGCGCAGGCTGAATTCTGCGTCACACGCTACCACAAGTGGCCGTACCGATCAGAACCGCCGAGGGACCTCACGACAGGCGGCCTCGCGCGTGAGCCCGACACAAGCGACCCGAGCGCCGCCGATCTACGCCCACCCAAGCGACCGCTCCACCGCCTTGTGCCAGCCTGCGGCAAGTCCGGCGCGGGTCTCGTCACCCATGCGCGGCTCCCAGGTCCGCGCCACGCCCCAGTTCCCCCGCAGATCGTGCAGATCGCGCCAATACCCCACCGCCAGCCCCGCCGCATAAGCCGCCCCGAGCGCTGTCGTTTCGATCACCGCCGGCCGCGCCACCGGAACGTCGAGGATATCCGCCTGGAACTGCATCAGCATCTCGTTCACCACCATGCCGCCGTCGACGCGCAGCGAGTGCATCTTCACCCCGGAGTCCCGTTCCATCGCCGCAACTACATCCATCGTCTGATACGCGGTCGCCTCCAGCACCGCGCGCGCAAGGTGCCCCTTGCCGGCGTAGCGCGTCAGCCCGGCGATCACGCCCCTCGCATCCGCCCGCCAATACGGCGCATACAGCCCGGAGAACGCCGGCACGAAATACACCCCGCCATTGTCCTCCACGCTCGCCGCCAACGCCTCGATTTCCGCGCTCGATCCGATCAGCCCCAGATTATCGCGCAGCCACTGCACCAGCGCCCCGGTGATCGCGATGGACCCCTCCAGCGCGTAGCACGCCGGCGCGTCACCCAACCGATACGCTACCGTGGTGACCAGCCCGCTGGTCGAGGCAACCGGCAGCGTTCCAGTGTTCAACAGCAGAAAACACCCGGTCCCGTAGGTGTTCTTCGCCTCCCCCGGCGCGAAGCAGGTTTGCCCGACCAGCGCGGCCTGCTGATCTCCCAGGATGCCGGCGATCGGCACGCCGTCCAGCTCACCACGCGACGTCGCCACCACGCCGGAGGACGCAACGATCCGCGACAGCACCGAAGCGGGAACCCCGAACGCCAACAGCAACGATGCGTCCCAATCCAGCGTCGCCAGGTTCATCAACTGCGTGCGGCTGGCATTCGTCACGTCCGTGACATGAACGCCCGCCAGATGCCACATCAGCCAGCTATCGATCGTCCCGAACATCAGGTCGCCCGCTTCGGCGCGCGCCTGGGCCGCCGGCACATGATCCAGCAGCCAGCGCAGCTTCAGCGCGCTGAAATAGCTCGCCAGCGGCAGGCCGGTGGCGGCACGGAACCGGTCCTGGCCGCCTTCGCGCGCATACTCGGCTACCAGCGGATCGACCCGCGTGTCCTGCCACACCAGCGCATTGTGCACCGGTGCGCCGGTCGCGCGATCCCACAGCAATGTTGTCTCGCGCTGATTGGTAATCCCCACCGCCGCCAGGTCGCGCGGGCTCAACCCCGAGCCGCGCAATGCCTCCGCGATCACCACCCGCGTGTTGCCCAGAATCTCCATCGGATCGTGCTCGATCCAGCCGGGCTGGGGGAAAATCTGCCGATGCTCACGCTGCGCCATCGCTACCGTCGCGCCGGTGCGATCGAACACAATGAAACGGCTGCTAGTCGTGCCCTGGTCGATAGCGCCGATGAAGCGGGTCATCGCAACGATCAGGTGTTATCGTCGCCTATGAGCTGCCGGACAGCATCAACCACATCCCGGTCCTGAAACAGATCCTTTGAGTAGAGCCAGTCCCTGCCGTCCGCGCCCAGGTGCAGGATGCCGCTCGTCGGTGAGTGATCATGGTTGGCCTTCGCAGGGTGAACATCAGTGCGCTTCGCGGGCGGTTGAACCCGCGCCTCCTCCTTGCGCAAATCGTCCAGCACGCAATAAACGGAGTTGCCGCCAACTGCCAGCCACGAGCGCTGCGTGGGTGTTGCGAACAAAAGCATCAGGCGGATGTCTCTTGCATCGATTTTGACAGTCGACTCGTGAGACGAGGGATAGAGGCTTGCCGCAGTCTCTCGGTGACGTGCGACCAACGCCCTCACCTGATCCCCGGACCAGAACTCACGGTAGCCAAGGGCCGCGGCAAGAAATCCACTCATCACGTATCTCCACCATGGTCCAGTTTCTGTTCCTCCCGATGTTGCACCATCGACAGCAACAGTCGGAGAAAACCACGCCACGTTACCGCCGCCAGCAATGCACTCAAGGGTATCGGCTCGAAGATTCGCGCCACGAGGCCAAAGCCCGACGCGAGAGCGCACCAATCGTCCACACCACCATCGCCTTCGGGGTCCGCCGCCAGCCATGGGTCAGTCCGAGCCGGGACCTATCCCCCAACGTGACCGAGCAGGCATCGAGCAGTACCAATCCCGCGCCGGCCACGCCCCCGAATCATGAAAACGATATACGCCATCGGCACCCCAGGCCGCAGCGACCAATCGAGAAAATCGGCAAGAGCGGCCGCAAAGGTCAGGGACCCGTTCATCACGACGCGGTGATGTCACACAACCGCAGCGTGTGCCAACGGGAAAGCCGCCCAGCACACGCCTTGCCGGATCGTCCCACCGATGTCTTGACTATGCAGGGACAAACAGCGGGGGCAATGATGGCGGGACGCTTCGAAGAGCGGTGTGCGGTGGTGACCGGCGGAGTGTCCGGCATCGGCGCCGGCATCGTCGCGCGGTTGGCATCGGAGGGCGCGCGGCTGTCGCTATGGGACCGCGATGCCGGCACGTTGGGCGATGTGCAGGCACGCTCGCGCGGCACCACACACACGGTCGCCGTCGATGTCTCCGACGCCGACGCGGTGCGCGACGCAGCGGCGGAGACCATACGCGCCATCGGCCGCATCGACATCCTGATCGCCTCGGCCGGCATCACCGGGCCGAACGCGCCCGTCGCTGACTACCCAATCGACGCCTGGAACCGCGTGATGGACGTCAACCTGAACGGCGTCTTCTACTGCAACCGTGCCGTCGTGCCGCACATGCAGAAATCGGGCTACGGGCGCATCGTCAACATCGCCTCGATCGCCGGCAAGGAGGGCAATCCCAACGCGTCGGCCTATTCGGCGTCGAAGGCCGGCGTGATCGCGCTGACCAAATCACTGGGCAAGGAATTGGCGACCACCGAGATCCGCGTGAACTGCGTCGCCCCCGCGGCCGTCCGCACGCCGATGTTCGACCAGATGACGCCGCAACACCTCGATTTCATGCTGTCGAAAATCCCACTCGGCCGCTTCGGTGAGGTCGATGAGATCGCCGCCCTGGTCTGCTGGCTGGCGAGCGAGGAATGCAGCTTTTCCACCGGAGCAGTGTTCGACATCTCCGGCGGCCGTGCGACATACTAACTAACACGACATGTACTGAAACGCAATGGAGCCACCATGGACGACGAGACGCTAGCCTTCACCACCGCAACGAAGCTCGCGGAGCTCATCCGCACCAAGCAGATCTCCCCGGTGGAAGTGATGGAAGCAACGCTGCGGCGGATCACTGCGCTGAACCCGCGCGTCAATGCCTTCGCCAACCTGGGCGCCGACCGGGCGATGACGCAGGCGAAACAGGCCGAGACAGCGCTGATGGGCGGCGGCCCAATCGGACCCCTGCATGGCCTGCCGACCACCATCAAGGACCTGGCGATCACCAAGGACCTGCCGACCGAGTTCGGCACATTGATGCTGAAGGGCAACCAACCCACCGAGGACACTCCCTTCGTCACCCGCCTGCAGGACGCCGGCGCGATCGTGATCGGCAAGACCACCACCTCGGAATACGGCTGGAAAGGCGTCAGCGAGAGCCCGCTGACCGGCATCACCCATAACCCATGGAAGCACGGCTACAACGCGGGCGCGTCGTCCGCCGGTGCCGGCGCGGCCGCCGCCGCGGGCTTCGGCCACCTGCACCAGGGCAGCGACGGCGCCGGATCGATCCGTATGCCGTCGCATTTCTGCGGCGTGTTCGGACTGAAGCCCAGCTTCGGGCGCGTGCCGGCCTATCCGGTTTCCACCGGCGACTACACCTCGCACAGCGGGCCAATGAGCCGCAGCGTCGCCGATGCCGCCCTGATGCTGGAAGTCATGGCCGGCCCGCACCCGCTGGACCATACGACGCTGGAGGCCGGGCCAGCCGACTACACCGGCCGCCTGCATCAGGGCATCAAGGGCAAGCGCATCGTCTACAGCCCGGACCTCGGCCACGCCCGCGTCGATCCCGAGGTGGCGGCGCTGGTCAAGGCCTCCGCCGCGCGCTTCACCGAACTCGGCGCTACGGTCGAGGAGGTTCCCACGCCCTGGGCGAAAGACGGCCCCGAAATGGTCCGCTTCTTCTGGCCGGCACACGTGGCGCGACTGGCCCCGAAGCTGAAGCAATGGGCCAACCAGATGGACCCGGGCCTCGTCGCCTGCATCGAGGCAGGCGCGAAGATGTCGGTCGTCGACTACCTGCTGTGGCGCGAGCGCAAGATGGCCTACGTCTCCGCGATCAATCATTGGTTCGAGGACTGGGACTTCCTGCTGACCCCCGCCGTCTCGGTTGCCGCCTTCCCCGCCGAACTGCTGATGCCCAAACACTGGCCGTCGCACGACTGGGACTGGCTGAGCTGGGCCGAATTCTCCTACCCATTCAACATGTCGTGGAACCCCGCCGCCAGTGTGCCATGCGGCTTCACCGCGGACGGGCTGCCGGTCGGGTTGCAGGTGGTCGGCCGGCGGTTCGACGACCTTGGCGTGCTGCAAGCGGCGGCCGCGTTCGAGGCGGTGCAACCCTGGGCCGAGAAACGTCCCGCATTGAGCTGATTCGCGGGACCCAATCGCCGGCGGTTTACCGGGGATTCATCAGATCGTGCCTATCAGCGACCAGTGCGCACGCCCCGAGGACCGGGGGGGGCGGTCTGGAGGGCACGATAGCGGATATCGCCGCAGCCGAGCGCACGGCAGTGCAATCCTGCGTGCTGCTGCTGCGCAGGCTGCGGAGCGGACAGCTTGGCGACCACCTGCGCGCCTGGTGGCGATTGCAACGCGCGGCCCGGCTGCTGCGCGCCTCGCCGGCGTTCGACGCGCGCTGGTATCGCGCCACATACCCGGACGTCGCGACCGCCGGTATCGATCCGGCTTCGCACTATCTGCGCCGCGGGGCGGCGGAAGGTCGCGCGCCACTGCCGATCGCCGATCCCCCGCTGCTCCGCCTGGCGCTAACGGACACCAACTATCGCGCCTGGGTGGCTGTCTATGACACGCCTTGCGCGGAGCAGCTTGCCGCGACCCGGATGGCGATTGACCGTCTCGCGTGGCGGCCGACGGTCGGTGTCGTCGTGTTCCGCGGTGATCACGCCGGCGAAGCAATGACATTGGAGTCGCTTGAGGCGCAGCTTTATCCCGCCTGGTGCCTGACCGAGGCGCCGAGTGGCGATGTGATGCTGTTCCTGCCCGCCGGAACGCGCCTGGCACCGACGGCGCTGTACCACATCGCGGCAGCGGTTGCGGCGGCACGGTCGGTCGAGTTGGTCTATGCCGCCGAGGATCAGCTCGATCCCGACGGGCGTCGGATCAAACCGTGGTTCAAGCCGGCATGGGATCCGGTGTTGGCGACCGAGTGTGACCGGCTCGGTTTCACCGGGGTATATCGGCGCCGATTGCTGGATCGGCTAGGCGTCACTAAGGTGACAAGTCGCGCCGCCCTACGCGAAGTCGCGCAGCGTGCCGCAAACGCGGTGCCGCCGGAGGCGGTCAGGCACATCCCGGCTGTATTGTTTCACATGAGGAACGCGATCGGCATGCTCCCCCTCCCCTTGAGGGCTCGGGCCGCGAAGCGGACCAAGGTTGAGGGGAGGGGTCGGCGCGAAACACGAACTGCGGCCCGTTGCTCGCAGACCCGCCCCGCCACCCCTTGTCCGCTGCGTGACCCAAGCCCACCAGCCCAGGGCGATACCCTTGCGCGACCACTTGTCTCCATCATCATCCCCACACGCGACCACGCCACCCTGCTCGCCCGCTGCGTCGACGGCCTGCTCAACCGCACCGACTACGCCCCGATCGAACTCCTCATCATCGATAACGACAGCCGCGAACGCCGTACCGCGCGCCTGCTAACCCGCCTGGCCACGGACCCACGCATCCGCGTCCTTCGCCACCCCGGCCCCTTCAACTGGTCCGCGATGAACAACGCCGCCGTGCGCGAAGCACACGGTGAGGTCATCGTCCTGCTCAACAACGACATCGACGTCATCAACCCAGCCTGACTGCGTGAGATGATCACCCTCGCGCAACAACCGGACACTGGCATTGTCGGCACGCGCCTGCTCTACCCCATGGAATGCTGCAGCATGCCGGCATGACCATCGGCCCGGGGGCGGTCACCGGCCACTTGTGCCGAGGCGCCGCGCGCCACGATCCCGGCCATGGCGGCATGCTGCGCCATACGCGCAGCGTCGCGGCGGTGACCGGCGCCTGCATGGTCATGCGTCGCGCCGTGTTCGAAACCGTGGACGGCCTCGAACCCGAACATCTCGCTGTTACCAACAACGATCTTGATTTCTGCCTGCCACTGCGCGCGCGGCTGGCGTGTGGTCTGCACGCCGTGCGCCGAGTTGTATCATCACGACGCCGCGTCGCGCGGGCCGGACCTGAGCGTCGAACAGCTTGAAGGGGTTCGCCGGGAACGCGCCTATCTTGTGCTGCGCTGGGGGTCGCTGGCGGAGCACGATCCATGCCTCAGTCCCAACCTGGCCACCGTCAACGAACCACTTGTCCTGGCGGCGCCCGCTACGTCACCACGCCGTGCGATAGCCGGTGAACGGCGTAGTGATACGCTTGGTGTCGTCCAGCAGATCGGACGGCAGGCCGGTAGGCGCGAGCGTGGTCCCACCGACATTCAGCGCGTCGGATAAGCCGCCGAATCGCCGTTCGATCGCCGCGGTGATCTCGGCGTAGGTGCCGATCGCGGTGAACAGCGCAACGACATCGTCGGACACTTCGGCCGCCATCTCCGCCCACTTGCACGCCTTCGACATGGCGTTGAGCTTGCGCCCGAGATCGCCCAGCCCGTGCAGTTCCAGCACGGGCCAATAGCCGGGGGTGGAGCCGTAGAAGGCGATGCGGCCGCGCGTGTATTCGACCATCTTCGCGACGGCGTCGTTGTCCGCCCCGGTAGCGATGAAGCCGCCCCCGGTGATCTCGAAACTGGCGCGGTCGCGCCCGCTGCGCGCCATGCCTTCGGTCAGGCGCGGCACGATTTCCTCGGTCAGGTAGCGGCGCGTGCAGAACCCGTGCAGGCGCACGCCGTCGGCGACTTCACCGGCCAGGCGCAGCGAATGCGGACCGACCGCGGCAAGCGTGATCGGCACCATCCCCAGGTGCTGCGAGGCCGGAACGAAATATGGCGGCATCAGCGTGAAGGTGTAGTGCTTGCCCTCGTAGCGCAGACGCTCGCCCTTCTCCCACGCGGTCCAGATGGCGCGCAGCGACTGGATATATTCGCGCAGCCGTGGCGCCGGCGCCGTCCAAGGCACCGAGAACCGCCGCTCGTTGTGCGGGCGGATCTGCGGACCGATCCCCAGCACGAAGCGCCCGCGCGAGGCAATCTGCAGGTCCCAGGACGTGTTCGCCACCACCATCGGGCTGCGCGGAAACGCGATCGCCACGGACGTGCCGAGTTGCATCCGCTCGGTGGAGACCGCGGCGATCGCATGCGCCAGGAACGGATCGTTCTTGTTCTCCATCGTCAGCGCGCCGTCGTAGCCGGCGGCCTCGGCAGCCTGTGCGGCGGCGGCGGTCTTGCGCAAATCATCCTGTGGCAGGCTGGTGAGCACACGCATTGCAGCGCCTCCTGGAGCTCGATCGTCACAACTTGTATCGCCACGCTAACCGTACTCCTCTCCCGCTCTTCGCGGGAGAGAGGTCGCGGCGCAGTTGCTACGCGGGTGAGGGTGGTGCCGGATCTTCCCGGGGCCGGGCGAATCCGCAACCTCGCCATGTATTCACCCAAACCCGACAGGCCGCTATTGTCGCGCCTTCGCCCGCCGCAGGAGCCCTCATGGCCGACTTCGTCATCCCCCCACCCGCCGTCATCGCCGTCCCTGTCGCCGGCGGCGGAGCCTTCCCGGTCCGCCGTGTCTTCTGCGTCGGCCGCAACTACGCCGAGCATGCCCGCGAAATGGGCAGCGATCCCGACCGCGAGCCGCCGTTCTTCTTCATGAAGCCGGCCGACGCCCTGCTGCTGAACGGCGCCGACATGCCCTATCCCCCGCAGAGCAAGCAACTCCACCACGAGGTGGAGCTGGTCGTCGCCCTGGGCGAAGGCGGCAGCAACATCAAGGAGGCGGACGCGCTGCGCCACGTCTGGGGCTACGCCGCCGGCCTGGATATGACCCGCCGCGACCTGCAGAACGCGGCGAAAAAGGAAGGCAAACCTTGGGACATGGGCAAGGGCTTCGATCACTCCGCGCCGATCGGCCTTATGGTCCCCGCGGCGAAGGCCGGCCACCCCGCCACCGGCCTGATCGAGCTCAAGGTGAATGGCGCCGTCCGCCAGACCTCGGACCTGTCCAAGATGATCTGGAGCGTGCCGGAGACGATCGCCTACCTTTCCGGCCTCGTCCGCCTCGCGCCCGGTGACCTTGTCTTCACCGGCACCCCCGAAGGGGTCTCGGCGGTGGAACGTGGCGATCTGCTGGAGGGCATCGTGGAGGGCGTCGGCACTGTGCGGACGCGCATCGCCTGATGGCGGTGCGCCGCAGCGTGCCGACTGCCGCAACCAACGGCACCCTGCGCATTGCGACCTGGAATATCAATTCACTACGGCTTCGGCTTCCCCTGTTGCATGAACTGGTCAGCGCCCTCGACCCGGACCTGATCTGCCTGCAGGAAACCAAGGTGCCGGACGATCTGTTCCCGCATCAGGCCAAGGTCGAACTCGGCTACCCGCACGCCGCATGGCGCGGGATGAAGGGCTACAACGGCGTGGCGATCTTCTCGCGCCGGCCCATCGAGGTGCTCGACACCGCCCCCGACTGGTGCGCCAGGGGCGACTGCCGCCATCTCGCTGTCTCGGTCGAGGCCAAAGGCGGGCCGGTCGAGCTGCACGACTTCTACGTCCCGGCCGGCGGCGACATCCCCGATCGCGTGCAGAACCCGAAATACGGGCACAAGCTGGATTTCATCGCCGAAGCCCGCGCCTGGTTCGCGGCACGCACCGGCCTTGCACGCACCGTCCTGGTCGGCGACCTGAACATCGCGCCGCTGGAGCACGATGTCTGGAGCCACAAGCAGCTTCTGGACGTGGTCAGCCACACCCCACCCGAGACCGCGGGGCTGCTCGCCTGGCAGAACACCGGCTTCATCGACGCCATCCGCCATTTCGTGCCGGCGGAGGAAAAACTGTTCACCTGGTGGTCGTATCGCAACCGCGATTGGCGGCTGTCCGACCGAGGGCGACGGCTCGACCACGTCTGGATAACCCCGGACCTCCAGGGCGCGCTACGCCGACACACCGTGCTGAAGGACGCGCGGGATTGGGACCGCGGGTCGGACCACGTCCCGGTCTGCGTCGAACTGGCGCTGTAGCGCCCGCTTCCACGTCCGATGCAGGTCAAACGCCGCCTGGGCGCCGCACGACTCGAACGCCAGGCGCGCTTGGTACGCGCGCGCCCCGGCATCCGCCAGGTTCAGGCAGCGATCGCCGGCGCGCCCTCGGGATCAAGCCGATACCCGCCGCCTTCGGTGATCAGCAGACGCGCATTGCCCGGGTCCGGCTCGATCTTCTGCCGCAGCCGGTAGATGTGCGTCTCCAGCGTGTGCGTGGTGACCGATGCATTGTAGCCCCACACCTCGTTCAGCAGCACCTGGCGAGCGACCGCATGAGTGCCCGCGCGATACAGGAACTTTAGGATCGCGGCCTCCTTCTCGGTCAGGCGGATGCGCCGGCCCCGGCCCGGGTCCTGCAGCAGCTTGGCCGCCGGGCGGAACATGTAGGGCCCGATCGCAAACACCGCGTCCTCGCTGCTCTCGAAGCTGCGCAACTGCGCACGCAGCCGGGCGAGCAACTCAGCCAGGCGGAACGGCTTCGAGATGTAGTCGTTCGCCCCCGAGTCAAGCCCGCGCACCACGTCGTTCTCGGCGTTGGAGCCGGTCAGCATGATGATCGGCATGCGGTGGCCCTCGCCGCGCAACCGCACGCAGTAGTCGCGCCCGTCGCCGTCGGGCAGCCCGACGTCCAGGATGACCGCGTCGAATCGCGCCTCGGGCATGGCCAGCAGCGTGTCAGCCTCGGCGATGCACGCCGCCTCGGCCGCCGAGAACTCACTATCGACCGTGAGCTGCTCCGCCAGCGTCGCGCGCAGCGCCGGGTCGTCATCCACGATCAGGACCGGTCGTTCGCTTGCCATCGTCTATTCTCCCGTCTCAGCCAGCCCACGGTCGTTGGGCATTTCGACGTTGTGCACCCCTAACATTTTGCCATCCCGACCCGTGTGACGGCAATCACTCACTTAGGTAAGCCCATCGTCCGGGCAATGCAGCGGTGTCCCACCGTATAACCTGATACCGTATATAACGCGACCATGCGGCGAGACTGTGTCCGCCGTGATGCGCGATCGTTGCAAACGGTGACAGCCCAGCCGACGTGGAGGCCTGCGTCCCGCGGGTCCCCCAACGGACAGCCCACACGCCACTCGATCCGGCCGAAGCCTTGCGGAACCCGACGAGATGGTCAACCTCATTCGGAGCAAGCCGGCCGAGCGGGAAATGACGGATCGACAACGGGTCCCAAGCCCCCAAGGAACGCGACCACACGATGGATCTGCCCGTCGCCGCGCAGCCAATCGTCCCTTGGCTCGGCCGCTCGCTGCCGCGGGTGGAAGACGCCGCCTTGCTGACCGGGCGCGAGCGCTATTTCGACGACACCGCCATCGGCCATTTCACGTTGTACAGGGTCTTCCCCACAATCACGCCGCCGGCGCACCAGCACCGTTGCGCGCAGAGCTTCCAACCGGTCACTCTCGCGCCGCCTTCACGGCTGGCAGCACTTCGCGCGTTTGGCGGACCGCACCAAGTTAACACGTCCGCAACACGCGATGCCAACACCGCGAAGCAAGAATTTCAGCGCAGATAAGCAAGATGATTCACGCAAAGCACGCAGATGTTCCAGCGTGGCTCATAGGCCGTAGGCCACCGCACCATCGGCGTGTTCCGCGCGCATCGGCTTCCGTCATCTGCGCTAAAATTCTTTCCTACCCTGCAACGCCGCACCCCTCGCCAGTCTCACAGTTCATAGGGTCTTCCCTACCAATCACGCCACGCCCGCCGCAGCCGGCGCCGCCGCCCGCGCCGCAACCTCGGCACGCAACCGCTCCTGTATGGCGTCAACCACGGCACCCATGTCGAGGCCCGCCCGCCGTGCTGCCGCGGCAAAGTGCCGCACCGCCTGCTTACGGCTGCGGCGTCGGTGCCGATTCCCGGTCACCGGAGGCTGCGCCGGCGCTTCCGCTCGGACCGCCTCAGGCGCCCGGCTGCGTGCTGGCGGCAGGCACTGCCGCCAGCCGAACTACCACCGGCCGTGGCACCGGTCGTCGCGCCGGGATGCCCTGGCGATCGGCGAGATCGCGCATCGACCGCTCGATCATCCGGCACAGCGCGACCGCCCTGCCGATGGTGCGCAGGTGCAGGTCGACCGACAGGACGCCCCGCGCGGCGCTGCGGAAGAATTCATGGCGGCGTAGTGCGAGGCGGCGATATGGACGGCAAGCATCGCCTGCACCGGATCGCCCGGGCGCAACGCGGCGAGGAAAGCCAAGGCGCCCTCACGCTGTGCGGCTTTCTCCGCGTTCCCGGCGCCCGGGCACGGCGGCAGGCCGTCGATGAGGCGCTCTGCATGGCGGCGAGGGTGCCGCGGTCGAGCGGGAGGGCAGGGATTTGAGTGGGGGGCGGGGTCATTTTGAGTGCTCCTGATATGGGTTCGTGAACATACCAGGAACACAACACCGAGTAAAGCAAATATTCCTATGAGATGCAGGCCCCGATTGACCTCATGGTAACACTTGTGTTGCCCTCCATCGTGTTGGAAATACGCTACTACCTGCCCCGCGATGGCCGGAGCCCCTTCGATGGGTGGTTCAGCCGCCTCGATCAGGCAGCGCGCGCGAAGGTGACAATGGAATCGCCCGCCTCGGGCAGGGCAACTTGTCGAATGTGAAAGGTGTTGGTGAGGGCGTGCTCGACTACCGGATCAACTTTGGTCCGGGCTATCGGGTCTATTTCGGGCGCGATGGTGACACGTTGGTGATCCTTCTGACCGGGGGCACCAAGAAGCGGCACCAGCGCGATATCGCATCGGCGATAGGAATGTGGGCCGACTACCGCCAGCGGAGGCGCGGCACGGGCTAAAGGTGGGTAAGATGGCTTTGACGAGAAGCTTTAAGGACCTGGTGCAGCGGCATGTCGCCACCGATCCCACGTTCGCCGAGGCGTTGCTGCGGGAGGCAATCGACACCATGCTCGCCGGTGACGTGAGACCGGCAAGGCGGTCTTGCGCGATTATATCAAAGCGACAATTGGTTTCGAGAGGCTCGGCCAGGCGACGGGCACCCAGCCGAAGAGTCTCATTCGTCTGTTTGGGCCGCGAGGGAACCCGCAGGCTCAGAACCTCTTTGGCGTGCTCGGCTATCTCCAACGCCAGGCCGAACTCGAACTGCACCTAACGAGTCAGACCGGCTGAAACTTGGATGCCCAAGGCGTTCTAGAAAATTATGCGGTGCGTGGTAAAAAAACCCGAACGATGTCATCCGTTCCCCTTTCGGTCTGCACTTATGAAGTGCTAAAGGCGCTCGTCCTTGGCCTGCCGCTTCTAGAGGCCGAGAATGGTTGGATATCCGCCGGGGCGGGCGAGTCGGCAGCGGCCGGTCTTCCTTGCTCGGTCGTAGCTGGACTGCTGGATCATGGATTTGTTGGCTGCCTACAGGGCCCGGAGGTCCTGCACCTCCCAGGGGCGGGCCGCGCTACGCTCCGCGCCGCCACCGAACGTGCATGCCGAGATCCCGCAGCATGGCTGACGAAGGAAGCGCGCCCAGCCTCATAGTGCCCAAACTGACCACGGATCAGCTTCGATCCTTCCTGTCTCGCATGCCACTTCTGGTTCAGAGCGACTACGGGCGCCGACACTCCAACCTGTTCACATACGTCCTTCACCGCTTTCTCGGGCAGGACTGGGTCGAAAAAGCAAATCCTCGCCCAGGCACTCGGAGACAACAAGGGTCCCACCGAATTTCTGGAAGTGGATTTTTCCACCGACGAGCGGAGGGAGCTCAGCTCCCTGCGCCTCTTTGACCTCGCGGAGATGCTGATCAACTTGCAGTTGGTAGAAGGTTTTGACCAGTGCGTTGATCGCCTCCGCACCGGCAAGAAGGAACAGATCTAAGCCACCTTCGCCGAATTGCAGTTTGCGAAGTTGTTTTACATCCACGATACGCAGTTCCGGATTGTCGTGCCGAGCAATGCTCGCGCGGCAGATTATGATTTTGAGATTTGCTTACCTTCACACCGGATCGTTTGTGCGGATGCGAAATGCAAGATCGAGGCGCACGATATCGATCCGGCTTCGGTGCGGAATACGCTGAACAGCGCCAGGGGCCAGTTCCCTGCGGATAAGCCGGGCGTAATATTCGTGAAGGTCTCGCAGCATTGGTTTGAGCGAGCGGGCATGACGGCAGAGTTAAGGAGGATCGCAGGCGGCTTTTTGCGAGGCACAGGTCGCATTGTGTCCGTCAAATATTACGTCTCTCACGTGATATTCGTAGATCAGCAGACCCTTCATCGGCATGCCTTCGACGAGATTACCAACCTTAACAACAGATTCCCACCCAAGCGGAGTTGGGACTTCGTTCGCGGCTATCACGTCCCTAAGGACTGGAACGGGATGCCCCCAAAGTGGATTCGTCTAATGCACGTCGCGTGAGAGGCAGACATGATCACAGATCCAACCAACGGCGGGACACATGGACGTCCAGCGGCCGCCGTACTCGCCTTAACACTTGCCGAGGCCTCTGGATCTTGCCCAGACGTCTCAATGTAAGGTACCATCAACAGGGAGGCAGAGCGGACACAGCCCAAAAACCCGAACGGTCTCACTCTCAAACAGCACGTATTTCCGTCGCGAAGCATAGCGCGGTTCGCGAACCAGAACGGTCGCGTGTCTGTCTGCGACAAACTGAGGGGTATTGTCCGTCTGGCAGCGCCGGGCGACATTCTGTTTTGCGCACGGCGCGCGTGGGACCAGCGCGCGGAAGCCGGGTATATGAAGCAAATCGAGGACAGGTTTCAGGTGATTGCCAATGCGATAATCTATGGGCACGCGACTACTATATCGCCGGAGCAGAAACCCGCCATCGACAAGCTGTTTGCCCTCTGGTACATGCGGGCACGTTATAGGGAGCTGGACGCGCAAGAAATCCAATTGGTGGGCGTGACCGGAAGCGAGCTTACCAAAGCTTAGGAAGAAAATCTGGAGAAGAACGGGTATCTGTCTACGAGGAAGGACGGGAAGATACCGTCGCGGCAACTCGACGGACTGCAACAACAACGGATAGACGGCTACGCCGCGAAGCTTGACGCATTGACTAGGTGGGGCGTCATTCGGGCGCAGGCTGGCGAGTTCATCGTGCCTGATGTCCCGGTGCATACCGTCATCCCTCTCCCCCGACGCTCGCCCTCATATCCTCCGCTCCCGACGGAGTTATCGTTGAGCAGAACCTCGCCGATATAAACCGCAGCGCGAGGGCAAGCAGCCAGGGGTATTTCTTCGCCCGTGAATTGTCGGAGTGCCCATTTTTACGGACCGATGGAGCACGTGGGCCTCTCGAAAATCAAGATATTTGTGTCAAAACCAGACCGCTGATCGGACCGTGCTTCATATTCCATGTGCGCAATTTAGGCATGTTTACGGCTATGCCCTCGTCTCGACCGACGCCCAAAGCCTCAGCAACCACTTGACCCAATTTAAGGCTGCCAAGAGCTGCCAAGAAGGGCAACTTCTTCCCATCCAGCCACCTATGCCGCTGCACCGGCTACACCCCGATCATACGCGCAGCGCTCGCCGCGCGAGACAGATTGCGTAATCAAAACGATGCTTGACCTCGGCACCTCCTACGCGTCATCCGGGCGGAATCGCAGCAATCAATCAATCCAACACAGAATTACACCGAATGCACACAAAATCCCACTGAGCCACAAGCAACACCACTTCGCGCGAAGCGCCATTAATACTTCTACTACTACTCCACTAAACTCAGTGTGCACTCGGTGTAACTCTGTGTCAGATTGATTGCTTCGATCGCTTACTGCACCACCGAGCCGCGTCGCCAACCCCACCCCGCGATGCTATACATCGGCTGACAACAGGCAACAAACGAACCAACGCCAATCAAAGTCGACCCGACCGGCCAGTGCGCCGCCGGCAGGGACCTCGGCGCCGTATCGGGAACCCAACAAGAATGCTCGTCCTCTATAAACTCGGCAGGTTCGCGGCACTCTTTCTGGCCTTCACACTGCTGACCCAAGCGCCAGCCGCCACCCCCGCCGATCCCGCGGCGGACCGCGCCATCGCCGACAACCTCGCGGCCATGCTGCAGGCCGGGCGCGCGGTGGTCTCCGCCAATCAGGCCCGCATCAACGACCCTTCGCTAGGCCCGAAGGGCCTGGATGGCAAGACCGTCCTGGCCGACGCCATCGCCGGCTACAAATCCAAAACCGGCACCAACCCGATGGCAATCGATCCCGCCTCGCGCGACGGCACGCTGATGCAGGCACTAATGGACTCCATCGTCGTGGTGATGGACGCCGCGCAACCGGACATCAACGCCAAGGGCGTGGGCTTCAAGGGATTCATTCCGGCGGTGTTCGGCCGCCTGGTCAGCGAGGAATTCGACCGTCGCGCCAAAGGCGCCGCCACGATCAAGGTGACAGCGCCACTCGACCGCGTGCGCAACCGCGCCGCCCGGCCCGATGCCTACGAAACGCAGGTGATCACCGACAAATTCCTCGCACCCGGTTGGGTGCGCGGCACCCCATACGCCGCGACCGTGCAGGAAGCCGCCGGCACCGAGTTCCGCGTGATGGTACCGGAATATTACGCCGCCTCCTGCCTCGCCTGCCACGGCACGCCGAAGGGCAGCACGGATATCACCGGCTATCCCCGCGAGGGATTCGCCGAAGGCGACCTCGGCGGCGTCATCAGCATCACCCTGTTGCATTGAGCGTGATGCGCTCCAGCCCGCTCGGACGCGTATCGATCGCAACCAGGCTGATCGCCCTGTCGCTGATCCTCGCGGGGATCGCGGTCGCTACGAACGTCTACCTGATCCGCATGCTCGACCGCGCCGTCGCGACGGCGGACGAGCAGCAGCGGTTGCTGACGCTGATCGACGATACCCACGCCGTCGACAAGGCATTCGGCGATCTGCGCTACTGGCTGACCGACCTTGCAGTGAGCCAGCTCATGTTGTCGGAGCGTAACGCCGCGGCAGCCCGCGCGGCGTTGGAACAGCGCCTGGACATGCTGGCCGACCGGCAGCCGGACCTCGTAGCGCCAATCAGGCGAGAAGTGGCGGCGTTCGACGCGCAGGCCATGCAGGCGGTCGACGCCTACACAGCCGGCCAGCGCGTGGTCGGCAACGCGCGGTTGGCCGAGGCACGCGGGCACGGCCGCCAGGTAGACGTGCTCCTGGTCAACCTGGAAAGCACGCTGAGCCAGCGCGAGCAGGACGTGCGCGACGCAGTCGTGACCGCCGGCGCCTCCGCGGCACGCACCGCGCTGGCCGTGGTGCTGTTCACCCTGCTGCTGGCCGCGGTGCTGACGGTGCTAGTGCTGCGATCGATCCTGCGGCCGCTCGCCCAACTCGTCACCGCGTTGGACGCAACACGGCGCGGCGACCTGCGCGCTCCGCTGCCGCCGCCCTCACGCGACGAGATCGGCGCCATGACGCGCGCGGTCACGCTGTTCCGTGAAGGCGAGGCCGAACGCGCGCGACTGGAGCGCGAGGCGCAGGCGCAGCGCCAGTTGGTCGACGACGCCCTCGCCAACATCGACGAAGGCTTCGTGCTCTACGACGCGCAGGATCGGTTGGTGCTGTGCAATGCCAATTTCGTGCAACTGCAGCCGGAACTCGCCGATCTGATGTCGCCCGGCACACCGTTCCGCACGGTGATCGAGGCGGCGGCGACGCGCGGGCTGGTCGATCCCGGGCCAGGCGGAATGACTGCTTGGGTCGCGGAACGCCTCCGCCGGCATCACGATCCACACGGCACGATGGAGTACCACTTCGTCGATCGATGGATGCAGGTGGGCGAGCGGCGCACTTCTGACGGCGGCACCGTGGCGATCTACAGCGACATCACCGAAATGAAACGTCGACAGCAGGAGCTGGAGGCAGCGCGGCAGGAGGCAGTGCGTGCCTCCCAGGTCAAGTCGGAGTTCCTCGCCAATATCAGCCACGAACTGCGCACGCCGCTGAACGCGATCATCGGCTACAGCCAGCTTCTGCAGGAAGACGCGGCGGATGCCGGGGAAGCGGCGTCGCTGACCGACCTGCGCAAGATTGAGAACGCCGGCCAGCATCTGCTCGGATTGATCAACGATATCCTCGATCTCGCGAAGATCGAGGCCGGGTGCATGGAAGCGTTCATCGAACCCGTCGACGTGGCCGCACTGACCCACGAGGTCCGGCTGATGGTCGAGCCGCTCGCCGCACGCAAAGCCAACGCGTTGGTGTTCGATTGCCCGGCCGAGATCGGCACGATCCGCTCGGACGTAACTAAGTTGAAACAGTCTCTGCTTAATCTGCTCAGCAATGCCTGCAAGTTCACCGACCATGGCACGGTTTCGCTGACCGTTCGGCGCGAAGAGCGGGGGCAGGGCGAACAGCCCGCCATGCTAAGCTTCACGGTGGCAGATACCGGTATCGGAATGACCGAGGCCCAGCTTGGCAGGTTGTTCCAGGCCTTCGTGCAGGCCGACAGCTCCACCTCGCGGCAGTTCGGCGGCACCGGCCTCGGCCTGGCGATTACCCGCAGCTTCGCCAACCTTCTGGATGGCGAGGTCAGTGTGACAAGCCGACTGGGCGAAGGCTCCATCTTTCGCCTGGTGCTGCCGGTGGACCCGACGCCGGCGGCCGTGCAGAAAGTCACCGGCGACGGGATCGGTGCACCAATCGGGCAGGAGATTGAAGATGGATAGAACCGTAATGATCACCGGCGCCGCCGGCAATATCGGCGGCAAGCTGCGCGCGCATTTCTCCACCCTGGGCTGGATGCTGCGCCTGCTGGACATCGACGCGCGCGGCGATGCTGCAATCCAGCCTGCCGATTTGGCGGAATGGAACAACGCCTGGGTGGCACAGTTTGCAGATGTCGACACAGTAATTCATCTCGCCGGCAACCCCAGCCCACGCACTTCCTGGGCGTCGGCACAGCGGCTGAACATCGACCTTACGGCGAATGTCCTCGAAGCCGCTGTGGCGCACAGCGTGCGCCGCGTGGTGTTCGCCAGTTCCAACTGGGTGATGGCCGGACATCGGCCGGGCCACGGCGCGCTGACCACCGATATGGAACCGTATCCAATCAACCCGTATGGCGTGTCGAAACTGGTTGGCGAGCGGATGGGCCACAGCGCGCATGCGCGCCACGGACTGTCGGTGATCTGCTTTCGCATCGGCTACCTGCAGCGCGGCGACAACCAGCCCGGCGCGCATATGGGCTGGGGTGGCTGGGGGCAGGCGATGTGGCTGTCCAACCGCGACCTTTGCCAGGCGATGGAGCGCGCGGTGCTGGCAGAAAACGTCAACTTCGCCGTGCTCAATCTGATGAGCGACAATCCCGGCATGCGCTGGGACATCGAGACAACAAAACGCACCATTGGCTACTCACCGAGGGACGGCGCGGCACCAGTGCTGACCGAAACGATCGAGCAGAACGAACGTAACGCGAACGACCTGCGCCGAATGGCCGAGCGGTTGGACGCGGTTGCAATGGAGCAGCGCTGGTAGCTGCCTGCACCCGGGGCTAGTCTTCCTCGCAATGACTGAGAGGAAACGACATATGCAACGCTTCCTGCCCCGGTTTGTCATTGCCGGGCTGGTGCCCATGATCGGCCTCCTGCTGCTGGGCTTCCATCCCGTCCACGCCCAGTCCGCGCCCGGGCCAATACCGGACAAGACCTACCGCATCGGATTTTCCCAGATCGTCGACCATCCAGCGCTGAACGAAACGCGCCGCGGCTTCGTCGATGGCCTGCGCGATGCCGGCTTCGTGCAGGGCAAGAACCTGGTCTTCGAATACCAGAACGCCCAAGGCAACGTCGGCACCGCGCGTGACATCGCCGAGAAATTCGTTGCCGATCACGTCGACCTGCTCGCACCCTGCACCACGCCGAACGTTCAGGCCACGATCAAGGTAGCGCGCGGCACAACCGTTCCGGTGGTGTTCGGCTGTGTCACCAATCCCGTGGACGCTGGGATACTCCAGTCGGTGGACAAGCCGACGGGGACCAACATCACCGGCCTATACGGTGTCCTGCCGGCGGCGGAGATGATCGCCCTGGTCACCGAAATCCTACCGAACGCGAAAACCATCGGCACCGTCTACAACGGCGCGGAAACGAACTCCACCGCGGTGAACGCATTGGCCAAAGCCGAAGCGACGCGGCGCGGCCTGCATTGGGTCGAGGCGCAGATCACCTCGAGTGCCGAGGTGAAGACGGGGATCGAATCGCTGGTCGGCCGGGTGGACGTGATCTTCACACCACAAGACAACACGCTGGCCTCGGCGTTCGATGCGGTGGTGAAAACGGCGCGCGACAACAAGATCCCGCTGTTCTCGCTCGACACCACCAGCGTCACGCGCGGGGCGCTGGCGTCCTACGGGGTAGATCAATATCAGCTTGGCGTCGCCTGGGCGAAGTCGGTGGCGGTTCCCGTTCTTCTCGGGGCCAATCCCGCCACGATAGTGCCAGTACCCTACAAGAGCTTTGACCTTTATCTGAACAGCGCGACGGCCGCGGCGGATGATATCGCCGTCCCCCCGGCAGTGCTGCAGCGGGCGCGCAAGACCTATGACAAGTGAACCACCCGCGATCGATCGCAAGGTCGCCGATCTTGTTCAACCCGGCCGCGTCCACCGCCGGGTGTATTCGGATGCCGCGCTGTTCGAGTTGGAGATAGAACGTATCTTCGCGCGCGCCTGGTGCTATGTCGGGCACGAGAGCCAGGTTCCCGAAGCCGGATCATTCATCCGCGCCTCGATCGCCCGCCGCCAACTCGTGGTGGTGCGACAGGAGAACGGCGATATCGCGGTGCTGCACAATCGCTGCGGGCACCGCGGCGCACTTGTCGTCGCCGAACGTTGCGGTCGCGTTAGGCGTTTCCGCTGTCCCTATCACGCATGGACCTTCCGGACCAACGGTCGCCTGCAATCGGTGCCGTGCATGGAAGGCTATGACGAGACCGGATTCGATACCGGCGATCCCGCCTTGGGCATGGCCCCGGTTGCCCGCGTGGGCACCTATCGCGGCTTCATCTTCGCCAGCCTCGCCGCAACCGGGCCGGACCTCGACGAGTTTCTCGGACCCACCAAAGGCGCGATCGACAATATGCTGGACCGCGCCCCGGGCGGACGGCTGGAAGTGGCCGGTGGTTGCTTCCGGGTCCGCCAGCGCAACAACTGGAAAATCTATCTGGAGAACATGCACGACGGCCTGCACCCGATGATCGTGCACCAACCCTCGATCGACCCCGCCAGAGACGGCACGAAACAACAGCCGGCGCCGATCGGCGACAGCGCCTTCGCGCTGAGTGTCATCGCCGCCAATGGCCAGACCTATGAGAGCATGGCCGAACTGCCCGTGCGCAACTCTCCCTTTGGCCACACGGAAATGGCGGCGTTCCGCGCCAACCCCGCCACCGATCCGCAATTCCGCGCCTATCGCGAAGAGCTTGTCGCCCTGCATGGCGCCGAGCACACCGACCATATCCTCAGCGACAATCGGCTCAGCACGATGTTCTATCCCAGCGCCTCGGTGCAGGCGACATCGTTGCAGATGCGCGTTATCATTCCGGAAGCGGTCGATCGCACATTGATCGAAATCTGGTCCCTGCGTCTGGTCGGCGCGCCGCGGAACCTGTTCCAGCGGACGATCGTGCTGGCGAACACCGCGCATTCACCATCCTCGCTGATCAAGCACGACGATTTCGCGATCTACGCGCGGGTGCAGCAGGGCCTAGCGACTGAGGGCATCGAGTGGATCGATTGCCGTCGCGGCACGAACGACCCTTCGACGTCCATGAGCGAGGCCTATATCCGTAACCAATTCCAAGCCTGGCGCGACTACATGGGCGCGACGACCGCACCATGACGGAAACCGACGATGTTGCGAGCTTCCTCTACAAGGAGGCCGAATTGCTGGACAGCGGCGAGTACGACGCCTGGCTCGCGCTGTTCACCCACGACGCCCGCTATTGGGTTCCCTCGTATCCCGAACAGACCGACCCGCTGTGCGAGGTTTCGCTATTCTACGAGGATCGCGCGTTGATGCACGCCCGGATCGGTCGGCTGCGTCATCCGCGCGCGCTCGGTGTGCCCGTGCGCACCAGCCGCCTGATCGGCAATGTCCGGCTGACTGGCCACGACGCCGACGGCACGCTGATCGTTCGATCGCGCTTCCAGATGATCGAATTCATCGACGATGAACAACGGCTGCATGGTGGTGGCATCACCCACCATCTGGTCCCGGCAGACGACACCTGGAAGATTCGGTTGAAGCGCGTCGATCTTGTCAACGCCGGTGGCATCTTCGATCTTCTGCAGGTGTTCTTCTGATACGACCGCCGCTTGCCCTGCAAGGTCCTTCGGGAAAATACTAGTTGAACCGAAGCGTCGCATACTCGTCCGGCCAAGTAGCGGTCGGAACGTGCAGCGCGGCACGCATGCCGGAATCGTCCCACCGCATGCCGCTGCCAAGCGCGCGTGTGCGCGCCAACTCCGCCGCGTGCGAGTGAGCCAGAGCCTGGTGTGCGCCTCGCACAACGTCCTCGGCCGCGCCGATTGCGTGCAGCACTCGCGGTCCGTTCTCCCAGATGAAAAACCCGGCACCGAACGCGCGCAGCGCTGTGTCCTTCTCATGCACCCCGACGGCTCCATCCACGGCATCGCAGTGCGATCGCGGCAGTCAGCCCGGCGAATCCCGCGCCGGCGATGTCGGCATGCACCGGCAAATCTACACTCCAAAGGTTGCGGCCCCAGGCATGCTGTCTATAGCATCGCCCCGCCTGGCCGCATCGGCCAGGCATGCGGCCCAACCGAGGGGATCCAACCCATGACCACGCATGTGCGCTGCGGAAGTCTGTTTGCCAGTGACGAGAAGACCGCTCATGCGTCGTGCACCATCACCTATGACGACGCGGGCATCATCCGTTACGCGGGTCCCGATGCGGGCGCGCCGCCCGTCGCACTGCACGACACCGTGCTTGATTACAGCAGGCTGTTTGTCATGCCCGGCCTGCTGGATGTGCACACGCATCTGGCCTACGGCAATGCCAAGAGCGAAGAGGACATCGATCTTTATCAACCGCTGGAATTCCGCACGTTGCGCGGAATGTTCTTCGCGCAGAAGGTGATCGCGGCCGGATACACGTCCATCTGCGCCCCAGGGGATGCCGGGCAGATCAGCCTGTCGGTGCGAAACGCCATCGAATTCGGTCTGTTCGATGGCCCCCGCGTCACCGCCGCCGGCCGCTACATCACGACGCGCCAGGGCCTGACGGATTGGTATCCTAGTTGGATCGGCGCGCCCGAGACCTCGATCGGGCGCCTTGTCACCAGTCGCGACGAGGCCATCGAGGAAATCCGCGTCCAGGTGAAAAACGGTGTCGACTGCATCAAGCTTGCCATGGACGGAACCCTGACCCGAGACAACGGCGAACTGGTCGCCGCCTTTACCCAGGGCGAGACCACGGCGATGGTCACCGAAGCGCACCGCCTCGGCAAGAAGGTCGTTGCGCATTCCCGCGGTCGGGAGGCGACGCTCTATTCCGCCCGCGCCGGCATTGATCTGATCTTCCATGCCTACTACCTGGATGACGAATGCCTGGATGAGATGGGGAAATCCGGCAGCGCGATCGGCCCGACAATGACATTTCCGCGGAACATAATCGATTTCACCCAGCCGCACGAGCCCGCGGCGATCAAGGTTCGCATCACCGACGTGGAGCGCGAGTACGAAATCGGCTGCCGTAATCTACAGAAAGCGCGCAAGGCGGGCATTCCGATGATGACCGGCACCGATTCCGGTTTCGCGGTCACGCCGTACGGCGAATGGCACGCGCGCGAACTGGAGATCTTTGTCAACGATCTGGGCTTCACTTCGGTCGAGGCGCTGGCTTGTGCCACCTCCGTCACCGCGCGTTTCATGACGAAGGGCGATCGGATCGGCGTGCTGCAACCTGGCCGCTTCGCGGACTTCATCGCGGTAGACGGTTCCCCGCTGGAGAACATCGCGATCCTGCAAGACAAGTCGCGCATTCGCCATGTCCACATCGCCGGCAAGCGGATGCAAATCCCAGAGCGTGGCTACGATCCCCGCAAGGTAACGGATCGGGCGTTCGCCAACTGGAGCGAGCTTTACACTCAGGAAAAGGTGAGGTCATTACGCAAGTCACGGCAGGGGATGGCAGCTGAATAGCGAAACATCGGCGGTGACCGCAGCAGGGACAAGGGCATGCCAGGGGCAGACGCTCCCCCTTGCGGGAGGGGGGCCGGGGGGAGGGGGCTTGGTGGCAACATCGCACCGAAGGTCGGCGGCGCTGCCAACCAACCCACTCCGCCTCATGCGGATGGCCCGATTGCAAACCCATTCACCCCCCAAGCCAGACATACACCCTGGGTCAATCCCCGTGACCCACCCAACAAGGACCACCGCATGCACCACCCGGACCACTACCGCATCGGCTTCGACATCGGCGGCACCTTCACCGATTTCATCCTGCTTGACACCACACGAGCCGAGATACGCCTGCACAAATGCCTGACCACGCCGCGCGATCCGTCCATCGGCGCGCTGGCCGGCCTGACCGACCTGCTAGCCGCCGCCGGACTCACGCCCGCCGACATCACCGACATCGTTCATGGCACCACCCTGGTAACGAATGCGCTTATCGAACGCACCGGCGCCCGCCTCGGCCTGATCACTACCGCAGGCTTCCGCGATATCCTGGATATGGGCACCGAGCAGCGCTACGACATCTACGACCTGTTCCTGCAATTCCCCGTCCCGCTGGTGCCACGCCGCCACCGCCTGGAAGTGCCCGAGCGAATCGATCGCGACGGCAACGTAATTACTCCACTCGATCCCGCCGCCGTCCGCGCCGCCGCACAGCGCCTGGTCAACGAGGGGGCCGAGGCGATCGCCGTCGCCTTCCTGCACGCCTATCGCAACCCCGCGCACGAGCGCCAGGCAGCGTCGATCATCCGCGCCGCTTTCCCCGATCTCGCAGTCTCGATCTCGTCAGAAGTCGTTGCCGAGCTGTGGGAGTACCAGCGCACCGTCACCACCTGTGCCAACGCCTACGTGCGGCCGCTGGTGGCACGCTACCTGCAAAAGCTCGAACACGAACTGCACGCACGCGGCTTCCGTGGACAGCTTTACCTGATGCACTCCGCAGGTGGCCTGCTGTCGCCGGCAACCGCGTGTGCCTTCCCGATCCGCCTGCTGGAAAGTGGCCCGGCCGGCGGCGGCCTCGCCACCGCCCTCTTCGGCGCCGCCGCCGGCAAGTCGGACGTGATCTCTTTCGACATGGGCGGAACGACCGCGAAGGCCTGCCTGATCCAGCAGGGCGCGGCCGAGATCGCACCGATGATGGAAGCGGCGCGGGTGCACCGGTTCAAGAAAGGCTCCGGCCTGCCGATCAAGGCACCGGTGATCGATATGATCGAGATCGGCGCAGGTGGCGGCTCGATCGCCGCCATCGACGAGGTCGGACTGCTGCGCGTCGGCCCGCACTCGGCTGGCGCCGATCCCGGTCCCGCCTGCTACGGCCTGGGCGGGGCCGAGCCCACGGTGACCGACGCCAACCTGCTACTAGGTTATTACGATCCAGGCTTCTTCCTCGGCGGGCGCATGGCACTGGATCGCACCGCCGCGGAACGCGCACTCACCACCGTCGGCGTTAGACTAGGCCTGTCAGCGATCGACACCGCCTGGGGTATCCACCGCCTTGTGGTAGAGAACATGGCCGCCGCCGCGCGCATCCACATCGTGGAGAAGGGCAAGGACCCGCGCGCCTACGCCATGGTCGGCTTCGGCGGCGCCGGCCCGGCGCACGCTGCCGAGGTCGCGCGCGTGCTTGGGATCAAGGAGGTGATCGTTCCGCCGGCGTCCGGCGCCGCCTCGGCACTCGGCTTCCTCGCCGCGCCGCTGTCGTTCGAGCAGGTGCGCAGCCACCCGGTGAAGCTCGACGCACCCGACGCCGCTGCGATAATCGGTACGACATTGCACGCATTGGAAGCCGAGGCGCGCGAACGCCTCATCACCGCGGGCGTGGCGCCGGCCGACATCGTCACCGAACGATCCGCCGATATGCGGCTGGAAGGCCAGATGCACGAGATCGACGTACCGCTGCCCGACGGCGCGATCAGCACGGCCTCGCTGCCGGCGATCCGCACCGCCTTCGCAACCATATATGCCGCGCGCTACACCGCGGTCTACGGTGGCGTCGGCGTGCAGGCCATCTCGTTCCGCGTACGATGCCGCGGCAAGGTCCCCGCGCTAGCCCTGACCGAAACAGGCTGCCACCTCGTAGAGCAGAAATGCGAAGCGCCTTCCGCCACGCCCCAACCATCGCCGCACCACGCCGCAGATCAACCGCGTCCTAACGCAATCAAAACCACCCGCCCCGCCTGGTTCGACGACGGCTTCATCGACACCCCTGTCTACGACCGCTACGCCCTGACCCACGGAACCCACCTGACTGGTCCCGCAATAATCGAGGAACGCGAGGCCACCACCATCATCCCACCTGGCAACGTCGTCACAGTCGACACCAGCGGCAGCCTACGAATCACCATCGGCCTCGCCGCGGCACCAGCCGCGCGCATCAACGCAACGACCCCGCTCGCGGAAGCCGCGGCGGCGATCGAGGCCGATCCCGTCTCGCTGGAAATCATGTGGAGCCGCCTGATCACCGTGGTCGAGGAGATGTGGCAGACCGTGTGCCGCACCGCCTTCAGCCTAATCGTATCGGAAGCACAAGACTTCGCCTGCGACCTGCTGGACGCTGCCGGCGAATCGCTCGCCCATTCGCCGCGCGCCATGCCGGTGTTCAACCTGACCCTGCCGAACGCCGTACAGGCCATGCTGCGGAAATTCCCTGCCGAAACGTTACGCCCTAATGACGTGCTGATCACCAACGACCCGTGGCTCTGCGCCGGGCACCTGTTCGACATCGCCGTGGTCACCCCGGTCTTCCGCGACGGCCAGCTTGTCGCCCTGACCGGCACCGTCGGTCATGTCGGCGACATCGGCGGCACCAAGGACAGCCTGCGCGCGCGAGAGATCTACGAAGAAGGCATCCAGATCCCGCCGATGTACCTGTACCGCGCCGGCGAGCCGAACCAAGACCTGATAGACCTGATCGCCGAGAACGTGCGCAAGAACGAAGAAGTCCTCGGCGACATCCATTCTTTCGTCGCCGCCAACGCGCTGGGTGCGGAACGGTTGCTGGCGTTCATGGACGAGTACGGCATGCACGATCTGCGCGCGCTCGCCCATGTCGTGCAGACCCGCGCCGAGCAGGCGATGCGCGCCGCGATCGGCGCGCTGCCCGATGGCGTCTATCACTCCGAAATCTGGAACAACCCGCTGGGCGAAACGCTGCGCTATCCTTTGAAGCTGACGGTTTCAGGCGATACCATCGAGCTCGATTTCGCCGGCGCGCCGGCGCAACTGCCGCAAGGCGGGCTGAACTGTACCGAAAGCTACACCGTCGCGCACGCCACCTATCCGCTGAAATGCATGCTGAGCCCGGAGGTCCGAGGCAACGCCGGCTGCTATCGCCCGTTCACCGTCAAGGCGCCGCTCGGCTCCGTGCTGAACTGCGAAAAACCTGCCTCGGTCAATCTGCGCACCCGCGTCGGCTGGTACCTTGCCCCCAACATATTTCGCGCCCTGGCCGACGCGGCGCCCGCGCGCGTGCAGGCCGCCACCGGCCTGCCGGTCGCGATCAACATCTACGGCCGCAACGTCGACGGCAGTGTCTATGCCGATCATTTCTTCATGAGCGCCGGCCAGGGCGGGTCCCTGCACAGCGACGGCAAGTCGGCGTTGCTGTATCCGACCTCGGCGGCGAACACGTCGGTGGAGTTGATGGAGCAGCGCGCGCCGGTGCTGGTGATCGAGAAGGCTTTCGTTACCGATTCCGGCGGCCCCGGCAAGCACCGCGGCGGCACCGGCGTGCGCACGCGACTGCGCAAGCTGTACGACGACGGCCTGCCGACATTGGCCAGCGTCTACCCCGAAGGCGTCGGCGTCACTGTCGAGGGCCTGGCCGGCGGACGGCACGGCGGTGACGTGCGCGGCGTGGTGCTGGATCCCGACGGCGACGTCGTGCACGACTGCGGCACCGGGGAACTGGTCACGCTGACCCGTGCCGACCGCATCGTGGAAGTGCGGCTGGCCGGCGGCGCCGGCTATGGCGACCCGCGCCAACGCTCGGCCGCGCTGGTCGAACGTGATGTCGCGGAAGGAATTGTATCGCCCGAAGCCGCGGAACGCGATTACGGTTGGCAAAGGGAATCCGGACGAGCGGCGGAATAACCGCGACCACCAAAGGGGCGTTCACCCAAGGACTGACTGCTTGGGGCAAACGCTCCAGGGCGAACACAAGGGGGCTCGCATGAGCGAAATCACGGCCCACGGTGCGCTACCGAAACTAGAGGCGCGCGTGCATCCGCGCTTCGTGACGGTCGCCTCGCTCGTCCTGATCGCCCCGCTTTGCGTGATCGGCGCGATCATCGGCGTGCAGCTGATCGTTACGCTCGGCATCACCGCCAATACCTCGCTGATCGGCGCGCTCACCGGCATGGTGCTGGCACGCATCCCGCTGGCCGCGTTCCGCCGCTATCGTTCCGTGCATGTGCAGAATCTGGCGCAGAGTGCGATCTCCGCCGCCACCTTCGGCGCCGGCAACGCGCTGATGCTGCCGATCGGCATACCCTTCGTGCTGGGCCGTGCCGACCTGGTAATGCCGATGTTCATCGGCGTCACGCTGGCAATGCTGATCGACGGCTACATGCTATATCGCCTGTTCGACTCGGAAATATTTCCGGCTACCGGCGCCTGGCCACCCGGCGCCGCCGCGGCTGAGGCGATCCGCGCCGGCGACGAAGGCGGGCGCAAGGCCGTGGTGCTGGGCATCGGCGTGGTGCTGGGCATCGCCGGCAACTGGCTGGCGGGGATTCCGATGTCGGCCTTCGGCGTCGCCTTCATCGGCAACATCTGGGCGCTGACAATGTTCGGCATCGGGCTGCTGCTGCGCGGCTACTCGGAGTTGCTGTTCAACCACCCGCTATTTGCCACGATCATTCCGCAAGGCGACATCAACGCGGCCTATATTCCGCACGGCATGATGGTCGGCGCCGGCATCGTCGCGCTCGCGCAGGTAGGCTTGATCATCCTGCGTCGCGGCGTCGGCCACGCCGGTCACATCGGCACTACCCGTCCGACCGCGGAGGTTCGCCGCACACTCGGCCTCGGCTTCGCCGCCTATGTTGCGGTTGCCGTGGTGATCGCGCTGTTCGGCGGGCTGCTCGGCGCATTATCCGTCCCGATGCTGCTGCTGTTCCTGCTCTACGCCGCCTTCGCCGCCATGATCCACGAGGTAATCGTCGGGCTGGCGGCGATGCACTCCGGCTGGTTCCCCGCTTTCGCGGTGGCGCTGATCACGCTGGTGATCGGCATGCAGATCGGCTTTCCCCCGGTGGCGCTGGCGCTGCTGGTCGGCTTCTCGGCGGCGACCGGGCCGGCCTTCTCTGACATGGGGTACGACCTGAAGGCCGGCTACATGTTGCGCGGCTACGGCACCGATCCAGGCTTCGAGATGGACGGCAGGCGCCAGCAACTGATTGCCGCAATGTTCGCCTTTGTTGTCGCGGCGATTGTTGTATTGATCGCCTATCCCAGCTTCTTCGCGCAGAACCTGGTGGCGCCGGTGGACAAGGTCTATGTCGCAACCATCAAGGCGGGCGCCTCCGCTTCCGTTGCAATGTCGTTGCTGATCTGGGCAATCCCCGGCGCGATCGTCCAGGCGCTCGGCGGCCCAAAGCGACAGCTTGGCGTGCTGCTGGCAACCGGGCTGTTGATCGCCTTTCCTGTCGCCGGCTGGGCGGTAATCGCCGGCGTGGCCTGCCGCACGGTGTGGGAGCGCCTGATTAAGGCCGGCAACACCGAAACGATGCAGATTTTCGGTGCCGGCGTGATCGCAGGAGACGCGCTCTACGCCTTCTTCAGTTCAATGGCCCGGAATTTCGCGGCGAAGCGCTAACTCGCGGGAACGGATCAAACGGCTGCCTTCCTGGCTGAGCTGATCATCCAGCCGCCGGCAACGATCGCGACTGCCGTCGGCACCGGAATGACGGCACGGTGATGGTGCGGATGGGGCATGCGCGGATAACCAGTCTATCCGTGCCGGGCACTCGACGGCTCTGCCGTACCACTGCAGTTCTCCTGCCGAATGACACCGTACCCAGTATACATTCCGCTTTGCACTGTTCCCTCGAGCTGCAACAGGTGCCCGTCCATCGAAATCCACGCCGTGGCGGTGGACGGATGGGTCATGCTCAAACCGGGATACCGAACGGTCGTTTGCCAGAGCTGCCGCCCCTCACGCGGCGGCTGTGCCGCGGCAATCGTCAGCTCGACACGCTTGTCTTTTTTGAACCCCGGCAGAAACACCGTCGCAGCCTGTCCATTGCCCGGTATCCGCCTGCTCCAATAGAACGCCAGCGCCAGCGGCGAGCGAAGATCTGGCCGCACGGACGAGGCTGGCAGATCAAGGTCGGGACGCCGCTCCGCGTCGGCCAGGCGATAGTCCTGCACCCAGGGCTGACCAAAGTCCGCGGGATCCCAGTGGCGGACGAACGCCGGGTATCGACGCCGAATATCATCAAGGGTTTTTCCCTGCAGCCGGTACCCTTCAAGACCGTCTGTTCCGAGATTGAACAAATCCCATTCCTGTCGCACGACATGGCCGTCCAGGATATAGCGGCTGTTCACCGCCACGCTCTGCAACTGATCGGATTTCCAGGTACTGATCTCCTGCATCAGATAGTTGATATGCACGAAGGGCATCGGTGTGCCGGCGAAGCGGCCAATCACATCGACCGTCATCGTGCCGTCCAAGGCGCGCGCGCCGACGTTAGTGGTAACATCTAAATGTCCGGCGTAGTCGGTGCTCCCCGCAAAGTGGCAAAGCTCACCAGCACGAGCGTTCATCGTGCCCAGCAGCGCCGCGACAAAATATATAGGCCAACGCCGAATGGCAGGTCTCCCGGCTACGGACGCATAAGCGAATACGCCCTACGCAAGATTAAACCACATTCAGGCAGACCGAAACCACGTTGCCGCGCGCACCACCCCCACCCTTGGTCCGCATCGCGGCTCAACCGCTCCGCTCGCCGACCTCTCCCGCGCAGGGCAAGATAGGTCTACGCTCACCCAAGCAGCCGCACCGGAATCATCCGCAACGAACCATACCGACCGAGGACCCCCACAATGGCCCACCGCTTGCTGGATACGCTTGCCGGCTTGCTGGATACGCTTGCCGGCCTGGCCCTAGTAGCCACCGCCACCCATGCAACCGCCCAAGAGCAGAGCATAACCCCGCCACCCAACGCCAAGCTGCTTCTGGAAGCCGCGGCTCAGGGGGTACAGATCTATACTTGCAAACAAGCAAACGACGGCTACCACTGGGTATTCATTGCCCCGGACGCAGCACTCTTCGATACGGCCGGGCGGCAGATCGGCACCCATTTCGCCGGACCAAGCTGGCAGCTCGACGACGGCAGCAAGATCGTCGGCGAGGTTGTCGCGCAGGCACCCGCGCCGGAACCGCACGCCATTACCTGGTTGCTGCTGCGGGTCAAAGCGCACGACGGACACGGGCTTCTCAGCGGCGTCGACCTGGTGCGGCGCATCGATACGCAAGGCGGCGCGGCTCCGGCCACGATCTGCGATGCAACGCAGGCGACGACGCAGGCGAGGATGCGCTACACGGCGCGTTACCTGTTCTACGCAGCTCCCCGATGAAGCGGGCGAGGACCCGCCGCACGATGTTCTGTTGCCGTTATGGATACCCAGGACAAACGTCCGCGGGAAACCGCGCCCACGCTCACGCCAAAATAACGCCGTTCGCGGGATCGGTGCCGATCATGTAATCCCCCAAGTTCCCGGGCGCATATCGACCAGGTGGCGTTCCCGGCGCCGCGTCAACCGGTCGGCCACGCAAGCGATCGACCAGGCATTGGGTGAGACATAATCCCGCCGGAAACACCCGCGGACGATGCACCAGGAGGGTCCACGGCGCATGGGTCCAGGGTTGGTGGGCAACGCCCGCCGGATCGGGCACCCGCGTGGCAGTGGGGGTGACGGCGAACCGGACCCCAAGGTCGGTAAGCCGCGCGATCATCCATATCAGGGCACAGTCCGACAGGGCGCTCTCGTCGCCGCTGGCAGGATTGCCCCCGCCGACATCGGCATGCGCGCCCGGAAACAACACCTGCGTGATGCGCGGATCGGCATCCCACAGCGTCGGCGTGAAGTCGGCACGCTGCTCGTCAACCGCAACGGCATGGATGCCGTGCCGCACCGCGGTGCTCAACCTGGTATCCGCGAACTGGAAGGCATCCACGCGCGCCTCATTCACGTTGAACTCGGGGATGCCAAGCGCGCCGACCGTCTCCCATACCGCGACCGTCTCGATCTGTGCCCGGATCAGTTGATTGGTGGCAGGCGGCTTCGCGAGGAAACCCGGCAAATCGAGCACGTATTCCTCCAACCGCCCAAGCAGGTCCGGATTGGCCCGGCGAACCGTCTTGAGATGCGCGTACCATACAGCGGACCCAAGCCGATACGCAGCCGTCTTGTCGTCGAGGTCGATTTGGGTGGCATCCAGCAGGCCCTGATCCGTGATGATCCCGGCAAGCGCACGCGCCGTGTAGGCGCCACGGCTGAACCCGACGATGTAGATCCGGTCGCCAGCCCGATAATTTCGCGAAATAAACGTATAGCCGCGCACGATCCGTGTGATCAGTCCGGCGCCGACCGTGCCGCCAAGGATTTGGACGAGGAAGTTACTGGAGTCGCCAACGCCGTACAGGTATTTGGCGATTTGCAGCACGGCACCGCTGTCGTCCACCAGCGCGCGCTCCTGTTCCTTCGCGAGCAGCAAAGTTCCAGGCAAGTCCTGGCCCGCAAGATTCGAAAACAACTTGAAGACGTTGGTGGGCACCACCGACTGGTCCTCATCGGTGGGCTCACCCGGGCCGTTCCACGTCCCGTCGGCGCAGAAGACGATGGTCTTGGGCATGACCTCTCCAGACATATTCAAGATTCAGATGCTGCCATTTCATCGAGCCCAGCCAAGCGCGCACGCCCTCCGAAGCATCGGGCCGATGCGATAATCCAAACATATCGATGCTGGCGACGCTGCGCCAGAGGCGTTATCCGCGTCGTGCCGCCGAAGCTGCCAAGCGAACCTGCCCTCCCCAAGCTACAATAATACACCCCGCCGCATGCCACGCCGGCACCAATGTCGCCACGTGAAGCCAAATCGAGATCATTTGATGCCACGCCGAGCCGCGACTCTCGCCGCTCTTGCCATCGTTGATGCCATCGCCCTATTGTTACGCGGTTGGCAGGTGTGGTTCCTAGCTCGACCGACCGGGGGAATGTCGATGCGACGCTGGGGTGTGCTGGTCCTTGTGCTGCTCGTGGCGGCAATCGCGGCCGTCGCCGGCTACGCGTGGCTTCACGGCGGCCCGATCCGTGATGAGGCCTTGCGCGCGGGTCGCGAACCCGCCTCGTTTCCCGCCGCCACCGAAGACTACTTCCACGACATGGACGGCGGCATCGCATTGACCCCGCAGGAGATCCAGGGCCGCAACACCTGGCTGGTGTGGTCGGGCGGCAACGACCGGTTCTGGGACGGCATGACCGCCACCACGTTCGGCGCCTTCGACCTGCTGAAGGTCATCAGTTCGCACCCCGGCCTGAAATTCGACCGCAACACCCGCTGGAGCTATCTGGGCGCGATCAACGAGCCATGCTTCGACATGCCGACCGGGCCGGATCCCGATCATTTCGGTCTGTGGCTGGACAAGCGCCGCGCCGACTGCCCGGCTGATCCGTTCGCCGATGCAAAGAAATATCCGGGCGTCGCGATCGGCGCACGCGGCAGCACGGTTCCGGTCGGGTCGTATTACGGCGAACCGACTGGCATCGTCGGCCTGCGGCTGTTCCCCAATCCCGATTTCGACGACGCGGCGAAGCGCGCATGGGATCCGGAACGCTACTACACCGACGAGAAATACTACGACGACGACAAGCTGATCCGGCCATACCGCGTCGGCATGAGCTGCGGATTCTGCCATGTCGGGCCAAGCCCGATCCATCCGCCCGCCGACGCCACACATCCCGCCTTCGCCGATCTCAGCTCCACTGTCGGCGCGCAATTCATGTGGGTCGATCGGCTGTTCATCTATGACAGCCGGGCCAGCAACTTCTTCTTCCAGCTTGTTCACACCTATCGTCCCGGCGCGATGGACACCTCATTGGTATCCACCGACAGCATCAACAATCCGCGAACGATGAACGCGATCTATGAACTCGGTCCGCGGCTCGCTGAGGCGATGCGCTGGGGCAAGGAACATCTGGCGGGCGGGGAACTCAACAACAAGCAATTCCAGGACTACACGAAAGATCCCGCGCTGACCCGCTTCTATCAGCAGCCCGACACCGTGTTCACGCCACGGGTGCTCAAGGACGGTTCGGATTCGGTCGGCGCGCTCGGCGCGCTCAATCGTGTCTACATCAATATCGGCCTGTTCAGCGAGGAATGGCTGACGCATTTCAACGCGGTTCTCGGCGGCAAGCCGATCACGCCGATCGAGATCGCAACGGCCGAGCGCAACTCGACCTATTGGAAAGTCACTGAGGCGCAAACACCGGCAACCGCGCTGTTCTTCCTCAAGGCTGCGCGGCCCGATTACCTGCGTAATGCGCCGGGCGGTGCCAAATATCTCGAAACGGACGCGGCGGTGCTGGATCGCGGCAAGACGGTGTTCGCCGAGACCTGCGCGCGCTGCCATTCCAGCAAGGCACCAACCCCGGTTGCCGGACTCGATCCGAACGGCTGCGCCGGCCCAAGCTATCTGTCGTGCTGGAACGCCTATTGGTCGTGGACCAAGACCGACAACTACAAGCGGCAGATGCGCGACATCGTGAACGCGCCCGATTTCCTGGTCGGCAACTTCCTCTCGGCTGAGTTTCGCGTGCCGGTAACATTGTTGCAAACCAACGCCTGCAGCCCGCTCGCGACCAACGCGCTGCGCGGCAACATCTGGGATAATTTTTCGTCCGAGGACTACAAGGATCTGCCGTCTGTCGGCGAGATCACCGTGCATGACCCGTTCACCGGCAAGCCGTACCAATGGCGCATGCCGGCCGGCGGGCGCGGTTACACCAGGCCGCCGTCGCTGATCAGCGTGTGGTCCACCGCGCCGTTCCTGCTCAACAACAGCCTCGGCCCGTTCGAGCAGGATCCATCGGTCGATGCTCGCATGCGAGTGTTCCAGGCATCGATCGAGCAATTGCTGTGGCCGGAAAAGCGCGCTCGCGACCCGATCCTCGGCGACGCAGTGCCGGGCGTGGTCGACAGGACGACGGTGCGCAGCACCATCACCATCCCGGAAGGCTACGTGCCGGACGTGCTGCGGCCGGTACAGGGATTGCTGCATCGTTTGCTGCCGCAGGTCTTCGCGGCTTCCGGCGATCTTCTCATCGGACCGATCCCGGCGGGCGTGCCGGTCAACCTGCTGGCCAACATCCAGATCCTGGCCGAGAGCGACGACGCGGGGGAGCAGGCGGCCCATGCCGCGAAGATGCTGGCCTTGGCGAATGCGCTGCGGAGTGTTCTGGGCGGCGCGCCACCTGGGGCGACGGATGCCGAGCTGCGAGAGAAATTCGCCAGTCTCGCGCAGCCGATGCTGGCACTCAGCAAGTGCCCGGACTTCGTGGTCAACCGCGGGCATTATTTCGGCACCGACCGCTTGGCCGGGGAGCCGCCGCTGTCGGATGACGACAAGCATGCGCTGATCGCGTTCCTGAAGACGTTCTGACCGCCGTGCCTACGGCCCGCCTCGTTGCCGATGCCGATTGCGATCATATCGTCGTCGGCGCGGGCGCCGGCGGCGGCACACTTGCGGCTCGGCTGGCGGAATCCGGGCGGCGCGTGGTCCTGCTGGAAGCCGGCAGCGACCCGCGCATTGACCCTGATCCGCGGCTGCCAGACGACTACGACGTACCGGCCTTTCATCCGTTCGCGTCGGAAAACCCCGCGCTGCGCTGGGATTTTTTCGTCCGGCACTACGCCGACCAAACGCAACAGGAACGTGACCCGAACGACCGGCCGGCGCTGGGTGGTGTGCTGTATCCGCGCGCCGCCGGTCTGGGTGGCTGCACCGCACACAATGCAATGATCTTCCTCGTCGCACCGGACGCCGATTGGGACGCGATCGCGGCGCTGACCGGCGATCCAGGCTGGTCCGGTGCAGCAATGACCCGGCATTTCCGCGCCATTGAGGATTGCCATCACCGCTCGGAATGGCGAATGCCGGGACTGCTGGGCGTCGATCCCACGGGGCACGGGTGGCGTGGCTGGCTGCGCACCGAGCGCGCGCTGCCGCCCAACGCGATCGAGGACGATCCGCTGCTGCGCGTCCTGCTGGAATCGGCCCTGGTCGCGCTGGACGACCAGGGACGGCCGGTGAAGGAACTGTGGCGGCTGTTCGAGGGCCACGCCGATCCGAACGACCGCCGCCTGGCGCGCGAGGGATTCGAGGGGCTGTGTTACACGCCGCTGTCTACCAACCGCCATCGCCGCATCGGCGCGCGCGAGCGGGTGCTGGATGTGGCCGCGCGTTTACCAGGTCGGTTGCGTATCGAAACAAATGCACTGGCGACGCGGGTTGTGCTGGATGCGGACGGCGTCGTCGCCGGTGTCGAGTACCGCAAGGGCGAACGCCTCTACCGCGCACACGCCGCCCCCAATCCGGCCACACAAAGCACCGACGGCGAGACGCGCCTGCTGCGTGCCCGCGGCGATGTCATCCTGGCCGGCGGCGCCTTCAACACGCCGCAACTGCTGATGCTGTCCGGGATCGGCAATCCGGGTTCGCTGGCGGCTTTCGGCATCGCTCCGGTCGTCGATCTGCCCGGCGTCGGCTGCAACCTGCAGGACCGTTACGAGGTCGGTGTGGTCAACCGCATGACCACGCCGTGGACGGTGCTGGATGGCGCAGGGTTCGAACACGGCGACAAGTTGTATGGGGAATGGATGCGCGGCGAGGGGATGTATATCTCCAACGGCGCGGCGATCGCCGTCGCGCGCCGTTCTAACCCGATTGTTCCTCTGCCGGACCTGTTCTGCATGGGCCTGCTGGCGCGGTTCCAGGGCTATTTCCCCGGCTATTCGCGCCTGATCGCTTACAGCCACGATCATCTCACCTGGGCGATCCTGAAGGCGCACACCGCCAATCGTGCCGGTCGGGTTACGCTGCGTTCGGCCGATCCGCGCGACCCGCCCAACATCCTGTTCAATTCGTTCGAAGGCGAGGGCGCGGATGACGATATGGCCGCCGTCGTTGCGGGTATAAGATTCGTTCGACGAATGACCGCGCACCTGATCAGCCAGGGCGTGATCGAGACGGAAATACTCCCCGGCGCGGACGTGAACACGACCGAGCAACTGACACGGTTCGTGCGCGACCATGCCTGGGGCCACCACGCGGCCGGCTCCTGCCCGATCGGCCCGCGGCAGGCCGGCGGCGTGCTGGACGGTGCGCTGCGCGTGCACGGAACGCGCGGGCTGCGCGTGGCCGATGCCTCGGTGTTTCCGCGGATTCCCGGCACCTTCATCGCCAGCGCCGTGATGATGGTCGGCGAACGTGCGGCCGAGCTGATCCTGGCGGATGCCGTATGATCCTATGGTCTCCTGCCCGGGTCGTGCCGCCGACGCATTGGCGGGCGCGGAAGCTTGCTCCGGGAGGGCAGGAAATGCTTACTATGCGAGACGAAAGCGACTCGCGCGCCTAAGGCGCCGGCGCGAACGGGAGGACTTCGTCCCATGTTCTGGCAAAGGTTGCATGACGCCATCGTCTCCCTGTTGCATGTCGAGCGGCGATTCGAGCCGTTCTTTCGTGCTCCCCTGGACAGCGTGTTGCGCGAGCCGGGCGCGGCGCTGATCCAGTACCTGATCAACCTCCAGCGTCGCCCCGAGGGTCTGGCCATCGCCGAAGAACGCGCGGAGCCGGACGAGGAACAGCACCTGCAGTCGATCATGGATACGATGTCAGAATATATGCGACAGCACTGGCCGCCCGGCAACTACCAGCGCGGCGGCAACACCAAGACGCACGGTCTGGTGCGCGGCACCGTGACCATCCGCGACGATATGCCGCCGGCCTATCGCAAGGGCGTGTTCGCCGAGCCTATAACCTATCCCGCGTGGGTTCGCTTCTCCGGTCCGGGTCCGGACTGGCCGCGCGACATCGACGACGTGGGCTTCGTCAGTTGCGCCATCAAACTGATGGGCGTCCCGGGCGCAAAGCTGCTCGACGACGAAACCGCCACGCAGGATTTTTTGTCGATCTGCACGCCGACCTTCGTGACGCCCAATACTCGTGCCAACGCCAATCTGCAGGCCTGGATCCTGAAAGGCCGGCCGCTGTTCTACTTCACCAAACCTGGCGATTCGCATCTGCTAGACGGGATGATGCAGTCGTGGTGGAACAAAACGCAGAGCAATCCGCTGGGCGAGCGCTACTGGAGTTGCGTACCATACCTGCTCGGCGAGGGGCAGGCGATGATGTATTCGGTGTACCCCCGTTCGACGGTCTATCGCAGGATTCCCCGCCTGCCCCTGTCCCCGCCCGACAACTACCTGCGCGACAACATGGTCCGCACGCTGGACGCACAGGATGTCGAGTTCGACCTTATGCTGCAGTTGCAATCAGACCCCTTCCGGATGCCGATCGAGAACGCTGCCGTTCGCTGGCCGGAGAAGCTCTCGCCCTTCGTGCCGGCGGCTCGGGTGCATATCCCGCGGCAAAAATTCGCCTCGCCCGAACAGCTCGCCTTCTGCGATAATCTGTCGTTCAATCCGTGGCACTGCATCGCCGAGCATCGGCCGCTCGGCAACCAGAGCCGCGCGCGTCGGCGGATGTATTATGAGCTGTCGCGCTTCCGCCAGCGGATGAACAACAAGGCGCACATAGAGCCGACCGGCAACGAGGTGTTCGGCGGCCAGCCGATCGCCGCTGGATGATGGGACCACTGACATGATCGAGCCGAGACTCAACTTTACCCGCACCGAGTTCGCCGATCGGCTGCACAAAACCCGTGTGGCGATGGAGCGCGCCGGCATTGATCTGCTGGTCGTCACCGATCCATCCAACATGAACTGGCTGACCGGCTACGACGGCTGGTCGTTCTACGTCCATCAATGCGTGTTGCTCACGAAGGATGCCGAGCCGGTCTGGTACGGCCGCGCGCAGGATGCGGCGGGTGCCATGCGCACGACCTGGCTGAGCCACGACAACATCGTGAGCTACGCGGATCACTACGTACAATCCACCGAGCGTCACCCGATGGATTTCCTGTCAACCGTGATCGCCGCGCGCGGCTGGGACCAGGCCGTCATCGGTGTCGAGATGGACAACTACTACTTCTCGGCCGCCGCCTTCGCGTCTCTGCAACAGCACCTGCCGAACGTCCGTTTCAAGGACGCGACGGCACTGGTGAACTGGCAGCGCGCCGTCAAGAGCCCCGCCGAGCTGGACTACATGCGAGTGGCGGCCCGCATCGTCGAGGCCATGCACACCCGGATCGTTGAAACGATCGAACCCGGCATGCGCAAGAACGATCTGGTGGCAGAGATCCTCGACGCCGGCGTTCGCGGCGTCGCAGGGTTTGGCGGGGACTACGCCGCCGTTGTGCCTCTGCTGCCCTCGGGGGCCGATGCCGCCGCGCCGCACCTGACATGGGACGATCGCCCGATGCAGTCGGGCGAAGGCACCTTCTTCGAGATCGCCGGCTGCCACAAGCGCTACCATTGCCCACTGTCGCGCACGGTGTTTCTCGGCAATCCGACTCAGGCGTTTCTCGATGCCGAACAGGCCACGCTGGAAGGCATGGACGCGGGCCTCGCCGCGGCCAGGCCGGGCAACACCTGCGAGGACATCGCCAATGCCTTCTTCGCCGTATTGAAACGCCACGGCATCGTCAAGGACAATCGCACCGGCTACCCGATCGGCGTGAGCTACCCGCCGGATTGGGGCGAGCGCACCATGAGCCTGCGCCCCGGCGATCGCACCGAATTGCGGCCCGGCATGACGTTCCACTTCATGACCGGATTGTGGCTCGAAACGATGGGGCTGGAGATCACCGAGAGCATCGCCATCACCGAGACCGGCGTCGAATGCCTGGCAAACGTGCCACGCAAACTGGTAGTAAAACCGTAACGCTATCGGGTCAGATAGTCAGAGCAAGTACAGGCTGACGTGGCTTGCGTACGCCTCTCCCGCTCTTGCGGGAGAGGTCGAGGCGCGAAGCACCGAGGGTGAGGGTCCTGCCGCGTCACCACCGTCACCCGATGCGCTCCGTGCGCTGACCTTGGCCAGCTCTGTGGCCTAAGCCCGCGAATTGTGCGAAAGGTATGGACCCGGTGCGAGGACGCCAGTCACCATGAATGCACCCTACGCCGCCCGCCCTACACCGACCCACACTGAGCAATAAACCGCAGCGCCCGCACCCCCGGCATAAAGAAATACGCACCCCCGCGCACCGTAACGAACCGCGGCACCTCGCTCAACCGGCCGAACCCATCCGTCGCCTGACCCGCGGGAAACGGCTCGCGATTGCCGAGCAGCGGGTCCGCCTCATCAACCAGCCCGTCGAATTTCGCGCTCGTCAGCCACGCATTCTGAACGAACTCGAACTGCCGCGCGATGTTGGCGTTCAGGCAGATGAAATGCAGCCCGGTCGGCACCTCGGACACATCAGGCGGGACATCTGCGGCCGCCTGCTGCGGCGTCAGCGCCTGCCCGTACTCACGGCCGCGCCGCAGAATCCGATGAAACCTGCTTGAGGCGATGACGTCGTAGCGCAAATCGTCACCGGCGGAGAACCCCAGCAGGCAGATCGCCTGGGCCAGCAGCGATTGCCGTCCGCCGGGCATGTCGCCATTGCGCGGATTGGCCCTGCGCACATGCGCGCCCAGCGGGCACCGTTGCCCGCCCGGATCGGACGCATACGTAAAGTTATTCAGCCGAACGTCACCCGCATCGGGTCCCACACCGCGCAGGCGTTCCGGCCCAACCGGCAGCAAGGGCTCGCCCGACAAGCGCCGGCCGACCATCGCTTCGGCCAAGCCCGTGGCATCCAAGCCCATCGCCGCCGCGTTTGCCGCGGCGAAGCGCCAGAAGCCGCGCACGTCCTGGGCCAACTGGCGGAACACCAGGTAGGTGCCGTTGCGCCCCAGGTCCCGGTGCCCGGCAACCCCGGCGGCCGGCGGCAGCGCCGCGGCGCCCGCTAAAGTCGACTCGACCAGCGGCCGGTCGGTGATGTGGCCATATTCGTTCGGGTAGCCGAGCAGCAGTTCCCCACCTGCCAACTCGTTGCGGTACGCAAGGGCAGCATCGCCCGGTGCATCAGGCCGGCGTGTGTTAGACAGATCGAAGTTCGGCTGGCTGACCCCATCGGTAAAACCGAACGGTTCGTGCCCGCCCATGTTCGATGTCGGCAGGTCGGCGATCGTTACGAACGCGGCGTCGAACTCGGCGGTCGCGACGGATGCGCGCAGCGCCGGCAGACCGCCCGGCTCGGCATACAGCGCCACCAGCACATGCGGCACCTCGCGGGCGCCCCACTCCCAGTTCGCCGGGGCATTCGCACCGACATCGCCGAGCCGGCGGGATCGTTGCGCCTGGCCTGCCATGCCCGACAGGAACTGCGCGCTGAATCCGGCCAGCACCGCTTCGGGCAGGCCCAGCGCGCGCAGCCCCTCGGCCGCGATCGCGACATGCAGTGCTGTCGGCTGGTGGCGCGCCAAGTCCGCCACAGTCGTCACCGGTGCCACCCCAAGCCAAGCCCGCGCCGCCACCGCGTCAACAACGCGCAGCAGCAGAAAGCACGCCTCGGTCAGCGGCGTATAGCCGGACTGCACCAGGCCCTGCACATCCTCGGCCTCGTGGGTGGGGCGCGTCATATCAGCGAAATCCAACGCCGCGCGGCATCGTCGCTCATCGCCGCCGGTTGCAGCTCCGCGCGGATGCGGCTGTTGCGCGCCAGGTCGAGCGCCGTCAGCCCGGGATACGCCTTGAACCAGACGTCGGTCGGAAGCTGGTGGCGACGGAGGTAGTATTTGAACGCCTGTTCGTTCTTCGCCCCTCCCAGCGTCATGAATTTGGTGCGCGGATAGCCGATGCCGTTGCTGAACACGAGGTTCAATCCCCAGCCGACCTTGTTGATGAAGTCATCCATGTAGCTGTCCAGGCTGCCATCATAGTTGCTGGCGAAGAGCAGCCGTTGATTGTCATCCAGCAATACCCAGCGGGCAAAATGGATGGTGCCAACGCGGGACAGCCGGCCGCGCACATAGATATGCCGCGTGCTGTACTGCACCGCCCAGAGCAGGAAACGCAGCAGCCAAAGCCGGAACGCGCCGGG
>DASRQX010000414.1:0-1542 GCA_035696165.1 Acetobacteraceae bacterium | reverse complement strand
CGGTCGGTCGTCCCCGTAGCCCCAATTCCGCTCGGACCATTTGCGTTTTTTGCGGTTCGAATCCTTGCCTGCCTTCCTGCACCGCGGACGATGGCGCTTCGCGCGGCCCGCGCGCAGTTGCCAAGGAGCCCACCCGGCGCGAGCGAGCCCCCCGCCCTCACGCCTCCCCAGCCGCGGCAGCAGCGCGAGACGCCGGCGTCAGCATCTCAAGCGGCGCCACCGGCCCGGTATACGTATACCCAAAGAACTCCCGCCACTCCGGCTTGGTCATGTTGTCCCACTCACCCGCCGCCTCGCGCCGCAACCGCTCGATCTCCTCGTTCATCTCCGCGTCGTCGATCTCATCGATCCAGCGGATGATCTCCGCCGGTTCCTCCGCCGCCGCCTTGGCACTCCGCGCCGCCTCGGCCGGCCGCGCTGGCACCTCCCGCAGCACTCCCGCCAGCGCTGCCGCCGCGTTGCCCCAGTCGCGCGCCGGCACCGCCGGCTGCAACCGAAGCTGCTTCAACGACCGCATCGCCCCCGCCATCACGCGCGCCAGCGCGGTGGCGCTCGCCCGCTGGCACAGCGCCTGCACGGCGGACGCGTCTGGGGCGAACGCCAGCCGGCAGGCGTCGACGGCATGGGTGGCAATCACCGTCACCGCCGGCATCGTCTGGAGCGCATCGCGCGAGTCGAGCACGCCGAGCCTGTCAAGGCCGCCCTGCACCACCTCCTGCCAGGCGGTCTCCGGCCCATCGGCGGGCGGCCGGGGAGTGTCAGCACCATGTCACGCAAGTCCTGCGCGGGATGATATAGGGCGGCCTGGCCGGTGCGACGGTAGGGTCGGGGTCGGGGTCGGGGGACGAGTTGTACACAGGTGTGGTTTCCCGTGGGGCAAATTGGACCGGCCAGTGTAGCACAATGCAGCAGAAAATGATAGTTAATATATTTGACTCACCCGAACAGATCCGAAACCCCGCAAACGATGCAACCTAGTACAGCGTTTCCAAAGGAACGACCTCCGTCACGATGTATCTGAGACCGGCTCGCCGACCGATTGACGGAACCCGATGATGTGAGCGGTTTCATGGAATCGCTGCACTAGGCCACGATCGTTCCAACCGTCCCGGCCGAGCGCGCGAGAGGTGCCTGTCGCAACTGTGGCATGGGGTCGCAATCCGCCGGTATAGGCGGGCCGAGCGTAGGAGAGGTAATATGAAGCTTGGTGTGGCACTGCCCTTGATCGACGTCGCGGTAGGCGGCGACCCTTCGGCGATTCGCGAATTTGCCCAGGTGTCCGAGGCGATCGGCTACCAGGACCTTTCCGCACCCGATCATGTGCTCGGCGTCAATGCGGCGAGCCGGCCGGATTGGCGCGATCGCAACGCCTCGGCGGATTTGTTTCATGATCCGTTCGTACTGTTCGGCTTTCTCGCCGGCTGCACCCAGAAGGTTGAGTTCTCGTCCCAGATGTTGATCCTGGCGCAGCGCCAGATCGTTCTCGTGGCGAAGCAGGCCGCATCACTTGACGTGCTGTGCGGGGGACGGTTCCGCCTGGGC
>DASRQX010000413.1:0-34694 GCA_035696165.1 Acetobacteraceae bacterium | reverse complement strand
TGGGGTACTCGCGGGTGACGTGCCCGAGGGCAATCGCGGCGAACCGGTCGGCGAGGGCGGGGGTCATCAGTGGCAGATCAGAACGCATGGGGAGGATGTTACCAGTTCCGCGTTCGAGCGTTTACGGCATACTGGCCGTTGCCCGAACCGCCTGATAGTACCATACCCATAGCGCCCATGCAGCCCCGGGAGGAACCGGCCATGACCTACGAACACATCCTGACCGAAACGGAAGACGGTGTCGGCATCATCACGCTCAACCGCCCCGAGAAACTCAACGCCATGAACCGCCGCCTGTCGCACGAACTGCACAGCGCGGTCAAAGCCATGGAGGCCGATCCCGACATCGGCTGCATCGTCGTCACCGGCGCCGGCGAGCGCGCCTTCACCGCCGGTGGCGACATCCACGAGCAATTATCGGACGACGCGCGCTACACCGACGAACAGCTCGACGCGATGCGGAGCGGGCGGCCGAGCTACGATATTTCGGCTTGCGCCAAGCCGATCATGGGCATGATGAATGGCCTGGCCTTCGGCGGTGGCGCCGTGCTGGCGTCCTCGCTCGACATGCGGGTGGGGTGCGAGGCGACAAAGTTTCGGTTTCTCGCTGCCGCCTATGGCCGCATCAACTCGACCTGGTCGTTGCCCAACCAGGTCGGCTGGCCGATCGCCAAGGAGCTGCTGTTCACCGCGCGCGTGGTGGAGGCCGAGGAAGCCTACCGCATCGGCCTGCTCAATCACCTGGTGCCGCGTGCGCAGTTGCGTGAGAAGACGATGGAGATCGCGCGGACGATCGCCGGCAATCACCGGGGCGCGGTGATGGGCGTCAAGGCGCTGCTGCTGCAACAGTTGGGCGAGAGCCTGGAGCGGCAATGGCAGGTCGAGCACGACTACGGCGTCAACGTGTTGCGCGGCGCCAAGGCCGCGGATGCGTTTCCCGATTTCATTGCGCGTAAGATTGCCAAGACTGGGTGAGGGCTGGGGTGCGGCGAGCTGTCCAAGGAAGAAATCAAGCGCACACAGAGTTACACCGAGTGCACACAGAGTTTCATTGAGAAGTCAGAAATGGCGCTACGCGCGGATACACTGGCTGCCTTCGCGCGAAGCGCAATCAATTCTTCTGATACTTCTCCGTGAAACTCTGTGTGCACTCGGTGTAACTCTGTGTGCGCTTGATTACTTGCTTGGACCACGCGCGCCCGGAGGCGCTCCTACGGCGGTCCGAAAACGAGCGTAAGCCGCTCCCGCCAGCTGCCCGCCCGGACCACGCCGCGTAGCAGGTCTGCCAGCCCGCCATACGCAATCACGAACGGATTGGCCGGCGCCGACCGCGGGTGCGACAGCCCATAGCGGATCGCCACATCCCGCCGCTCTGCCTGGTAGGTTCCCAGCAGATGGTCCCACACCATCAGCACGCCGCCGAAGTTCTTGTCGATATACTCGGGGTTGCTCGCGTGATGTACCCGGTGCGCCGACGGCGTGTTCACCACCCATTCGAGCCACCCGATCCGCGGCACTAGTTCGGTATGCACGAAGAACTGATACGTCAGGCTGGCCGACGCCATCCCGAACACCCAGACCGGATCGAACCCGATCCAGACGATCGGCAGGTAGAACAGGAACACCCCCGACAGGATCGGCGTCCACGAAAGCCGGAAGGCCGCAGAGGTCACCATGCGCTCGGTGCTGTGGTGCACGCTGTGCGACGCCCAGAGCAGCGCCACCCGGTGCGACGACCGATGTTCCACATAGAACGCCAACTCGGTCAGCACGAACAGTGCGACGAGCGCTGGCCAATGCAGGAAGGAAACCGGAATGGTTGTCAGCCGCACCGAGTAAACCCCGGCGGCGATCACCGAGAATATCAGGCCATGCACCGCTGCCTGGCTGACCAAATGCCCGACCGCCAGCATCAACGACACGCCGGTGTTCCGCCACGGATATCGGCCCTGCCGCGCCTGGATTGCCAGTGCCTCGGCCAGGATGGTGAACAGGAATACCGGCGCGAAAGTCACCCCGAGCTGATTGGGCGCCCGCGCCCAGAGATCGGAGAATGATGGGTAGAACTCCATAAACCCCTCCACGGAAAACAGGAACGGGGCTGCACCCGGCGAGAGGACGGTCGTCCCCTGGGGCCCCGCACAGGTCGTCTAGCACAGCAACGATTCGCAGGTCGGATAATAGTAGGTGCCGAAACCATTGACTCTCCATCGTCATGGCCGGCCATCCGCGACTTGACTTTGTGCGGCAGGCGAAGTCGCGGATGGCCGGCCCCCGCCGGGGCATGCTTCGCCGGCCATGACGGGACTGATACCAGGCGCCCGAAATGCTGACTCTCCCAGCATTTCGGGCGCCTGGTATCGCGCGTGGGGTTGGTGGGGCGGCCGCGCGCCAAACCGAGAATCATACCAGCGGCCCGACACCAAACGAACGGTCAGGCATAAGGGCCGTTGGTATGACATGCGACTCGACGAATCCTGTCCTGCTGATATCGTTGCGGCCGCATGACCTCCTCCGCCAATCTGGTCGCGATCCTGCTGTTCCTCGCGGCATTCGTCGCGACGATCAATCATCGCTTCATCGGCCTGCCACGAGCGATCGCGCTTCTGCTGGGCTCGCTGGGCGTCTCCGCGGCGATCGCGGTGATCGATCCCTTCGTAACGCCCGACCTCGCGGGCTGGGTGCGCGGCATGCTGGGCGAGGCCGCGATGCCGCAGGTGCTGCTGGATATCGTGCTCGGCCTGCTGCTGTTCGCGGCCAGCCTGCATGTCGATCTGACGGAACTGCGCCGGCAGAAATGGACCGTGCTGGTCCTGGCGACCGCCAGCGTGATCATTGCCACGGCGGTCTTCGGTGGCGGGATGTGGGTGCTGTTCTGGGCCGCCGGATCGCCCGTCCCGCTGGGCTGGTGCATGGTGCTGGGCGCCGTGCTGGCACCGACGGATGCCGTCGTGGTCGATGCGCTGCTGCGTCGCGCGCCCCTGCCGACCGCGCTGAAGACGGCCATTTCAGGTGAAAGCCTGTTCAACGACGGCGCCGGAGTCGTGTTGTTTCAGATCATGCTGCGCTTCGCGCACGGCGAGCAGGGGCTGTTTGGCCATGGCCAGGTCGCGGCTGCTTTGGCCATCGAGGGCATCGGCGGCGGTGCGTTCGGCTGCGTAACAGGCTTTCTCGCCGCCCGCGTGATGCGATGGGTCGATGAGCCTGGGCTTCGGCTGATGATCTCGCTGGCGCTGGTCACCAGCACCTATCGCCTGGCCGATCTGCTAGGCATATCGGGCCCGACGGCCGTGGTCGCCTGCGGGCTGCTGCTGCGCATGCGGTATCCGCGTAATGCCGAGCGCATCTCGATGATCGACGAGATCACCGGGTTCTGGCACGTCATCGACGAGTTGCTGAACGCGATGCTGTTCCTGCTGATCGGGTTCGAGTTTTTTGTGATTGATTTCGCCCGCGTATTTTTGGTGCCCGTCATCGGCGCGCTGCCGCTTGCATTGTTCTCGCGCCTGGCGGGCGTTGTCCTGCCGGTACTTGTGCTGCGCGGCGACGGGCGGCACGAGCGGCGCGGCATGGCGATACTCACCTGGGCGGGGCTGCGTGGCGGCGTATCGATCGCGCTCGCGCTCACGCTGCCCGCGACCGAGTATCGCGCCCGGCTGCTGGTTGTGTGCTATGCTGTCGTGGTTTTTTCGATGCTGGTGCAGGGCCTGACGATGCCCCAGGTGATCCGGCGGCTGTATGGCGACCAGCGCGGCCGGACCTGAAACGACCAGCGCGCACGTCCCCAGCGCGCATGTCTCTAGCGTGCATGTCTAATGGGACTCCGGGTGCCTACTGGCGCCGAAACCTGCCGCCGCCGCCGCCAGCGCGGCCCACACCCCAGCCACCACCACCACCGCCGCCACCCTGGCGGCCGAGCCGATCCTGCTCCAGTTGCTGATAGTTGCTGCTTTCCATGCGGTTGCCGCGCGCGCTGGGTTGCGTCGGCTGTTTCGCGCCCGTCGTGGTCTTGGCCGACGGCGTATTCGCGGTGTTGTGCGATGGCGGCTGCACCGGGTTCCAGGAGCCGTTGTTGTATTTCGACCAGCCACTGTCGCTGTGCTGGTAGACGTTGCCGTCGTGGCCGGCATACACGTCGCCGTTCTGCGTCTTCACCGCGCCGCCGCTGCCGCCGGTTACGTTGTTGTGGTAGCCGGCGCCCTCGGCCCCGGTCGTGGAACTGAAGCCGCCGGCTCTGCCGTTGGCGTTGCTGCCGCTTTTCGTGTTCACCGTCTGGTTCGGCCCCGCGAAGGTGCTGGAGCCAGAGCGCCCATAAGGGTTCCAATTTTGATTGGTCGAACCGGACACGCCGGTGCGCGCGTTGTAGTAGTTGGCGTTCGCGCTGCCGCTGCCGTTGCTCCAGGACGCGCTGCCGTGTGCGTAGCTGCCGGTGCTGGGGTTATAGGCCGACCACGCGCCGGCCCCGCCGTTCGGTCCGTAGACCGCCCCGCCATGTGCCCATGCGCCGGTGTTAGGGTTGTAGTAGGCCCCATGTGTCGCCGCGCCGCCGTACGGCCCGTAGATCGTGCCGCCGCGCGCCCAGGCGCCGGTGTTGGTGTTGTACCAGACCGAGCCGGCATAGGTGTAAGGGAAGGGGTAGTAGATGGGCACCGGACCCGCGATCACCACCGGCGGATAGTAATAGCCGGTGCCGTAAACCAGAACGCCCCCGTTGACATAACCAAGCATATAACCGGCGGTATAACCGTAGGTCACGGCGGCCGGCGTCACTGCATAGATCTGCACGTATGTCAGATTGTAGTATGGGCTGCTGGGCGGAATGCTATGGATCACCTGCGGGATGCTGTCGGCGAGCGCCCAGGGTCCGGTCGGTGCCCTGCTGACGAACCACACGCCGCTGTCGCAGGCATAGTATGCCTCGCCGATTTTCAGCACCTGCGCATTGGTGTTCACGGCGGCCAGGATGGTGGTGCCCGGGATCGGCTCGAAATGGGGCGGTCCGGAATACACGACGGTGAGTTTCGCGGTGGCACGCCCGATCGTCGCCGTGGTGGGTGTCTGTGCCTTCAGCACCGCTTCCTGTGCCTGCACCGTGCCTGGCACCGAGCCGAGGACCGCGGCATCGGGGCCGTCAGGCGGGATCAGCGCGAAGTCGGGCGGCAGTTTGTCGGTGGCGTATTGCCAGGGCCCCGCGAGCCCCGGTGCCGAGAACCAGCGGCCGGACAACTGCACGTAGAAACTGCTTTGCGCCGGATCGAAGAACAGCACGCTGGAGGTGTTGACCACGTGCTGCAAACCGGTGCCCTCGACCGGCTTGAGGCTCGGCGCGCCGTCGGTGACGATGATCTCGGCCGGTTTGGTGCTGACGAAGATCCGTGGCGCCTGATACCCCGCGTTTGGCGGTCGCGCCGGGATGCTTTTGCGCACGTCGGCGAAATTCGCGTCCTTGGGCAAATCATTGAACGCCGCAGGCAGTTTTGATACCGGCGCGTAGGGGCCGTTGGGCTGCGGCGCGGAGAACCAGACGCCGTTGTTGAGCAGGTACCAGGTGCCCTGGTCGACAAACACATCCCAGTTCGTGTTCACTGCGAATCGCAGGCCGGTTTGGCCGACCGGCGTCAGCACAGGTTCGCCGTCGAACACCACAAGGCTGGCGGGCCGGTCGGCGGTGAAGATCACCGGCGGGTCGTTGTTCACCGCGACCGCCGCCACCGGTGCCTGTTTCAGACTGAGCAGGATCGCCGTCAGCGGCACCTCATGCGTTTCCATCTGCGGTAGGGCCGCGCGGATCTTCTCGTCCAGCGTCTGCGCCTGCTCGGTGTCCAGCGACGGGAAATGCGTGGCCAGCAGCTTTGGGTCCGACAGATGGACGATCCCCGTGGCCTCGTCCGTTTGCGTGGCCAACGTCAGTTCGATGGTGCCGAGAATGGGTTTTTCCCGCCCCGGCGGCGTGACGGCCACGGCGGCGCGGGCGGTCAGGGTCTGGCGCCCCGGCCACTCGACCGCCTGTGGCTGATAGACGGTGATGCTGGCGCCGTTGCGGGAGATCGTGTGCGGCCATGCGGCGGCGGCGGCGGCCTGCGCGGCGAGGCGTTCGGCCGGCGGTGTCAGTTGCGGGGCTGGCGCGGCTGCGGCCGCGGTCGGTTTCGGAGTTGCCGTTTGCGCCTGGGTCGGCTTCGGACTGAGCGGGGCCAGCGCGTTGCGGCACCCGGTCGAGACTGCGGCGGCATGTTGTTGCAGGCATTGCAACGCGGCCTGGCCGCCGGTTGGCACGCCGGCGCAGTTCGCCTGATAGTCGCCACGACAGGCGCTGCGAATGGCGCTGATCTGCGCCTGGGTCGGCTGCTGCGCCGGCGCGGTGGCCCCGAGCGTCAGCAAGGCGAACACGGTCAGCGCCGCGTGGAATGGACGGTTCATCGGCGCTTCACGCCTCCCCCTGGTTTTCGGCCGATGTGTCGGCGCGTCCGAGCCGGCCGCGGCTCCTGCGGACGTTGCTTAAGCCATACGGGCTGGCGTGCGAAGAGGGTGGGGGCTGGTGCCGGGGCGATTGCATCGGTGTGCCTACCGGGTGCGGACGATACCACCCCGGCGCAACGAATTCTTAACCCTGTCTTGCGATCACCATGCGTCATCGACGCGGTGACGGATGCCCTGCCTGCTGGACCGCCCGCCGTGTCACCCGGCCCGCCGTGTCACCGGAAAGGTCACCATGCGCCGCCTGTCGCACCTTGCCGCCGCCGCCCCGTTGCTAATTCTGGCCAGCGCCGCCGCCGCCGCGCCGGTCTCGGTGACATTCTCCGGTTTCATCGCCGCCAATGTCTTCGATCCGCTGGGCGCGTTCGGCACGGTCGGCGCCGATCTCGCCGGCGAGGCGGTGAGCACCACCATCAGCTTCGACACCACGCTGCACTACACCGCCAGCGGGTCGGACGATCAGTACAGCGATGCCGCGCCCGGAACCGGCGCGACCACGATCAGCGTCACCATCGGCGGCGTGACGCTGACGAAATCATCCTCCTACGCCGGCCTGCTGGCAGCGATCAGCATCGGTGCCGACACCGAGGCGCTGGGTCACGCCGCCGACGCGCCCGGCGACATGCTGGGCTACGGCGTCGCGTCAACCACCGCGTGGGCACCGGGGGAGATTGGCTCCTCCGCCGGGTTCGGCGCCCTGCTCGCCACGACCGATCCCAACCAGGCGCAATACCTGGAGGTCGGGGCCGCGCCGGTGCTGTGGGAGTATTTGCCGTTTACCTCGACCGACGCGCAGATCATCGCCGAGCCCGCCGCCGCGTGGCTGCTTCCCGTGGCGCTGCTGGGGCTTGTTGTCGTGCGTGGCCGGGCATCCAGAAGGCGCTTGGCGGCGCCCGTGCTGGCGTGGCATCTGGGGCGGGGAGATTGATCCGCGCGATTCCATGCCGTTGCGAACCGCCAAATTCGCCCCGCCGGCCGCCGCGCCGGCGGGCGCCGTCGCCGCCGAACTGATCGCGGTGCTGGTCGCCGTGACGGATGGTGATCCGCGCGTGTTGACGGTGGAGGACGGCGCTGCGCTGCCCTCCGGTCCGTTCGTGCCCGGGCACCGCTCCTTGCAGGCCGGGCTGCGCGCCTGGGTGGAGCAGCAGACGCACCATCCGCTCGGTTACGTCGAGCAACTCTACACCTTCGCCGATCGCGGGCGCAGCGCGGCGGATCCGGCGCTGCGGGCGATCTCGATCTCCTATCTCGGGTTGACGCGCGAGGAGCGGACGGCCGGGCAGGCGGAGGCCGCGGGCGAGGCGGGTGTGGGATGGCAGAGCTGGTATCGCTATTTCCCCTGGGAGGATCGGCGCGAGCCCGACAAGGAAGCCGCCGATGCGCTGGTCGGTGCGCTACTTGCCTGGGCGGACGCGGCGCCGGATGCCGCGATGCGCTACGACCGGCAGCGGCGCCTCGCGATCAATTTCGGGGTAAAGCCGCATCCCTGGAACGAAGAACTGGTGCTGCAGCGTTATGAGACGCTGTGGGAGGCGGGGCTGGTGCCGGAGTCGGGCGGTGCGATCGCGCCGGGTGAGCCGATGGCGCACGACCATCGGCGCATCCTGGCCACCGCCATCGCGCGGCTGCGTGGCAAGATCAAGTACCGCCCCGTGGTGTTCGAGCTGATGCCGCCCTGGTTCAGCCTGGGCCAGTTGCAGGGTGCGGTGGAGGCGCTGGCCGGCAGGCGGCTGCACAAGCAGAATTTCCGCCGCCTGATCGAGCAGCAGGACCTGGTTGAGGAAACCGGGGGCGTTGCCACCGAGACTGGCGGCCGGCCCGCCAAGTTGTTCCGCTTCCGTCGCGCTGTGGTGGTGGAGCGGGCGATGGCGGGGACCAAGCTGCCGCTGGCGCGGTAGGCGAGGTGTCTGATATCGGCGCTGTGTGATCGTGAAGCGGCATGGTGTGCTTATACCAGCGGCCGGAGCCTGTCCTCAGGCGCTTGACTCGGGGGCCGGCCATGACGGGGGAGTGTTGGGACTTTCGGCCGCTGGTATTAGTCCCTACACAGAACGATAATGCCGCAGCAGATGATCGAGGATATGGCCGCCGATCCGCGCCGCGACCGGATCGCCGCCGCGCCTCGGGCGTGGCAGATCGACCGCGATGTCGGCGGTGATGCGACCGTCTTCCAGCGCCAGCACGCGGTCGGCCAGTGTCACCGCCTCGGCCACGTCGTGCGTGACCAGCACGGCGGTGAAACGTTGCGCGCGCCACACGTCTTCGATCAATTCCTGCATGCCTAGCCGGGTCAGCGCATCGAGCGCGCCGAGCGGTTCGTCCAGCGCCAGCAGCCAAGGACGGCTGACCAGCGCGCGGGCCAGCGCGACACGCTGCTGCTGGCCGCCGGACAGCACCGCGGGCCAGTCGTCGGCGCGATCGGCTAGTCCGACGCGCGCGAGGGCCTCATGCGCCAGGCGCCGGCGCGTGGGCGCGTCCTCGGCACGTGTCAGCCCTACCTCCACATTGCGGCCCACGCGCGCCCAGGGCAGCAGACGCGGTTCCTGGAACATCAGTCGCACATGCTCATCGGGTGCCGCATTGGGGCGCGCCGCATCGGGCGTCCCGTTTTCATTGCGCGTATTGTCATCGCGGCCGATGCCGATGTGACCCGCGCTTGGGGTGTCCAGTCCCGCCAGCAGGCGCAGCAGCGTGCTCTTGCCGCAGCCGCTGCGCCCGACGATGGCGACGAACTGGCCGCTAGGGATGTCGAGGTCGATGCCGCGCAGCACAGTGTGTGCGCCAAAGGATTTCTCCAACCCATGCAGTCGAACCGCCACGGGACGTTGCGGCATCGGTTCGGCAAGGTCGCGGGCACGGCGCTGCGGGTAGGGTCGGCTGAACGTTTCGGTTGTCGCGTTCATCGCGGGTGCTCCGTCACTGTTGGCGATAGGTCGGGTTCCAGCCCAGGCAGGCCCGCTCCAGCACCCGCACGGCGCTGTCGGCGAGCTTGCCCAGGGCGGCGTAGATCAGGATGGCGAACACCACGACATCGACCAGCATGAACTCGCGGGCGTTCATCGCCATGTAGCCGATGCCGGAGGAGGCCGCGATCGTCTCCGCAACGATCAGGGTCAGCCAGGTGATGCCAAGCCCGTAGCGCAGGCCGACGAAGATCGAGGGCATGGCCCCGGGCAGCACGACGCGGCGAATCAGCGCGGCGCGCGACATGCCGTAGGCGCGGCCCATCTCGATCAGGTGCGGATCGACCGAGCGCACGCCGTGCAGCGTATTGATGTAGATCGGGAAGAACACGCCGAGCGCCACCAGGAAGATTTTTGCTCCCTCGCCGATGCCGAACCACAGGATGACCAGCGGGATCAACGCCAGGTGCGGAATGTTGCGCACCATTTGCAGCGTGCTGTCGGTCAGTTTCTCGGCCAGGCCCGACAATGCGTTGAGCAGCCCGAAGGTAAAGCCGATGCCGCCGCCGATGGCGAAGCCGACGGCGGCGCGCCAGGCACTGATTTCGACGTTGCGCAGTAGTTCACCGGACAGCAGCGAGTGCCAACCGGCGCGCGCGACCGCGATTGGCGCGGGCAGCACGTCGGGGTCGATCCAGCCGAGATCGCCGCCGGCCTGCCATCCCAGCAGCACGATGACCGGCACTGCCATCGGTATTCCCCGGGGCAGCGCGCCGCGTAGGCGGGCGCCGAACCGCGCGCTCATTCCGCGGCCGCCCGGGTGATGGCGGGCCGGCTTGCGGCGGGCCGATCGGGAGTGGAACGATTTGGGGTGGGACGATTGGGGGCAGAGCTGAATTCGCGTCCGGCCGGCGTTGCGCTGGCGCGGCCGATGCCAAGCGCCGGGAACAGCAGTTCCGCCACGCGGTAGGCTTCCTCGAGATGCGGGTAGCCCGACGCGATAACCGTTTCGATCCCGAGCGCGTGGTATTCGCGCAGTCGCGCCGCGACCGTCACCGGGCTGCCGACCAGGGCGGTGCCGACGCCATGCCGCACCAGGCCGACGCCTGCCCAGAGATTGGGACTGACCTCGAGCTTGTCGCGGCGGCCCCCGTGCAACGCCATCTGCCGGCGTTGTCCGTCCGAGTCCAGATCGGCCAGCATGCGCTGCTGGGTCCGCGCGATGGTGTCGTCGGACAGTTTGCTGATCAGCCGGTCGGCCGCCGCCCAGGCCTCGGTTTCCGTTTCGCGCACGATCAGATGCACGCGCAGGCCGAAGCGCAGGGTGCGGCCATTTGCCTCGGCCTTGGCGCGTGCCGCGGCGAGCTTTTCGGCGATCGCGGAGGGCGGCTCGGCCCAGGTGAGGTAGACATCGGCATGCTCCGCCGCGACATCGATGCCGGCGTCGGACGAGCCGCCGAACCATAGCGGCGGATAGGGACGCTGCACGCTGTCGAAGCCGAGCCGCGCGCCCTCGGTGGTGAGGTAGCGGCCGGAGAAATCAACCACCTTGCCGCTGAACAAGTTGCGCCAGATCGTCAGGAACTCATGCGCCTGTTCATAGCGGTCGTCATGCGCGAGGTAGACGCCGTCCATGGCGAGTTCGGCCGGGTTGCCGCCGGCCACCACGTTCAACAGCAGCCGGCCGTTGCTGATACGGTCCAGTGCCGCGGCCTGCCTGGCGGCGAGCGCCGGGGTCAGGATGCCCGGGCGCAACGCCACCAGCAGGCGCAGTCGTTCGGTAAACGGGGCAATCGCCGAGGCGTAGGTCCAGCCATCCTCGCAATGCGGGCCGGTGGGCAGCAGCACACCGCCATAGCCGAGACGGTCGGCGGCGACGGCGATCTGGCGCAGGTAGTCGTAGTCCGCGGGGCGATGGCCTTGGCTGGAGCCAAGGTAGGGACCATCGCCACTGGTCGGCAGGAACCAGAAGATGTCGAGCTTGTTGGTAGGCATGATGCAAACTCCGTCTGACGGTGGGTGGGTCAAGCGCCGACGCGCCAGACCTGGGTGCGCACGTTGATGGCGGTGGGGATCAGGCCCAGCGCGTGGAAGCGGTCGGCTTCCTGCTGCTGGCTGTCGGCGAATGCGTCATTCATCGGCAGGACCTTGAGTGGTGAGCGCTGGACTGCCCTTAGCTGGACATCCACCGGCACGCCGGTGCCGGCGGCCAGCAGGGCGGCGAGTTCGTTACGGTGACCCCGCGACCAGACGGCGACCGTTGTGAGCGTATCGATCGTCCTGGCGGTGACTGCCGGGTTCGCCGTCACGAAGGCCCGGCTGGCGATATAGAAGGAGTTCTGCGCGACGATGTCGGCCGAGGTGGCCAGCACGCGCACGCCGGGGCGCGTTTCATACAGCGCGTAATACGGATCCCAGATCACCCATGCGTCGATGCTGCCGTGTTCGAAGGCGGCCGCGGCGTCCGCTGGGGCCAACGGAACCGGAACGATATCGGACCAGGCGAGGCCCGCTTTCTGGACCGCGGCGACCGCCAGGTTGTGGGCGCTGGAGCCGCGCGCGAAAGCCAGCTTCTTGCCTTTCAGGTCGTGCAGGGTTTGCAGTTCGGAACCTGGCGGCAGCAGCAGCGCGGCAGTGCCGGAGGGCGATGCCGCGACATAGAGCAGATCGGCGTGTGCTGCCTGGGCGAAGATCGGCGGGGTGTCGCCGACGCCGCCAAAATCGACACTGCGGACCCGCATCGCTTCGAGCATAGGCGGACCGAACGGGAACTCGAGCCATTCGACCTCGACGCCGAGCGGGGCGAGCGCGGTTTCCAGGCTGCGGTTCTGTTTTGTGGCGACCAGCGTGGGTTCACCTTTTTGGAAGCCAACCCGCAGCTTGCGCGCCGGTTGCGCGGTGGTTGGCGTGGCGAGTGTGCCTGTCGCGACCGCGGCCGGCACTAGGGCAAGGATCGAGCGTCGAGAGAACATGCGGATGCCTCCGGGGGTTTTTCGGTTGTGTTGGGGGTCTGGCGGCCGGGGTCGCCGATGCGCCGGCTGTGGTGTGTGTCGGCTAGCCTGTGCGGGAGGAACGGTCGTGATCGCGCAGCACCGTCCACAGCACGCTTAGTCCGATGCCGTGGGTCACGTCGATGATTTCGGCGCTCAGCGCGGAGGCTTTACCGATCGGCAGGTCGGTGTTGGGTGAACTTTCGGAGAGTGCGCCGGGCACACGCTTGGAGGCGGCGTGCCGATGCCATGCCGGCGCCGCGCGATGGGCCTCGGACCGGGCGGTGTGCCCGGCGGCGTGACGATGCGAATGATCGAGGCGGGGACTATTCAGCCCGTGTCTGTCGCGTGTCATTCGTGTTGCTCCTCGCTGGGTCGAGTTGCCCCGGGGGCCGCGGTGGATTGGCAAGACCTTGGATTGGCAAGACATTGGATCGCCGAGACGGTGGATCGCCAGGAGGTTCCTGGTCGGAGTTTGTCCGTGGTGGGGGACCATTCCGGCGTTGTCCCGCCGGCGGGCTTAAACCCTATTCATCTGATAGGGATTAAGCGCACAATGCGATCGGCCCTGTCAACAAAAAATTTTTGAGCGAAATTCCGCCGGATTATCGAGCGGCCGTAGCAGGGATCAGGCTACCGCGCGACGTGTCGTGGAAGATTTTGACCGGCGGCTGCGGGCGAGTTGGGCCAGGGTGCAGCCATCCAGCACGCCGGCAACCGCATCGCGGGCTTCTTGCAGCACGGGTCGCAGTGCGCAGATGACCGGGTCGACGCAATCGGCGCAGGCGCCATATTGCGTGCGGCTGGAGCAGGGGGTCAGGGCCAGCGGTCCATCGATGATACGGATGATGTCGCCCACCGAGATGCGCGACGGCGGGTGCGCCAACCGGCAGCCGCCATAGCGTCCGCGGCGGCTGTCGATGATGCCGTGATCGCGCAGTTCCACCAGGATGGCTTCGAGGAACTTCTTCGGTATCTCCTCAGACTCAGCGATATCGGATGCCAGGATCCAGGCCTGGTCGCGGTGGCGCTCCGACAGGAAGACGCTGGCGCGGAGGGCGTATTTCGCTTTGCTCGACAACATCGATATCACCAAATCCTGTGCGCTTGGCTCGTGTCTGGATCGGCATGGGGAGGGCGGTTTGCGAAACGGACCGTATAGCAGTGTCTCGGTGGGTCAATGTCGGCGGCCAATCGCGGGAGTTAGGCGTGACAGCAGCGACTTGCGCGTCCGTCTGGGTGTGCGAAGTCCTGATCCGGTGGCGTGTTTTATACCAGCGGCCGTAGAGATCGACCCACCGACGGTGCCCTCCGTCATGCCGGCGAAGGCCGGTATCCACGCGTTTCTTTGCTGCGACGAAGACAAGTCGTGAATGCCGGCCTTCGCCGGCATGACGGGGGGCGGTGGAAGAGTCGATCACTCGGACGGATGGTATTATACCATAGCGTAGCACAGTGCATTCCAACTGGCGCGCGCGCCGGGTCGAGGGAGTATAATACCTACTCAATGAGTATGAATATGGTGCTCTGAAGATCTCTGGCAATGGCGGCTTGGGGCCGCGCGGCCGAGCCGCTACGCGCCGGTGCGTGGTGCCGCGGCACGGCGCAGGCGGTCGTTGATCGCCAGGCCCAGGCCATGCTCCGGTAGCGGCATGACCGCGATGTCGGCCAGGTCCAACCGCGCCGCTTCGGCATCAAGCCGGCGCAGCCCGACGAACAGGTTGGCCGCGGCCTCGGTCAGATCGCGGCTCGCGCTGAGTTGAAACGTCACGCCCGCCCCGGGCAGTTCCGGCCCGAACGCCAGCAGCGCCTCATAGTCGCGCACCGCGTCTGCGTTCAATCGCACCGGCGCGTCGGGCGCGTAGTGCGAGACCAGCAGCCCGGGCGAGCGCAGCGTGCGGGCAGCCTGCGCGACGGCGTGCGGGATGCCGCGCGCCACCTGGCCGACCAGCAACTCGATCGCCTCGATCGTTGCTCCGCCGGGCCGCAGCAAAACCGGCTGTGCCCCGGTCAGATCGAGCACTGTTGATTCCACGCCCACATCGCACGCCCCGCTGTCGAGCACCGCGGCGATGCGCCCAGCCAACCCGTCCAGCACATGTCGTGCCGTGGTCGGACTGACCTGGCCGGACCGGTTGGCCGAAGGTGCCGCGACCGGCCGATCCATCGCGCGCAGCAGCGTCAGCGCGGTATCGTGAGCCGGCACGCGCACCGCCAGCGTCTGCAGCCCGGCGCCCGCCAGCAATGCCACCGGGCAGTCGGGCCGGCGCGGCAGCACCAGGGTCAGCGGCCCCGGCCACAACGTTGCCGCGAGACTGCGCGCCATCGCATTGGCCTGCACCTGCGCGAAAGCGGCGGCGGCGTTGGGATAGTGGCAGATCAGCGGATTGAAATGCGGCCGACCCTTTGCCGCGAATATCCCGGCCACCGCGCGCGCGTTGGTGGCATCTGCTCCCAGCCCGTAGACCGTTTCTGTGCCGAACGCTACCAGCGCGCCGGCGCGCAGCAGCGTGGCGGCGCGGGCGATGCCGGACGGATCGGCGGACAGGATCTCGGTCATCGTCGAGTGATAGCGCCCGCGACGAGCATGGCAAAGCCGTGATGCGCTTCCAATGGTATGACAAAACCATCACGCCAAGGGCATGGCAAAGCCATGACGCGCTGCTACAGTCGTTCATGCCAGTCATCAAACAGGGGGGTTCCACCATGGTTGATATCGCCTTCGCCCGGCCCGCGTTGCCGAAATCGGGCGCGCTCGCGTTGCTGGTGAGCGAGGGCGAGATGCCATCGGGACTGTGGCAGCAGGCGGACGAGGCGACCGGCGGCGCGATCGCCCGGGCGCTGGCCGCGGCGGAATTCAAAGGTGGGAAAGGCAAGACCTGCACCATTCTGGCGCCGGGCGCCGGCCTGTCGCGCGTGATCGTGGTTGGGCTCGGGAAACCGTCGGAGTTTACGCCGCTGGTGTTCGAGGAAGCCGGCGGCGCGGCGGCGGCGCTGCTGGCGCGCGAGCCGGCGGCGGCGATAGGTGCGCATGCATTCAGCCCGGAGCAGGCGTCGCAGGTGGCACTTGGGGCGACGCTGCGCAGCTATCGTTTCGATCGCTATCGCACCAAGGAAAAGCCGGAGGACAAGCCGAAGTTGGGCAAGGTCACCCTGCTGGTTGCCGACCCGGCGAAGACCAAGTCGGCGTGGGAGCCTTTGGCCGGGGTGGCAAACGGCGTGTTCCTGACGCGCGACCTGGTGAGCGAGCCGGCGAACGTTCTGAACCCGGCGGAGATGGCCAACCGATGCAAGAAGCTTACCGAGCTCGGCGTGAAGGTCGAAGTGCTGGGGCCGCGTGAGATGACCAGGCTCGGCTTCGGTGCGCTACTGGGTGTGGCGCAAGGCAGCGTGAACGAGCCGCGCATGGTGGTGATGCAGTGGCAGGGTGCGCCCGGGCGTGGGCGGCGGAAGGACAAGCCGATCGCGTTCATCGGCAAGGGCGTAACGTTCGATACGGGCGGAATTTCCATCAAGCCGGCCGGCGGGATGGAGGACATGAAATGGGACATGGGCGGCGCCGGCACGGTGATCGGGCTGATGGCGGCGCTGGCGGGTCGCAAGGCGAAAGTCGACGCGGTCGGGTTGGTCGGGCTGGTGGAGAACATGCCATCCGGCAGCGCGCAGCGTCCGGGCGACGTGGTGAAGAGCTATTCGGGGCAGACCATCGAGGTGATCAACACCGACGCCGAGGGGCGGTTGGTGCTGGCGGATGTTCTTTGGTACTGTCAGGAGAAATTCGATCCGAGGTTCATGATCGACCTGGCGACGCTGACCGGGGCGATCATCATCGCGCTCGGTCATGAGCATGCCGGAATGTTCTCTAACAATGATGAGTTGGCGGAAAAGCTGGCGGCGATCGGGAAGGCGACAGGCGAGAAGGTCTGGCGCATGCCGTTGGGGGAGGCGTACGACAAGCTGATTCGTTCCGACATTGCCGATATGAAGAACATCGGCGGGCGGCCGGGCGGCTCGATCAGCGCGGCGCAATTCATCCAGCGCTTTGTCAACAGCAAGCCGTGGGTGCATCTGGATATCGCGGGGATGGCGTGGAGCACGAAGGATGCGCCATGCGTGCCGAAGGGTGCGACCGCGTACGGCGTACGGTTGCTGGATCGGCTGGTGGCGCAGTACTACGAGGCGGCCGGCGGCGCCGATTAGTTGCGTGAGCGAGATTGGGTTTTACCATCTGACGCGCAGCAGCCTGGAACAGGCATTGCCGTTGTTGCTTGGCCGCACCGTGGCGGCTGGGCAACGCGCGGTGGTGGTGTGCCGTGAGCCGGCGCGGGTGACGGCGCTGGACCAGGCGCTGTGGGAGTGTGCGGAGCCGAACTGGTTACCGCATGGCACGGCGGCGGACGGTGATGCCGAGCTGCAGCCGATCTGGCTGGCGACGGACGATGCGGCGCCTAATGGGGCGCGGTTTTTGTTCCTGGTGGATGGGGCGAGCAGTGGTCGGCTTGAGGCTTTTGCTCGGGTGTTTGATTTGTTTGACGGGAATGATGAGGCGGCGGTGCAGGCGGCACGGGTGCGTTGGGCGGTGGCGAAGGCTGGGGGGCATGCGTTGTCGTATTGGCAGCAGGGGCCGAAGGGGTGGGCGAAGCAGGCGTAGGGTGGGTGGTATGATGATGCGAGCGTAACGGTGTTGTCGTAATGGTGTAGGGCGGAAAAGCCTTGCCCCCAGACGCTTGATCCGGGGGGCAGCGCATTCCGCCGCTTGCGTGTGTTGGTGAATGCCGGATTTGGTGGGGTTGGAAGATGGCGGAAGGCGCTGCCCCCCGGATCAAGCGTCCGGGGGCAAGGCTTGTCCGCCCTGCCTTGCGGTGAAGGGTTCGCTCGGCGATTTCGGTTATTGTCGATGCGTTCTAGTAAATCCCGGGGATCAGCCGCACGGTCCGTGCTCGGTACGCATCGTAGTCGGCACCGAACTGGGTGCGTAGCAGGCGTTCTTCCGCTTGGATGCGCGCGAGCAGCGGCACCAGGGTGAGCGCTGTGATCAGGACGCCGATACCGGAACGAAAGGCCAGGGCCCAGCCCAGCGAGTTGACCAGCAATCCCAGATAGCTGGGGTGGCGGATGACCTCGTAGATGCCGCCGGTGACCAGCGTGTGTCCGGGCTGGATGGCGACCAGTCCGCTGAATCGATTGCCGAGCACGTAGACCGGCCAGAGCCGCAATCCGCCACCGCCGACGAAGAGGATCACTCCAAGCCAGCGTACTGCATCTCCGTCGATGGTCCAGAACGAAATGCGGTCGGTGTAGGCGGGCAGGTAGGCGTCCAGCAGTTGCAGCACACCAATGGCGGCGATGACCCAGCGGTTGGAGCGATCCTCGCGCTCGCCGATGCTCAAGTTGCCGCCGGCGAACAGTGCCGCGATAACGAGGATGCCGAGCGCGACCGCGAGTGCGACCAGCGCCGGGTGGGAGAAGTACGCCGCGAAGCCGCCCGCGCCGAAGATGGTCAGGCCGAAACTGACCGCGGTGCCCAGGAAGACGAGTATCACTCTGACGATCGGCGTCATCATTGCTGCCTCGCTCCGATCCGATTGTTGCCGCCGTGTTCTACCGATCCGCGGGTTGCCGTGGCGTTGCCGTGGTTCGAGCGTGCCGGTTTGTGTCGTCAGGATCCTGCATACCGCGGTGACGGCGCGGCGGCATGTCCAGCTACCGGCGCAGGAATTGCAGCAGTGCCTCGCTCACGCGTTCCGCCTGTTCCTGCTGCACCCAATGGCCGGCGCCCTCGATCAGGTGGCAGGCTTCCATTCGCGTGCAGGCTGTCTGTTGCATCCGCTCGAACGCGCCGGGGTTCTGGTAGGTTCCCCAATCGCTGGTTCCCGCAATGAACATCGAGGGCACGTCGATGGTTCGGCCGGAGAACAATTGTAGCTCCGATGTGTCCAGGCCGCCGGTGCCGCGGCGATACCATTGCAGGCCGCCCTGGAAGCCGTTCCGGGTGTACTCGGCGGCGTAGACCGCAAGCTCGTTGTCGGGCAGCCAGCGGTTGGCGGCGATCTCGGCCGGCGACGGCATCTCGTGTGCCACCGTCGTGGGCATGTCCTCGTGCAGATCCATGACGTAATAGGTCGGCATCTTGGCCAGTTCCCCGGCGGTCCGGCCGGCCAGGCGGTAGGGTTTGTTCTGGTTCCAGTCGGCGCTTTTGTGGTGGTAGTAGGCGCGCAGGAAGTCGTGCACGCCTTGCTTGCAGTGCATCATGTCTGCGTTGGCGGGGCGGGTCGAGTAGTACCACTGGTAATGCTTCCGGGGGCGGTCCAATGCCGCCATCGCCGCGTGGATGTCGGGCGAGGCGGGCGCGGGGGTGGCGGGCAGGGCAGGGGGGCCGGCGAACGGCGCGCTCATCAGCGTGACCGAGCGGAACACGTCCGGGCGCACCAGCGCGCACCACGCGGCGACCGGTGAGCCGAAATCGTGGCCGACCACGCCGGCGACCTGCTGGTGGCCGAGCGCCCAGACCACACCGAGTGCGTCGCGCACCGCGTTCAGCAGGCGGAAGCAGCGCAGGTCGCTGTCATAAGCGCCGTCCCAACCGGTGGTGCGGCCGTAGCCGCGCAGGTCGGGGGCGACGACGTGGAAGCCGGCGGCGGCGAGCGGCGGCATCACCTTGCGCCAGGAATAGGCGAGTTCGGGAAAGCCGTGCAGCAGCAGAACGCAAGGGCGGCCGGGCGTTTGGTGGCCGGCTTCCAGGATGTGGACGCGCAGGCCGTTAAGGTCGTCAAGGAAGCGGGAGCGGATGCCGCCGGGCAGGACGGCCGGGTCCAGTGGCGCGAGGTCTGTCATGGGTTCCTCCGGTCTTGCGGTCGTTGCCGATGCGGTCAGTCGTTGGACGCCGCTGCCGAGCCGGTGCGGCCCGACGCGGCACGCCGCTGCGTACGCATTTCTAGCACGCCGGCGGGCAGAATCGATCATGCGCCACGCGGCGCGGGGGGAGTTGACGCCGGTGGCTGGCCGATGCCAATTGGCGACGATGCAGCGGAGCAACCGTTCCCGCACCGGCCGCCAAGCCGATCGCGCGCTTCACGGAGGTAATCGATGGTGCTGTCACGTGTCCCGGATAATTCTGTTGCAAAACAGATTGTCGACAGTTGCGCGGCGGCTTTCGCCAACAACAGCGATGATTGCAACAAATTCCTCAAGGCCGCGCTGTTGGACTTTCTTGTGGTGGGGTATCTGGATGGGCTCGACGCGGACGGTATCGTCGGCAAGTTGCAAAACCCGGGACAGGGTTGGACCCGCTCTCGTGATATCGGCACTGCGATCGCGCGGGCGAAATCGGGAAACCTGGTTGTGGCCGGAATGACCTCGGCGTCTCTGGGCCAGCATCATGGGCACGTAGCTGTCGTTGTGGGCTGTGACGGACAGGTTTCCGGCGAAACCATCGTTCCCGTTGGGTACGCGGGTGCTCTCGACAACCCGACGGCGCGGCTGGACGGCGGCAGGCTGTCCGGGACGTTTGCCGCGGACCTGGTACGGTCTGAGGGACTCGACTACTATTTCAAGATACCGGATCGGACGCCAGCTTAGTTCGAATATCTCCCGTCGGGAAGTGCCACGACAATACTTGAGGGTCCGTCAGCGTTGCCGTGGCGTGCCGGAGAAATTTGAACCGTGGTGTGAACGGTTCCCGCGCGTCGGTCGCGGCGAACCGCAGCCCGGACGCCTGGGCTGCGGTTCGCTGACTTCGGCTATCGGATCGGTAGTTGCGGCAGCCTGTGGATCAGGACGCCACGGCATTCAGGTCTGATTGCAACTGCGCGAAGTTGAAGCCCGGCGCGAAGCTGGCGTTCTTGGCCTCGGGCGGCAGGATCGCGTAGGCCTCGTCCACGCACTCATCCCACCACGCCCAGGTGGCCTGCTGGGTGTTTCCCCATGTCAGCACGGTCACGCCGGTCTGGTCGTACGCAACGGCAAACACCGCGTGTCCGTCGTTGGTCAGCGGGCCTGGCGTCCAGGGTTGATGGTTGTCGAACTCCTGCACGCAGTTCTGCTGCACCTGGAACCCCAGGTAGACGCCACCAAAGATCTCGATGGCCTGCTGGACATGGGTGTGGTCTTTTGGACTGACACTGACGTAGCCAAGGATCTTGTCGCCGGCGACAGATGTCTTGCGCCAGTAGTTCAGCACATCGAGTTCGTTCAGTCCGGAGTCCACGCCGCCGGTCAGGTGCATGTACAGCTTGACCACGGCCTGCTTGGACATGATGTCTTTCTTGCCGAGCAGGCCGCGATACGTCGCAACGGCGTGCGCCAGTGCGGCGATGGTGCAATCGCCCAGGGTGTCGTTGCCGTCCATCGGGAACAACGCTGTCGGGTCCGATATCCCGAGCTTCGCGTAGACGCGCGTCAGCGTGTTTACCGCCGGGGGCGGCGCCGGCAGGTCATTGGTCAGGTAGTCCCTGAGCCGCAGCGTGCGATAGTCGATTTTTGGCGGATGTTTTCCGAAACGACGGCTCGGCATTTCACGATCCTCCCGTTGTTTGGTGGGTGAGCCGGCGCCCTTCGATTTCCTGAGGCGCTTCGCGGCTCATCACCCATTAAGGAGGAACGTTGCGGGTGTGGATGTGAGCGGGATCACATTGTCGGGCGGCTTGTTCGAGGTGCGATGCCGATGTTGATGCATAATAATATGTGTGACTTAACAATGGGTCGGCAGGAATTGGTGAGGTGAGGTTCTGAGTTGATCACGCAATGTGATCGAGGTTGTCGCGAAATTGTGAACTTCTATTGGGGCCGGCCGAAGGGGTCGTGGCTGGCATCCAGCAGGGGACGCGCAGGCCGTTGATATCGTGGAGGCAGCGGGAGCGAATGCGGATGGGCAGGATGCCGGTGTCGAGCGGTGCGATTTCGCTCACGGGTTCGCTCCCAGGCGGGACTCTGGCGGCTCCTTGCCTGATCGTGGGTCAAGGTCAGTGTCCACGCGTCACGTCGCCGCAAGATAGTCCGCGGGGCGAAGAATGCGCACACCGCGCCACGGATGGACGATCAGAAGGTCGTCGTCGCTGCTGATGATGGTCTCCGCGCCAGCAGCAAAAGTAAGTTCCAGATACATGTTGTCCTTTGCGTCTCGACAGTCGGTGATGCGTGTGGATGGCTCGAACCATACCGCTTCGTTTCGCAGAAGTTGCAGGAAATGTTGCCGCCGCGCGGCAGGAATGGCTCGCGCGAACTTCGGCCGGTTCAATACTTCGGATATTTCGGCGTCGGCTGCCGCGGATAAGGCGAACACGTCGACATCCTCGGCTCGCAGTACCGCTTGTTCTGGGATGCTGTCGGCTTTCAGGACCGCACTGACCAGTGCCGACGCATCGACAACAATCATTCGCCGGCGGGCGGGTCGCGGCGTTCCGCGGTATAGGCAGCCAGTTCCGCGTCGATGTCTGGGTCAGTGAGGCCGGCGGAGCGCGCATCGGACTTCATCTCCGCGATGGCGCGGGCGAGCGCACTCGGGCCGGAACGGGGACGCAGGACACGGCTGACCAGACGGCCTATCGCCGCACGGTTACGGGCATCGGCCAGGGCTGTGGCTGCGTCGGGTTCGACTGCGATGGTCACGTCGATGGTGGTGTCCATGGGGGCGTCTTGGGCTTTCGGGCCGGATGTTACAACGGTCAAGGCGAGATGCCGCGCCCACGTCGCAGTACGATCTATCGCACCGCGGAGGGAAGATCGGAACAGGTCACCCGTTGAGCGGTGGGTACTCTCCACACTTATCACAGTATCGCTGGAGGCACAGCCACTCGAGTTCGTAGTGCCCGTCGTGCTCCTCGAAATCTTCCGGCGAATTTCCGCAAGTCTCGACCATTATACAAAGGGAATCGACGTCGCAGAATTCATTTATCCGGGGTCTGTCATGGAGTTTTGTACCGCAAAGATGGGCAGAAAATGCCTTATATTCCCTGCCATATGCGGAAAGGACACCTTTGCGCAGAGAGGCGACGCGGGCCGGCAGCGAGAGCGAGGCGCCTATATAGAGGATTCCATTTTGGTCCACCGACATTCGTCTCTGTAGCGGCCTAAAGTTGATCCCTTTCCGTTCGAGAACACGTAGCTCGTAAACTCCAGGGACATTACTTACTTCGTTCTGCGTCTTGTCCCAAGTCTGTAGATCGCTGACCTTGTATTGACGCATCTAACTGCTTCCGGGTTCTACGCACTGAAAGTGATCGACCCCCCTACTCCGCCGCCACCGCCGTCTCCCCCAGCTTCACCCCGCGCACCACATACTCCGCGGCCACCTTGATCGCCTCGATCATGCTGACCGCGCTCGCCTTTCCGGTCCCGGCGATATCGAACGCCGTGCCATGGTCCACGCTCGTGCGCAAAATCGGCAACCCCAACGTTACGCTGACGGTCTTCTCGAAATCCATCATTTTCGCCGCGATGTGCCCCTGATCGTGGTACAGCGATAGCACCGCGTCATACCGCCCGATCCGCGCCATATGGAACACGCTGTCCGCCGGCACCGGTCCGCTGACCGTCATCCCGCGCGCCCGCGCCGCGGCGATGGCCGGTTTGATCGCCTCGATCTCTTCGCGGCCGAACAGCCCGTCCTCGCCGCCGTGCGGGTTCAGTGCGGCCACCGCCAGATGCGGCCGAGGGATGCCCAACTGGCCCAGAGCCTTGACGCATTTGTCGATGCCCTTGGCCACCCGCTCCTGGGTGATCTGCCGGCACGCCTCGATGAGCGACAGGTGCCTGGTCAGGAAGAAGATCTTCAGCCCTGAAATGGTGAACATCGTCATCTCTTCGGCGGCACCGGTGAATTCGGCGAACATCTCGGTATGGCCGATGAACGGGATCTTCGCCGCTTTCAGCGATTCCTTGTTGATCGGCGTGGTCGCGACGCCGTCGATCCGGCCGGCCATCGCCAGCTCGATTGAGGCTTTGATCGCGGCGAACGCTGCCTCGCCCCCCAGCGCCTGCACCTGGCCGATGCGCAGCACGGCCGGGTCGGCGGTTTCCTGGTGGATCACGTCGATCACGCCGGCTGTGTCGGCCAGGGTCTCGGGTCCGGCCACGTGGTTCAGCCGGGCGGTCAGACCGCACACCGACAGCGCACGCTGGAACACCCGCGCGTCGCCGATCAGGAAGCTGCGCGAGGCGGTGCGGATCTCGGGGTCGAGCAGCGCGCGCACGGCGATCTCCGGGCCGATCCCGGCGGGGTCGCCCATGGTGACGGCCAGCACCGGCCTTGCGTGGGTCATCGCACGTGTCCTTTCTTTTGGCGTGGGGCATTGTAGCACCGAATGGCTCTTGCGCGGGGTTCAATCCGGCGGCCGCCTCGGGGTAGTCGCTAGTTTGCGGCCATCGGATATGCGCGCCGTGGGATTAAAATCGGGATGGGGTTGTGCGGCTAACAGATCCTTACCCTCGTCGCTTCGCGCCTCGACCTCTCCCGCGAAGAGCGGGAGAGGTGTGATACGACGGGGCAGCTATGCCGGCACCGAACGGCCGCCAACCATATCCGCGTGCTTGCGGAACCCCCCGCATGTCCGTATGTGGGGCCGCCAAGGTACGGGAAAGGTCTACCCAAGCCCATGGCGCGCGACATCCCCAGCAACGGTTCCTCCCATCCCAGCTCGCGGATCGAGGAGGCGCTTGCCTTCGACGATGTGCTGCTGGTGCCCGGCTACTCGCAGATCCTTCCCTCCGCCGCGGAAACCCGCACCAGGCTGACGCGCGAGATCATCCTGAACATCCCGCTGGTGTCGGCGGCGATGGACACGGTGACCGAAAGCGCGATGGCAATCGCCATGGCGCAGCTTGGCGGCATCGGGGTGATCCACAAGAACCTGACGCCGGACGAGCAAGCCACCCAGGTCCGCCAGGTCAAGAAGTTCGAATCCGGCATGGTGATCAACCCGATCACGATCCATCCCGACCAGACGCTGGCCGACGTGCGCGCGCTGAAGGCGCAGCACCACATCAGCGGCATCCCGGTGGTGGAGCCCGGCAGCGGCCGGCTGGTCGGCATCCTGACTAACCGCGACGTGCGTTTCGCGACCGACCCCACCTCGCGCGTGTACGAGCTGATGACGCGCGACGGCCTGGTGACCGTGCAGCCGCCGGTGGACCCGGAGGAGGCGAAGCGGCTGCTGCATCGCCATCGCATCGAGAAGCTGCTGGTGGTCGATGAGGCGTATCGCTGCATCGGCTTGATCACCGTCAAGGACATGGACAAGGCGCAGGCTCATCCGCTGGCCAACAAGGACGAGCTGGGCCGACTGCGGGTTGCCGCCGCCACCGGTGTCGGGCCGGACGGCGAGGCCCGCGCCCGCGCGCTGGTCGCCGCCGAGGCCGACGTGATCGTGGTCGATACGGCCCACGGGCACTCGCGCGGGGTGCTGGCCGCGGTCAGTGTTATCAAGAAGTTGTCGAACGCTGTTCAGGTGATCGCCGGCAACGTGGCCACGCCAGAGGGCGCGCTGGCGCTGATCGAGGCCGGGGCGGACGCGGTGAAGATCGGCATCGGGCCGGGCAGCATCTGCACGACACGCGTGGTGGCCGGCGTCGGGGTGCCGCAGTTCACCGCGGTGCTGGAGACGGCGGCGGCGTGCCGGTCTCGGGGGGTTCCGGCGATTGCCGATGGCGGCATGCGGACCTCGGGCGACATCGCCAAGGCGATCGCGGCGGGGGCGGACGCGGTGATGATCGGCAGCCTGCTTGCCGGCACTGATGAGGCTCCGGGGGAAGTGTTTCTTTATCAAGGGCGTTCGTATAAGTCTTATCGTGGGATGGGAAGTCTTGGTGCGATGGCCCGTGGCTCCGCCGACCGCTACTTCCAGCAGGATATCAAGGACCAGCTGAAGCTGGTGCCGGAGGGGGTGGAGGGGCGCGTTGGTTACAAAGGCCCGGTCGCCAACGCCGTGCATCAGCTTGTGGGTGGGCTGAAGGCCGGCATGGGGTACACCGGCAGCGCGACGATCGCCGAGTTGCAGGAGAACGCCCGGTTCCGCCGCGTCACCTTCGCCGGCCTGCGCGAGAGCCATGTGCACGACGTGGCGATCACCCGCGAAGCGCCCAACTACCGCCAGGATTGAGCCACCCCATGCACCGGATCCGCGCGGTCATTTTCGACGCCTATGGCACTCTGCTTGATGTCCATGCCGCGATGGCGCGCCACGCGGATCAGCTCGGGCCGAACTGGCGGCAGATCAGCGCGGACTGGCGGGCCAAGCAGATCGAGTATGCCTGGGTGCGCAGCATTGTCGGCCCGGCGCATCACCGCGACTTCTGGCGCCTGACGCAGGAGGCGCTGGAGGTGGTGATGGAGGTCCATCGTATCACGGACGCGGCGCTGAAGGCTGACATATTGGCGGCGTATCGGCGGCTGGATGCTTATCCCGAGGTGCCGGATATGCTGCGGGCGCTGAAGGCCAGGGGGACCGCCTGCGCCATCCTGTCCAACGGCGAGCCGGAGATGCTGCACGACGCAGTGACCGCCGCCGGCATCGGGCCATTGCTGGACGCGGTGCTGAGTGTCGAGTCGGTGCGGGTGTTCAAACCCGACCCGCGGGTCTACCGCTTCGCCGGACGCCGGTTCCACCTGGCGCCGCGCGAGATGGGGTTCGTGTCGTCCAACCCGTGGGACGCGTTCGGCGCCTATGAGCTGGGGTTCCGCGTGATTCGGATCAATCGGGCCGGCGCTCCGGACGAGTACGGTTTGCGCGGCCACGTGCCGGAACTGACTGATTTGGCAGCTCTTCCCGATCTTTTGGCGTGACACCGGCTGGCCGCATTGCCGCCGCGATCGAGCTGCTGACCGTGGTCGAGGCCGCCGCGAAACGCCCGGCCGACGCGGTGGCCAACGACTTCTTCCGCGCTCGCCGCTTCATCGGTGCCGGCGATCGCCGCGCGGTGTCGGAGCGTGCCTGGTGTGTGCTGCGCGCGCGCCGGCGGCTGGGCTGGTGGCTTGGCCGGGCGGGCGCCGATCCTACGCCTCGGCTTCTGGTCGCGGCGGCGCTGCTGTTCGATGGTTGGACGCCGTCCGGTCTCGGGCAGGCCTTCTCAGGCGGCAAGTTCGCTGGCTCGCCGCTGACCGGCGCCGAGCAGGCCGCGCTGGGCAAGCTGGTCGACCACACGCTGGACCATCCCGCGATGCCGGATGCGGTCCGGCTGGAGGTGCCGGACTGGGTGCTGGCCCGTCTTGCCGCCCGGTTCGGGACGGCGCTCGGCGCGGAGTTGGGCGCCATGCTGGAGGCCGCGCCGCTTGATCTGCGGGCCAACCTGCTGAAGGGGACGCGCGAGGAAGCGCGGGTGGCGCTGGCGGCGGAGGGGTTCGAGGCGGCGCCGACGCGGTTCTCGCCCTGGGGGTTGCGGCTGCCGGGGCGCCGGCCGGTGACCGCCGGTCCGGCGTTCCAGTCCGGCCTGGTGGAGATCCAGGACGAGGGCAGCCAGCTTGTGGCACTGCTGACCGACGCGCGGCCGGGGATGCGCGTTGTTGACCTGTGCGCCGGCGCCGGTGGGAAGACGTTGGCGCTGGCGGTGACGATGAGCAACCGCGGTCACATCGCCGCCTGCGACATCTCGCCCGCGCGGCTGGATGCGGCGGTGCGGCGCTTTCGCCGGGCCGGGGCGCACAACATCGAGCGCCACCTGCTTGGCCCCGGCGACAAATGGTTGAAGCGGCACGCCGGCAGTTTCGACCGGGTGCTGGTGGATGCGCCTTGCACCGGCACGGGGACCTGGCGGCGCAACCCGGACGCCCGCGCGCGGCTGACCGAGGGCGATCTGGAGGAACTGGTCGTCCGCCAGGCCGGATTGCTGGATGATGCAGCTTCCCTGGTGCGCAATGGTGGGCGTTTGGTCTACGCTACCTGTTCCTTGTTTGCGGAGGAGAATGAAGGTCAGGTGAGCGCGTTCCTCGGCCGTCATGCCGCGTTTGCGCTGGTCCCGCTTGCCCGGGCCTGGCCGCTTGTTGTTTCTCCCCATGTGGGGGTGCCCAGTGGGGAGTTGCCCAGTGGGGAGTTGCCCAGTGGGGAGCGGCCTGGTGAGGAGTTGCCGGGCGCAGGGCCACTCTGCGCCGGGGAGACGCTGGTGCTGACGCCTCGTCAGCACGGCACCGACGGGTTCTTCGCCGCGGTGCTGGAGCGTGCGGCGTGATCAGCCTGCGTCAGGCGCGCCCCGCCGATGCGGTGGCGATCGGTGCGGTGCACGTCGCGGCCTGGCGCAGCGCCTATCCCGGCATCCTGCCCGACGACTACCTGGCGCGGCTGTCCGTCGCCCGTCACGCAGCCCACTATGAGGGGGCAATCCGCGGCCCCGGCGGTGTGTTCGTTGCGGTCGCCTCCGGCACCGATGTTCCCTTGGGCAGCCCGCCGCGCGTCGTCGGCTTCACCACTGCCGGGCGCGGCCGGGGCGGCGTGATCATCGGCCGCCGGCTGGGCGAGGGCGAGGTGGAGACGCTGTATGTCCTGGATGACTGGCGCGAGCGCGGCATCGGCCGGCGGCTGTTGCGCGCGGCGGCGACGCATCTGGCGGAGGCGGGCTGCGGGTCACTGTATCTGTGGGTGCTGCGCGACAATCCGGCGCGGTGGTTCTACCAGCGGCTGGGGGGCACGCAGGCGGCCGAGGCGCCGATCAAGGTCGCCGGGCATTCGGTGATGCAGACGGCGTTCGTGTGGGATCCGATCCAAAGGTTATTGGCGTCGTCGCCGCAGGCTTCGTGAGGGTCGTTACCCCCCGTCATGCCGGCCCCCCGGGTCCAGCGCCCGAGGGCAGGCTCCGGCCGGTATCGATGCCAACGCGGAACGCGACGGGCGGCCTGGAAACGTACGGATCGGCCATACGAGTGACGCCAGCGTAATGATCCGTCCGCATCGCATGTGGCGGCAACGCCGGGGGGAAGCACGTTATTTGCCGGTACGAAGCCGCGCCTTATTGGTTGCGCCCGGCATCGGCGCCGTGGGAACGCCCCCTCCCTTCCGCCACGCCGTGCGTGTAGCGTCCGCCGCCATTCACCTTGACAGGAGACCCGAGTGCCAACTTTTGCCACCACCGTCTGGGCACCGCGCGCGCTGAGCGTGCTGCGCATCGTTGCGGCACTGGCGTTCATGGAGCATGGGCTCGGCAAACTGTTCGGCTTCCCGGTCTGGCAGCCGGCCGGTGGCGGCCCGGCGGTGTTCACCCTGCTGTGGTTCGCCGGGATCATCGAGGCGCTGGGCGGCCTGCTGCTGGCGCTGGGGCTGTTGATCCGCCCGGTGGCCATTCTCATGTCTGGGGAGATGGCGGTCGGCTACTGGATGGCGCACGCGCCCAAGAGCTTCTTTCCGATGATCAACGGCGGCGACGCGGCGGTGCTGTATTGTTTCGTGTTCCTTTATATCGCCGTCGCCGGTGGCGGGGCCTGGAGCATCGACCGCGCCCGCAGCGCGTAACCGTTACGGAAGCCGGCGCAGCTGCGCCGTGATACGCGCAGGTCGTTTCGGTATGGTCGCTTCGCTTATCGCGACAGTTCGCTTGCCATCAGTTCGGGCGTGATGCCGTGCTGGTCGGCTTCGGCGGCCTGGAAGTTCAGCTCGACCTTCACCCCGTTGGGATCGAACAGGAACAACTGAAACAATCCCTGTGCGTTCACCCGCCGAGCCTTCGCTTCGACGCCCAGCGCGCGCAGCCGCGCCAGCATTCCCGGCAGGTCCGACGCACGGAACGCCAGGTGGTCGATCACTCCGGTGCCGGTCTCGGCCTGTGACTGCTGGCCGAGATAGGCCTGCCGGTTGGTCGAGACGCCTGCGCCACCCTGCGTCAGGTGCACCACGTCCTCGCCGTCCAGATACAACCATTCCACTGGGAAACCGAAATCCGGATGCGGTCCGGGTTGCAGTCCAAGCACGTCGTGCCACCAGCGCACCGTGGCCGGCAGGTCGATCGTCTGGATCAGTGCGTGTTGCAATCGTTCCAGTGGCATCGTGCTATCCTTCCTTGCGTCGCATCAGAGCCTGGCGCTTGCAGGTTGCCACCAGTTCGCCGCGCTGGTTGTAGGCGGTGTGCTCGAACTCGATAATCCCAGCGTCCGGGCGCGATTTGCTTTCGCGCATTGTCAGCACCTTGGTCTGGGCGCGCAGCGTGTCGCCGTGGAAGACCGGCTTGGGGAAGCGCGTGTCGGTCATGCCGAGATTGGCCACCGTGGTGCCCAGCGTGGTGTCGTTCACGCTGATGCCGATCATCAGCCCCAGGGTGAAGATCGAGTTGACGATCCGCTGGCCGAACTCGCTTTTCGCGGCGAATTCGGCGTTGAGGTGCAGCGGCTGCACGTTCATCGTCAGAGAGCTGAACAGCACATTGTCCATTTCGGTCACCGTGCGGGTCCAGGGGTGTTCGAACACCTGGCCGATGGAGAATTCTTCGTAGGTGAGACCGGCCATCGCCGTGTGCCTCCCGAGTGCAATCGTTGAGCGTTGATGCTAGGTCGGCCGGCAAGTGTCACGCAATATGAGGAAGGAAGCTCGCCATGTGGCCCATTCGCTCGGTGCTGTTCGTCCCCGCCCATCGGCGCGACTGGGTGGCCAAGGCACTGCGCGTGGCGCCACATGCGGTGATCCTGGATATCGAGGATTCTGTCCCGCATGAACTGAAGGCGCAGGCGATGGGATATTTGAAGTCGGAGATTGCCGAGTTGCGCGCGGCTGGCACCGCGGCGTTCGTGCGGCTCAATCCGCTGTCGGCTGTGACCGGGGCGGAGTTGGATGCGGCGGTGACCGAAGGGTTGACGGCGGTGACGCTGCCCAAGGCGGCGAGCGCGGGGGAGATTCTCGCGCTGCACGATCTGCTGAGCTACCACGAGGGGAAGGCCGGGCTGTCGCACGGGGCGGTCAGCATTTTCCCCCTGCCGGAGACCGCCGAAGGGTTGCAGGACGCGCATCTGCTGGCCAAGGCGAGCCGGCGGGTGAAGGGTATTTTCGGCGCGTTCAGTGGGCCGGTGTCGGGGGATATCGCGCGGGCGTTCGGGTTTCGCGCGACCGATGAGGGGTTGGAGCAGATTTACATGAATTCGAAGCTGGTGCTGGATAGTCGTTCCGCTGGCGCGGTGTATCCGATCGCCGGGATTATCGGTACGGCGTTGGATGACCTGGTGACGGTGGAGCGGATGATCCGCCGCGCGCGTGATGTCGGGTATACCGGCGTGGCGGTGCTGCACCCGACGCATGTGGCGGTGGCGCACGCAGTGTATCGGCCGACGGAGGCGGACGTGGCGTATTACCGGGGCATGCTGGATGCATTTGCCGAGGCGGAGAAGGCGGGGATAGCGGCGGTGCGCTATCATGGCGCGATGGTGGATTACGCGATGCTGCCGCTGGCGCGCGAGGTGGTGGCTGATGCGGCGCGGTATGGGTCGGCGACGCTGACGTCGTAACGAATATATCCGCGACAAATGTGGGGCGGAAAAGCGCAGCGCATTCCGCCGGTTGATGCAGAAAAGCGGTGGAAGGCGCTGCGCGTTTCCGCCCTACGGAGGGCGATACCGGGGTTACAGCGGGAAGCTGAACAACCGGTCATTGCCCAACAGGAATGCCCTGCCGCCGCGCGGGAACAGACGCACGATCGCCGGGTCGCGCACGTCCAGGCCGCCCGCGTAGGCGCCGAACGCCGGCAGCAGCACGCGTCGCGCATCGGTCACGAAGCACGCCCGCGTGACGTGGCCGGCGCGCGCCGGGATGGTGGCCTTTGGGTGGAAGTGACCGCTGATCTCGCCACTCGCGCGCGCTATGGCCTCATGGCGAAAGGTCAGAGGCCCCGTCGCAAAACTTTCCAGCCATTCCCCGCCGACACCCTGCGGCGGTGAGGGGTCGTGGTTGCCCTGCACCCAAACGAACTGCACCGCGGCGGTGATCGAGGTGAGGCGCGCGACCTCATCGCGCGGCAGGCGGCCAGAGCCGTCGGTGTCGTGAAACGAATCCCCCAGCGCCACGACCGTGCGTGGCTTCCAGCGGCGTAGCAGCAGTGCCAGACGGTCCAGTGTCACCTTGGTGTCCCATGGCGGGAGCAACGAGCCGCGTCGTGCGTAGGAGGAGCCTTTTTCCAAGTGCAGGTCGGCAACGATCAGCATTCCGGTTGCCGGCCAGATCAGCGCACCGGCGGGATCGAGCATGAGACGCTCGCCGGCAAGGTGGATGGGGGCGGCGGTCATGGTCGTCGCGATGGCGGGGGTTCGGCATGCTCTCCCCCGACATGGCCGGCCCCCGAGTCGGCCCAAAGGGCCGCCCGAGGACAGGGTCCGGCAGGCCATCCGCGACTTGTCTTTGTGCCGCAAGACAAGTCGTGGATGACCGGCCTTCGCCGGCTATGACGGGGAGAGGCCGACCGTGGGCGTGGTCGAAGACGGTTCCGCGCCGTGGTCATGCGTCGAACATACTTGGCTGCTTCACCCGCCGGCGTGGCCGCAGGGGTTCAGCCTCGCCCGTCGCCTCCGCAATGATCGCCTCGGCTTCCGCCAGCATCGCCTCTTCGTTGTCGCGGGTGCGCACGCTCTCGCGGCCGATTTCCAGTAGCACCGGCACGGCCAGCGGCGAGACGCGCGACAGCACCATGTGCACGATCCGTCCCTTCACCCGCCGCAGCATCGCCGCGATGCGTTCGAGATCCGTCAGGCCGCCCGCCGCGTCGGCGCGTGTCGCGCGCAGCAGGATGTGGTCGGGCTGGTGGCGGCGCAGCACGTCGTAGATCAGGTCGGAGTTCACCGTCACCTGGCGGCGCGATTTTTCCTGCCCGGGATGGTGCCGCTCGATCAGGCCGGCGATCACCGCGACATTGCGAAAACTGCGCTTCATCAGGGAACTTTCCGCCATCCAGGCTTCCAGGTCGTCGCCCAGCATGTCTTCATCGAACAGCTTCGCGACGTCGCGTGGTGGTTCCGCCGACCAGATGCCCAGCACGTAGTCCGTGGCGACGAACCCCAGTGGCGCGTAGCCGGCCCGTTGCATCCGCCGCGTCAGCAGGATGCCCAGCGTCTGGTGTGCGTTGCGGCCCTCGAAGCAATACGCCACCAGGTACCATTTGTCGGCCCGCGGAAACGTTTCCACCAGCAGATTGTTCCGCCCCGGCATGCGCGAGAACACCCGTTGCAGGCGTAACCATTCCTGTACCGGCTCGGGGAACAGGCCCCAGTGTTCCGGATCCTGCAACAGCGCGCGCACGCGGTCCGCCAGGTTCGTCGTCAGCGGCAAGCGGCCGCCTTCATAGGTCGGTACCATCGGGTCGCCGGTGCCGCCCTCGGCGCATTCCACCGCCATCTCGTGCAGACGCAGGAACTTCAGCAGTTTGCCGGCAAACATGAAGGTGTCGCCCGGGCGCAGCAGGTTGACGAAATATTCTTCTATCTCGCCCAGCACCGGGCCGAAGCGCCGCTTGCCGACCAAGCGCACCTTCAGCATCGGCGCCTCGACGATGGTGCCGATGTTCATCCGGTGCTGTGCCGCGATGCGGGTCGAGCGCACATGCACGCGGCCCTCGGCATCGCGGAACAGCTTGTGCCAGCGCTCGTAGGCGGCCAGCGCGTAGCCGCCCGTCTCTACGAACGTCAATACGTCGTCGAACACCTGCCGTGGCAGCGCGGCGTAGGGTGCGGCGCGGGTTACCTCGGCATAGGCGTCGTCCGGCAGGAATGGCGCGCCGCAGGCCATGCCCAGCAGGTGCTGCGCCAGCACGTCCAGCCCGCCGGGGCGCGGCCGGTCGCCGTCGAGTTCGCCGGCCGCAACGCCGAGCACCGCGGCCTCGCATTCCAGCACCTCGAACCGGTTGGCGGGCACCAGGATGGCGCGGCTTGCCTCGTCCATCCGGTGGTTGGCGCGGCCGACCCGTTGCAGCAGGCGGCTGACGCCTTTCGGTGCGCCGACCTGAATGACCTGGTCGACACCGCCCCAGTCGATGCCTAAATCCAGCGATGAGGTCGCTACCACGGCGCGGAGTTTGCCGCCTGCCATCGCCGCTTCGACGCGGCGGCGCTGTTCGACCTCGAGCGAGCCGTGGTGCAGGGCGATGGGCATGGTGGTGTCGTTCAGCTTCCACAGCGCCTGGAACATCAACTCGGCCTGGGCGCGGGTGTTGACGAACACGATCGTCAGGCCGGCGGAACGAATGCGTGCCATCACCTGGGGCGCCGCTTCCAGCCCCATGTGACCGGACCAGGACAGCCGCCCCTCTGGCAGCGTGATGGACAACTCAGGTGCCGCGCCGCCGGCTTCCTCGATCACCCGGTCGGCGCCGACATAGGCGGCGATCGCGTCCGGGTGCGCAACGGTGGCCGACAGCCCGACGCGGCGCAATGTGGCCGAGAGCGCGCCGAGCCGCGCGACGCACAGCGCCAGTTGGTCGCCGCGCTTGCCGCCGGCCAGGGCGTGCACCTCGTCCATCACGACCGTGGTCAGGCTGCCGAACATGGCGGGCGAGTCCGGCAGCGACAGCAGGACCGCCAAACTCTCAGGCGTGGTCAGCAGTATCTGTGGCGGTGCGGCACGCTGGCGGGCTCGGCGGTTGGCCGGCGTGTCGCCGGTGCGGGTTTCGATCCGCACGCCGAGCCGCATCTCTTCAACCGGTGCCATCAGGTTGCGCGCGATGTCGGTTGCCAGCGCCTTCAGCGGGCTGACATACAGCGTGTGCAGGCCCTCGCGTGGTTGCAGGTGCAGATCGACCAGGCTGGGCAGGAATCCGGCCAGCGTCTTGCCGCCGCCGGTGGGCGCGATCAACAGCACACTCTCGCCGGCCTGCGCCGCGGCCAACATGGTGAGCTGGTGCTGCCGGGGCGTCCAGCCGCGCGCGGCGAACCAGCCGGCAAAAGGTTCCGGTATTGTTCCCTGCATGCCGAGGGTTGTAGGACGCCGGGAGCTTGCCTGCAACGCCGTCGGCGCCTGCCGCAGATTGCTCGCGGCGCGAGCCGTTGTCAGTGCGCGGGGCGACTTGGCTCACCTGCAAGTGCATATGCCACGTGATGGTTGCCCGAGGCTTTTGCGCCTATGCGGCATTCGCTTGCACCAGGAGCGAACTCACCAACCGCTTGACTTCGTCCGAGGCGAGCAATCCCGTAAGGGCCGCCACGAACTCCTGCTCGTTTTATGACTTCGATGGCTTGAGGTCGTAAGTCTAGGCTATTTATTAGACCAGTCAGACCAGGGTCTGTAGTCAATTGAGCCAGATGACGGCGGCGACGAGGTGAACGGCGGCGAGGAAATTCCGCTTGGTCTTTTCGCAGCGGGTGGCGATAGCGCGGAACTGCTTGATTTTGGCGAAGAAGTTCTCGATCAAATGCCGCTCTTTGTAGATCTCTGTATCAAACTCGCGA
>DASRQX010000412.1:0-36503 GCA_035696165.1 Acetobacteraceae bacterium | reverse complement strand
GCCGCGTCTTCCAGCACGATCCCCTGCACCGCCAACTCGGCACGAATGGCGTCCGCCCGAGCGAAGTCCCGCGCCTTGCGCGCCGCCAGCCGCTCGGCGATCGCCGCCTCGATCGCGGCGGTATCCTCGCCGGCGCCGCGGAACCATGTTCCCGGGTCCACCTGCAGCAACCCCAGCATCCCGCCCGCCGCGCGCAACCCGCAGGCGGCGTCGAAGTCGCCGGCCAGCGCCGCATCCGCCAACACGTGCATCGCCGAGATCGCCAACGGCGTGTTCAAATCGTCGCATAGCGCGTCCATCACCGCGGCGGGCGCGTCGACCGCCGCGATGTCAGGATACCGCTCCAGCGCACGATAGAACCGATCCAACTCGCGCCGCGCCTCGGTCATCGCCACGTCGGAATAATCGGGAGTCGAACGATACTGCGTGCGCAGCAGCAGCAGCCGAACCACCTCCCCCGGCACGCCGGCCAGCGCATCACGCAATGTGGTGAAGTTGCCGAGGCTCTTCGACATCTTCTCGCCGTTCACCAGCAGCATGCCGTTGTGCACCCAGTAGCGCGCGAAGTGGCTGCCGGGAAACGCGCAACAACTCTGCGCTGCCTCGTTCTCATGGTGCGGGAAGATCAGGTCCGTCCCACCGCCATGAATGTCGAAATCCTCGCCGAGATAGCGCCACGCCATCGCGCTGCATTCGATGTGCCAACCCGGGCGGCCGCGGCCCCACGGCGACTCCCAGCCCGGCAGGTCCTGCAGAGCCTGCCCCGGCGAACCGGCCGGGGATGGTTTCCACAGCACGAAATCGCCCGGGTCGCGCTTGTACGGCGCTACATCGATGCGCGCGCCAGCCAGCAGTTCGTCCGGACTGCGGCCCGACAGATGGCCGTACGCCGGATAGCTGTTCACCGCGAAGAGCACATGGCCGTCCGCCGCGTAGGCATGTCCGCCCCCGATCAGTCGCTCGATGAGCGTAATCATCTCCGGAATATGCGCCGTCGCGCGCGGCTCGATGTCCGGCGGCTGCGAGCCGAGCGCGGCCAGGTCGGCGTGGTAATCGGCGATCGTGCGTGCGGTCAGCGCCGCGATCGGCTCGCCCAGTTCGCTCGCGCGCGCGTTGATCTTGTCCTCGACGTCGGTGATGTTGCGCACATAGGTCACGCGCGGGTAGAGCCGCCGCAGCAGCCGCGCCAGTACGTCATAGACCACCTCCGGCCGCGCATTGCCGACATGCACCAGGTCGTACACCGTTGCGCCACACACGTACATGCGCACGTGCTGGGGATCGAGCGGCACGAACCGCTCCTTCCGACGCGTCAAGCTGTTGTGCAGGTAAAGCGTGTGCATGGGTCCACTTGTCCACCAGGAGGCGCTTTCTCGGCCAAATGGAGCGGCAAATCAACGTGGAGGGTGGAACGTGCTGGCGCCGGAGGCCGACGGTTGATGCCGGGCCGGAAGCCGAAGCTGACATGCACTGGCAGCGCAAGACAATCACCCGCCAACTGGCAACCGCCAACTGGAGCGAGGCTCTATGGGCTTATGTGTATAACAGCGACGCCAAGAATACACAGATCACTGTTCTTAAATTCCTGCAACGGGCGCCACAGTTCTGACGCGATCGTCAACCGGCCAGCGTGCTGGATGTCCACGATGCGCACTTCACCCGGGGCAAGAATCAATGGCTCAGCGAGTTGAACTTTGATCGGTGCAGGCCGAAAATTTTGGCGTGTACCCTCGGCTTTATCTCCCGGAAGCGGGATCACGGTGCGCTGGGATGTGAACCGGTGCGTCAGCCACGGGTCCGTCTCAGCCGGCGCCAGGTTTTTTCCGAATCGGCCGGCCACTTCACTTCCCCTGGCCGAATCCAGGCGGTCTTTGTAGCGCGATAGATCGGCAGACAAGCCGGGACGTCAAACTTCCTGGGAACCCAACCGGTACGTAGCAAGGCTTCAAGGAAATAGTCCTCGTCGAAGCCGAGTTCGAGCCAACTGAATTTGTGCACCGAGCACACCGCCATTCCGTCCGGCCGCAGTCCCCACGCAAAGCCAGCGTCTTTTGTTACCGGCTCACCGCCAAAAACCAGGACACCGGTGTCCTTTGTCTTGCGGTGGAGCAGCCGAGGCAGGTCCAGGTGATTGAGGCAATGGTGGAAGCTCTCGAAAAACACCGCTGCGTCCAAACTCGGAGCGTCCTGAACCGCGAAGAAATCACCGACCAAAAACGTTGCACCCAGTCCTTGGCGAGTTAGGCGATCATTGGCGAGTCGGATAAAGTCGGCATTCATGTCTATTGCCCACACCTCAAGTCCGGACCGCGCCAATATCTCTGTCGTGTTCCCCCAACCGGCGCCAGGTCGGCCACCACGCCGGATCGCAGGTCTAGCGCTTTAAGAAGATGAAAGACCTGAATAAAGTAATCGGCTGTCAGTGCCGGCGATCCGGCACAGCATTTGGTTACGGCCGGCTTATCGCGGCTTCGTCGTCGTAGTCCGTGTGCTCGTTGCTTAGGCCAAAGGATCTTCCCGACACAGCCTCGTACTGTCGCACGACCTCCTTCCTGTACGCCTCGCTGAACGGGTCCAGCAGAGGGTAGCCGAGCTGAACCGTGAAACTGCCAAGATGATCACGCATCGCCGAGTCGGAGAGCCGCGCCCGGTCATCAGCGATCCAGATCGCGTGGTCCAGTTCGTCAAGCGTTGTGATCTGACCCATCAGCGTGTCTTCCTCCGGATAGCAGTAGCGCCCAGCGCGACGAGACGTTCCTGCCGCGGCGAGGTGCATCGGACTCGGCAAGCGAGAGGTTTTGGCCTGGGGCGACGCAAGAACGTCCTGCGCGACGGTCCAAGGGGCCGCGCCTTCTCCCGCAAATACCCCGGTAGTTCAAGGCGGGGTAGTTCAAGGCGGGGTAGTTCAAGGCGGGCGCAAGGTGCGGTTGACAGACAACCGGGCGCTGCCTATCTGAGGCGGCACGAGTTGCGAGTGACTCGCAACTCGGCGCTGGCACCGGCACCCGGGCACGGCACGATTGAGCAATCCGAGGGACCGACGCCAGATGAGCGACTTGCCCGCCCCAATGGGTCGACCAGCAGCGGCCCGACCGACGCGCCTGGCCCTCGCGCTGGCGGTATTTGGCCCCGGCCTCGTGGTGATGCTGGCCGACACCGACGTCGGCAGCGTGATCACCGCGGGGCAGAGCGGGGTGCAATGGGGCTATCGGCTGCTGGCACTGCAACTTGTGCTGATCCCCATCCTCTACATGGTGCAGGAACTGACCGTCCGGCTGGGCATCTTCACCGGCCGCGGCCATGGCGAGCTGATCTGCCACACGTTTGGCCAATTCTGGGGTTGGGTGTCTGCCGCCGGGCTTGGCATCGCCACTGTCGGCGCCCTGCTTACCGAATTTTCCGGTGTCGCCGGGGTGGGCGAGCTTTATGGCGTGCCGCGCTTCGCATCGCTGCCGATCGCCGCCATTGCCCTGCTGGCGGTGGTGCTCACCGGGTCGTATCGGCGGGTGGAACGGGCGGCGATCATCCTGGGTCTGTTCGAGCTGGCGTTCTTCTTCGTCGCCTGGGCGGCGCATCCGGATCTGGCCGCTCTGCTGACGGGCAGCCTGAATATCCCTTACGCCAACGCGAACTATCTCTATCTGGCCGCCGCCAATATCGGCGCGGTGATCATGCCGTGGATGATCTTTTACCAGCAATCCGCGATTGCCGATAAACGGTTGCGACCGGAACATTACGCCACCGCGCGCTGGGACACGGCGGTGGGTGCGTTGATCACTCAGCTTGTCATGGCGGCGGTGCTGATCGCCTGCGCAGCGACGATCGGGGTGAAGCATCCGGACGCCTCGCTGTCCACGGTGGGTGACATGGCCCAAGCACTGACGCCGTTCCTGGGCACCGCGATGGGTAACCTGGTGTTCGGCGCCGGCGTGCTGGGTGCCGGCATGGTGGCGGCGATCGTCTGTTCGCTCGCCTTTGCCTGGGGGCTGGGCGAGGTGTCAGGCTATCGGCATTCACTGGAATACCGCCCGTTCGAGGCGCGCTGGTTCTACAGCGTCTATGCGGTATGCGTGATCGGCGGCGCGGTGGTGGTGGCCGTCTGGCCTGACCTGGTGTCGCTGAATGTCGGCGTGCAGGTGATGAATGCGCTGATGCTGCCGTTGGTGCTGGGGTTCCTGATCGCGCTCGCCGTCAGAGCCCTGCCGCCCGCGCAGCGGTTGCGCGGCTGGTATCTGTGGACGGTGCTGATCGTCGCGGTGCTGACCTGCGCGCTGGGCGTGTTCGGCGGGTTTTCCGGCGCCGGGCTGTTGGGCTAGGTTTGCGTCCCTGCGCGGAGCGAAACCGCCACGCGCAACGCGAGGCTGGAGATCCGTGCGGTTGCCAGCGCGATCGACGCCGAGGTGCACGGCGTCTCGGCGGAAATGCGATGGCGGTAGCGCGGGCCGGGCGGGGGCTTCATGCCGTTACCGTTGTCCGTCTCCGACCCGGCTGCCAGACCCACCAGACCCGCCTACCGTGAGAATGCCATCGCGGTTCACCCGTTACCGTTATCCGTAGGCGCAAACAGCGAAATTGCGCCGTGCGGACCGCGCTCTACCTGGCCGGTCGGGTTCGACCAGGACGGAGCCGTGTAAGGAGCTACATAACGGCCACGCGGGGCCGCGACCGCGCCAGCGCCGTCGAACTGCCGCGCGATCTGCATGTCGGAGGTCAGCTCGGTCCCGGTCAAAACGTCTCCGTGTGACGACGTCGCTGCGAACGCGGCACAAGTCGAAATCGCAAGCGTGACAGTACTCGCAAGCAGGATGGTCTTCATCGGTCGTACTCCTCTTTGATACTTGAGGCGTTGTGCCTCGGGAGCAAAGATGGACCGCGACAATCATTCCATCCAATACATGTTTCAGATTCATATGATCCTGCCGTGAGATTGATTGCCCAATACTGCACCCGCGATGTGCACGGGACGGAGTTGGCGCGAAGGTGATCGCCGGCCGGCCACGGTTCGATCGCAAATGCACGCTCGGTTTGATCGCCTGACGTGATCGATGCCGATCGGCCAGGAAGATCACGTTAGGGACGCCCATTACTGGGCGCCCCTACCGCAATCGGGCTAGGCTTTGTGTGATCGCGCGAAGGGCGCGGTGACCATCGACAGAAGAGCATCTACAGCACTGCTGCGATATCGCTCGACATGTCGCACGACATGGAAACCGCGCTCCGGCAGGTCGAACCGCACCTGATGCAGCAGACCCGCCTCCAGGCTGGGCGCGGCCACCGACGCAGAGATCGCGGTTGCGCCCAACCCGGCTTCGACCGCCGCGCGCACCGCTTCGTTGGACGGCAATTCCAGCGCAATCCGTAATGCCACGGGCGATACACCAAAGTCCTGCAGCGCCACTTCGAAGACTGATCGCGTGCCGGATCCCGGCTCACGCAGCACCCATTCGGTTTCGACCAGCCTTTCCGGTTCAAGGCGATCGATCGCCGCCCAGGGATGCTCGACGCCCACGACGATCACCAGCCGGTCGCGCGCGATCTGCTCGGTTGTCAGCAACGGATCATCTATCGGCCCCTCAACGAAGCCAACGTCGGCTGCCCCTTCGTGCACCGCCGCGGCGACCTGTGCCGTGTTGCCAATGGCCAGGCGGATATCGATGCCGGGATGTGCGTGGCGGAACGCAACGAGGTGGCGCGGCAACCAGTAGCTGGCGATGGTCTGGCTCGCCTGCACGGTCAACGTTCCGCGTTTCAAGCCGCCCAGCTCCGACAGGACCAGTTCCGCGGCTTCGGCGCGCGCCAGCACCGCGCGCGCTTCGGTGAGAAACAGCCCGCCAGCCTCGGTCAGCGCGATGCCGCGGCCGACACGATGGAACAGTTTCGCACCGTGCTGCGCCTCCAGCGACGCGATCGCCGCACTGGCCGCCGACTGCGCCAGGTTGAGAGCCGCAGCGGCCCGCGTGACGTGCTGCCGTTCCGCGACCGCGACGAAGACCCGTAGCTGCTCCAGTGTCATGCGTTGCATGATGTCATGGCGAGCGGGCAGCGGCTACCTGGCTCAACTATGAGGGCCGCGTCATGCGTCGGCCGGCACCTCCGTCAGAGCCAGCACCTGCCGCTCGAACAGCCGGCGATAGATGCCGTCAGGCTGCGCCTGCAGACGCGCATGATCGCCCTGCTCCACGACACGACCGTGATCGAACACCAGGATCCGATCCATCGCGCGCACGGTCGACAGCCGGTGTGCGACCACGATCGCGGTGCGTCCGGCCAGCAGGCGTTCGATCGCCAGCTGGATCAGCGCCTCTGACCCCGAATCCAGGCTCGAGGTCGCCTCGTCCAGGATCACGATCGGCGCGTCCGCCAGGAACGCCCGCGCCAACGCCACCCGCTGCCGCTCGCCGCCCGACAGTTTTACACCGCGCTCGCCCACCAGCGTCGCACAGCCGCGCGGCAGCCGGGCGATGAAGTCGTGGGCGTTGGCCAGCCGCGCCGCCTGCTCGATCGCCGCGGCAGATGCGCCGGGCCGCGCATAGGCGATGTTCTCCGCCAGCGGGCGATGGAACAGCACCTGGTCCTGCGGCACGATGGCGATCTGCGCGCGCAACGAGGCCTGTGTGACCGCGGCGATGTTCTGATCGTCTATCAGGATGCGCCCGTCGGTCACGTCGTACAGCCGCTGCACCAGGCGCACGAAGGTGGTCTTGCCGGAGCCGGAATGGCCGACCAGACCGACCCGCTCGCCGGCTCGGATCGCCAGCGACAGCTCCTGGAACAGCGGTTGCGGATGCGCGCAGTAGCGGAACGTCACGCGGTCGAACAGCACGGCGCCGTTGCCGATCCGGCTTGGGGCCGCGTGGGCGCGATCCTCTACGCCGAGCGGTTCGGCCTGCAGCGCCACCACCTCTTCCATTTCGTTGACCGAGCGCTGCAGGTTGGCGATGTGATAGCCCACGTCACGCAGATAGCCCTGGATCACGAAATAGGCGGCCAACACGTAGGCTACGTCGCCCGGGGTCGCGCGACCGTGCCAGCACAGCACAAGCACGGTCAGGATTACCGCGGCGCGCAACACCAGCAGCGTGCCAAGCTGCGCCGTGCCGTTGTTGGTGCCGCGCACCCAGGTCCGCCTGGTGCGCCGCTGCCATCGCGTCAGCACGCCGGCCAGCACGGCGTCCTCACGCGCTTCGGCGCCGAACGCCTTCACCACGGCGTTGCAGCCGATCGCGTCGGCCATGGCGCCGCCGATCCGCGTGTCCCAGCGGTTCGACAACCGTGCGGTCGGCGCGACATAAGCCAGTGTGCCGGTGACCGACAGGGCCAAGTACAGCGCGGCGCCGGTGGCTACGACGCTCCCCATTGCCGGCCAGCGCAGTCCGAGCAGCACTGTCGAGCCCAGCAACACCACCACCGAGGGCAGCAGGGCGATCAGCAGCGTATCGTTCAGCAGATCCATCGCCCACATGCCGCGGGTGATCTTGCGCACGATCGAGCCGCTGAACGTGTTGGCGTGCCATTCGGTGGAAAAGCGCCGCACACGGCAGAACGCCTCCTCCGCCACCGCCGTCATGATGCGCAAGCTCAGGCGGTTGATGCCGAGAAACGCCAGATGCCGCAGCACGATCATCACCAGCCCGAGCGCCATGATCGCGCCCAGTGCCGCCATTGCCGCGTGCCACGCCACGTCGCGATCGGTCGCGATTGCGCCGACGGTGTAGCGGCCGATCGCGCCCATCGCGTCGCGACCAGTCGCGCCCACGGCATCGACCAGATGGCCGGCGAAAATCGGCATCAGCACATCCGCCACGGTGGCGCCGCCAATGGTGCCAAGTGAACCCGAGCACCGCCTTGAAGGAGCGTAGGCCGCGATTCGTTCGATCGGGGGTCACTGGTTCGACACGGTGTCGCTGTCGCGACGACCGATCCCTGCAACGAGGAAGTGATGCACCGACGGACCGAAAGCCCCGTCAGCCTATCTCGACGATCAGTTCGGTCGAGGTCTGGTGGTCCGCGAGGCTAGCCCGCGAACCGGCGCGATCAGCGCGACGGAATCTCGGGTACAGCGAGCAGGACGAGATAATGCATGCAGGCCTCCCGAGCTTCAGGGTTGAACTGAGCTTTCTCTTGCACCGGGCGCCGCGTTCTGCAACGATAATTTCTACACGATGATTTGCATGCTGGCGTGGGTCGGTTTGCGATTGGGCTCCGACCCTGACTGGAGCTACGTCGCTTTGTCGCCGGACTGCCTGGCGTCAACTTTCGGCTTGCCATCGTGCGCGCCAAGCTGGCGCTTTGGCCAGGCAACCCAGCGATCGACACGAGTCGCCTCGTATGCCTCGTTCATCGGATAGCGGATCTGGTTTTCCGATTTGCTCGCCTCGCCGATCACCAGCAGGCGGACGTCTCGATCGGTGTTGTTGAGGAACGTATGGCAAATCCCGGTTCCGGCCGGAAATCCGACAGCATCGCCCTCTGCCAGACGGTGAAGCTCGCCGTCGATCCAGACATCCGGCGTTCCTTCCAGCACGAACACGAACTCTTCCTCCGCACTTTCCGCATGCGGGTAGGACGTGCGCCGTCCCGGCAACAATCGATTGTGGTGGATGCCAATCCGCGTGAGCCCGAATTTTCGGGCGAGAGGGGCACCGATCGCCATCAGCTCCGTATCGCCGGGATAGTGGTCGTCATCACGACCCTCCAGCTCAGTCCAGTGGCGGATGAAGTCTGGTCGTGTCATGCGAATACCCCTTTGGACAGTGTTCCATGCGACCCAGTGTCGCTCCACGGTCTCAGGTAACGTTCAGTTACCGGAATCAACGAAGACGATCCCAGCGCGCGTCACCCGGCCGCGATGCGTAGCCGCTGCTCCGCCCGAACGCGGCCAATCAGCGGCAGCAGTTCGCGCAACTCGGGACCGTGATCCTCACCGGTCAGTGCCAGGCGCAGCGGCATGAACAACGCGCGCCCCTTGCGCCCGGTCACCTGCTTCAGCGCATCGGTCCAGACCCGCCACACCTCGCCGTTCCATGGCTCGGGTGGCAAGCTCTCGATCGCCTCGTGCAGAAACGCGCCTTCACCTTCAATCGGTGGCGGAACGATCGTGCCGGCGACCACATCCCACCAGCCGCGCGCCTCCGACAGCAGGTCGAGGTTGCCGCGCACCGCCAGCCAGAACGCCTCGGTGGCGCCCGCCGGCAGCCGATCGGCCACCGCGGCGAATGGCAACGCGTGCAGCACACGCCGGTTCAATGCCAGCATCTGAGTGATGTCGAAGCGTGCCGCCGAATGCGACACATGCGTCAGGTCGAATCTGGCGGCGAGCTCCGCGAGCGGCAGCGGCTGGGGATCGTCCGAGGTGCCCAGGCTGGCGAGATAGGCGGTGATCGCCAGTGGTTCGACCCCGTCATGGCGCAGCTTGCGCAAGGTCAGGCTGTCGAGGCGCTTCGACAGCTTGCTGCCGTCGCTGTCGGTCAGCAGCGGCAGGTGCGCGAAGCCCAGCAACGCGGGATCAGCGTCAAGGGCAGCAAAGATGTCCATCTGCACGCCGGTGTTGGTGATGTGGTCCTCGCCGCGGATCACGTGTGTGATGCCGGTCGCGATGTCGTCCACCACCGAGGTGAACGTATAGAGCGGCGTGCCATCGGCGCGGACCAGCACCGGATCGGACACCGTGGGCAGTTTTACCTGGCGCCGCCCGAGCACCATGTCCTGCCATTCCAAGACCGCATCGGATAGTCGGAACCGCCAGTACGGCCGCTTGCCGTTCGCCTCGGCTTGTGCGCGCTGTGCCGGCGTCAGACTGAGCATGGCGCGATCGTAGACCGGCGCCAGCCCGCGCTTCAGGCGCTGCTCGCGTTTGGCGCGCAGTTCGTCCTCGGACTCGAAGCACGGATACAGTCGACCCGACTGCTTCAACCGATCCGCGGCCGCCGCGTAGTGATCCAGGCGATCGCGCTGGCGGAAGCTGTCGCTCCACTCCAGTCCGAGCCACCGCAGATCACGCGCGATCGCCTCGGCATACTCGTCCTTAGATCGTTCCGGGTCAGTGTCGTCGATGCGCAGGATGAAACGCCCGCCGTGATTGCGCGCAAACAGATGGTTCGCCAGTGCGGCGCGAGCGTTGCCGACGTGCAGCAAGCCGGTCGGGCTGGGAGCGAAACGGACGGTGATCATGCGGGATCGGGGATCATCTGGGATCACTCGTCATCGTCGGCATCATCCTCGACATCCATCCGGCGCGGATCGAGCGCGCGCCAATCACGCTCCTCGGCTCCGGCGCGGCGATCGACGAAGTCGCCGAGTTCCGTTGCGCTGCGCCAGCCCGCCTCGCCGGCATCGACCACCTCGGCATCCTCGCCAAATGCGAACCACGCCTCCAGCACCTGCTTGGTGTCCATCCCGGGGATGCGACAACGCTCCACCGAGTCCCGCACGTAGCGGCGTGCGAAAGCATTTGCGTGCATCAGGGTGGGGAAGCCGGCGACCTCCTCCACGATGTTGTCGTCGGCGCCGCCCGACAGGTCGAGGATGCGCACGCGCCAACCGCCATTCGGGGCAAACAGATCGCTCATCGCCGCAAGCTAGGGACGTCGTGGCGGCAAATCAACGCGTTGCCTTGGGTGACATCGAGCGGCCGCCGCCCGGGTTTCGACCCACCATGGCACAACCGGTTATGCTCGACCGCTCACGGCCGGCTTGACCCGGCGCGCTTCCCGCCACCCTCAACCTCAAGCTCGACGGTCCCTGGCTATCCTTCCAACGAAGCCAGCATCCATGCAGCGGTCGGCCAAAGGTCCACAAAGGGTCGAGTGCGACAGTTCGGCAGCCCACCGAACCCATCGCCGGAGCCCGGCGGTACTGGACGATCAGCCTACACCGCGCCGTAGATTTCTTCCGCGGTGATGACGATCCCAGGCGGGTCCATTGCGATCGACCCGTTGACGATGATCCGTGTGTCGATGCCCTCGCCAATCCGACGGTGATGGGTGACCGTTCGGCGGGTTGGATGCACGATCAGGCAGTGCGCGACGGACGGCACGCGGAAATAGTCGGCCAGCTTACCACCGGTATCCGTCGAAGTCGTGCCGGGCGACAGGACTTCGACGATAATCACCGGGTTCGGCGCCGCGACCGCATCGTCGGCCATTGGCTCTCCGCAATTCACCAGGGCGTCCGGTTCGTAGTCGCTGTCGCCGGCTTCCACTGTCGCGCCATCGGGCAACGCCTGGCAAGGAACTCCGGCAAGGGTCACGGCGCGGTCCAGCGCCTTGTAGATTGCGCCCTTCACCCGCAGTTGCGCGCCGCGCTCGGGTGGCATGGCCACGATCCGGCCGTCGACGCGTTCGCAGCGGCCTATCGGCTGGGCAGCGCACCAGCGCATGAACTCCTCGCGGGACTAGTAGCGGGACTAGTACAGCGTTTCCAAAGAACGACTCCTATCACGACATGCCCAAAACCGGCTTGCCGACTCTATAGTGTGAACCGGATGATAGGTGCGTTTTCGTGGAATCGATGTACTAGCATCTGTTATCTGTCCGTCTCGGACGAGGCGAGGTCCATCGCGAGCTTCCGGTGACGACTGGTGGTACAACGGATTGGTGCGCAGGGCCATTCGCTGTCGATTGGTTTGCCCGCGCGGGGTGTTCGGCGCGACGGACCGGCGCGGGTCGTAACGGGACATTCAATCTGACCCACTCCCGGTCACCGGGATGGCGCCCCAACTCACCCCGCACCGCAAGCCCATGCCCCACCTTCCCGACACGCCCCCCATGACGGACAATGACCCCCGCCCCGAATCATCGAATCGACCCACGCCGCCACCACCCCAGCCCGCACCTCCCGCCCGAGGCGCCCCCTCCCCCAGGACCCCAGCCATGGCGCACGCACCAGCCCGCCGCCTGACCATCGCCCCCAGCCTTCTCGCCGCTGACTTCGCGCGCCTGACGGACGAGGTCCACGCAATCGAGGCCGCCGGCGCCGACTGGCTGCACCTGGACATCATGGACGGCCATTTCGTGCCCAACCTCAGCTTTGGGCCGCTGGTGCTGAAGGCACTGCGCCCGCACACCAGCCTGCCATTCGACGTCCACCTGATGATCAGCCCAGCCGATCCCTATCTCGCCGCTTTCGCGGTTGCCGGCGCCGACCACATCAGCCTGCACCCCGAGGCCGGCCCGCATCCACACCGCTCGCTGCAGGCCATCCGCGCCCTCGGCAAGCGTGCCGGGATCGTGCTCAATCCCGGCACCCCGGTCGAGGCGGTTGCCTGGTTGCTCGAACTGGCCGACATCGTGCTGGTGATGACAGTCAATCCCGGAGCCGGCGGGCAGGCGTTCCTGCCGTCGCAACTCGCCAAGATCGCCACGCTGCGGCGAATGATCGATGCCGCGGACCACCCGATCGCGCTCGCGGTGGACGGCGGCATCGCCCCGGACACCGCGACGCTTGCGGTCCAGGCGGGCGCCGACACGCTGATCGCCGGCACCTCGGTGTTCCACGCCGCCAATTACGCCGCGGCGATCGCCGACCTGCGCGCAGCGCGGCGCACGGAGTGAAAGACGTCGGATGAACACCGCCAGATGATGAACACTGGGCGACCGCAAGCCTGGCTGCGCGATCTGCGCAGGCTGTTGGCGCGACTGCCGCGTCCTAGCATGTCGCGCGTGCCGGACGCGCCGATCCAGCCGATGCGCGACGTGTGGCCGGGTGACCCGACGCGCGGCGCGCGGCTGCTGCGCGGCGAGATGGAACTCGGCGGCGCCACCACGACGCTGCAACCGGGAAGCTGGCCGAGTGGCACCACCTCGCCCATCCTGATCGCGGGGGCGCACGGCTTCGCCTGGCTGCGCGACCTGCGCGAGATCGGTTCCCCGACCGCCCTGCTGCGCGCCCGTGCCCTGGTCGGCGAGTGGATCGCCGCGCCCCCCGCCGACCCGATCGCACACCGCCCGGACGTGACCGGTGCGCGCATCGCCGCCTGGCTCGGGCACTACGACTTCTTTACCGCAACAGCCGACGACGCGTTCCGTCAAAGAGTCATGGCGCGCCTCGTCGCCGACGCGCGCCGCCTGTCCGCCTCGCTCCCCACCGAGGAGATCGACGGACGCGCGTTGACCGCCCTGAAGGGCCTGACCGCCGTCGCGGTGGCGCTACCGGATCAGCAGACCTACCTCAACCGCGTGCTGCGCTTCCTGCCGCAGGAACTCGCCCGCCAGGTGCTGCCCGACGGCTGCCACGTCGAGCGCAGCCCGCTCGCGCACCTGACGGCGCTGCAGGACCTGATCGACATCCGCGCCCTGCTGCAATCCGCCCAGGCGCAGCCCCCCGGCGCACTCACCACCACGATCGAGCGCATGGCCACCGTGCTGCGCTTCTTCCGCCACGGCGATCTCGGCCTGGCCCAGTTCAACGGCGCCAAGGAAGCGGCTGGTCCGCTGATTGACCAGGTCCTGGCGCGGTCCGGGCGCGGCGGCAAGGTGCCCAGCGCCTTGACCGAAGGCGGCTTTCAGCGGCTGCAAGCAGGCCGCACCACGGTGATCGTCGACAGCGGCACGCCGCCGCCCCCGGGGCTCGACCGCTACGCTCATGCCGGCACGCTGGCGATGGAAATGTCGGTCGGCCGCGAGCGGGTGGTGGTGAACTGCGGCGGCTTCCCGGTCGGCGGCGAGCCCTGGCGCGACGCCACCCGCGCCACCGCGGCACACTCCACCCTGGTGATCGCCGACGTGAATTCCTCCGAGCTGAAGCCTGACGGCCTGGGGCATCGTTCCGGCGTGCACGACCTGCAGCGCCAGGAAGCCGACGGCGCGCACTGGCTGGAGGTCAGTCACGACGGCTGGAAGCGTGCCTTCGGCGCAATCCACCGCCGCAGCCTGTACATCGCCAGCAGCGGCGACGACGTCCGCGGCGAGGACACGATCGAGGCGTTTGGCCCGCAGCCCTTCACCTTGCGCTTTCACCTGCACCCCGATGTCAGCGCCAGCCCACAGCGCGACGGCGAGGCGGTGTTGCTGCGGCTGCGCTCCGGCACCGGCTGGCGGCTGCGCGCCGATGGCGGGCGGCTCAGCATCGAGGACAGCATCTATCTCGGTGGCGCCGAGCCTCGCCGCAGCGAGCAGGTGGTGGTCACCGGCCACGCCGACGGCCCGCAGCAAGTGAAATGGGCGATCAGCAAGGTCGGGTGAGGTTCACTGATCAGTGAGGTGACGCCGGGAAATAAGTGCGTCAACTGACGTACGGTGGTCCCTCTGGTTCCAATGTTCGAGGGCAGGCGGGAACGGCCGCCGCTCATCGTCAGGCGGTACCGGCCGGCTGCAACTGCCCACGCCGCGCCCCAGAGTGCCTACGCCGGAAAAGTCAGCCCTCGATACAGCTCGACGAGCGGCAGGGTGATGTCGAGGCCCGGCACGATCAACGCGCCCGTGATTTGCGCGCTGGCGGTCCAAACGCCGCCTGGTTCGCGTTGGAACAAAGTGGCGGCCACGGCAGTCTGCTCCAGCAGCACATAGCCGCGCAGCGAGGGGACCGCACCGTAGTCGATCAGCCTCTCCACCCGGTCGGTCGAGGCGGTATCGTCCGATAGCCCTCGAAGATCGCCACGGCGTCAGGCAATGTCCGGGTGGTCTGGTCCAGCGGACCAGCGGACCAGCGCAGATCACGACATCCGGTTAGCGGATCCGGGCGCCGACACGAAGCCGCATCTCCTGGCTAACCGGGAAAGGCTGGTCTCCCAGCAGCCGGCCGAGATATTCTCGGAGGTTATACCCTATGTCCTGATGCGCGAGACTGCCACCGGTCATCGGGATGGCGTCTCACCCGTCGAACTCATACTTACCGTCCTGCCGGTCTTCCCAGGCGAGGAAGGTCTCCGTGGTCCATGGCCGATGCAGCATCGTATCCATGGACGCGATCGTAGCCGGGAATGGCAAGCGGCGTCGACTCGGGCGCTTGTCCCTTCGGTGCGCTCAGCCACCTGACCTGGAAGACGATCGGCGTCGACTCGCGTCCAGGCGCACATTTCGTGATCGAGCGTGGTCGTGCACCCTCACTGCTCACCGATCCCAGGTCACCGTGTGAAAATCGTCGAACTCACCAACGTGGATTTCTCCCTGCGGCATTTCCTGCTGCCGCTGATGCGCGGCATCCGCGCACGCGGCCACGAGGTGGTGGGCGTCTGCGCCGACGGACCGCTGCTGACCCAGGTGCGCGCCGAGGGCTTCCGCGTCATCGGGCTGCCGCTCGCCCGGCGCGTCTCGCCGCTGGCACATGCGCGGGCATTCCTCGCCCTGATACGGCTGTTCCGCGCCGAGCGTCCGGACCTGGTGCACGCACACATGCCGATCAGCGGCTTCCTCGCCCGCCTGGCAGCGCGTTGCGCCGGCGTACCGCACATCGCCTATACCTGCCACGGGTTCTGGTTCAACAACCCCGGCCCCTGCCCACGCCGCGCCGCCGGGTTCGCAATGGAGTGGCTCGCGGGCCGGCTGACCGACGTCTACCTGACCGTCTCGCAAGAAGAGGCCGAGCAAGCGCGCCGCCTGCACATCTGCGCGCGGGCGACCCCGGTGGGCAACGGCCGCGATCCCGCGAGCTTCCGTCCAGACCCCGCCGCGCGCGCCCGCATCCGCGCGGCGCTCGCCGTGCCGCACGACCGCGTCGTGGTCATCGCCGTGTCACGCCTGGTGCGCCACAAGGGCTACCCAGAGCTGGCAGCCGCAATGCGCGACGTGCCGGAAGCCGAGCTATGGGTGGTGGGCGAACGCCTCGCCTCGGACCGCGGGCAGGACATGCTGGCGGTGCTGCGTGGCGCCGGCCTCGGCGCGCGGCTGCGGCTGCTGGGTTATCGCGAGGACGTCGCCGCCCTGCTGGCCGCCGCGGACATCTTCGCCCTGCCGAGCCATTTCGAGGGCCTGCCGATGTCGGTGATCGAGGCGATGCTGACCGGCCTTCCGGTCGTCGCGACTAACATCAGCGGCCCGCGCGAACAGGTGGTGGACGGCGAAACCGGCCTGCTAATCCCGCCGCGCCAGGCGGCTCCCCTGGCTGCGGCGCTGGCCCGGCTGGCCGCCGATCCGGGATTGCGCGCCGCGATGGGCGAAGCGGGCCGTGCACGCGCCTGCGACCTCTATGACGAGGCAAAAGTGGTGAACCACACGCTGGACCTGTTGGGGCTGCCGGCGGCGTAGCCACAACCGTAGGGCGGATAAGCGCAGCGTCATCCGGCACCCCGCGCGCCCGATCGCGCCACCCTTCCCCGCCCCACGCCGCTAAGAGTCCGTCCGGAAGGTTCATCAATCATTACAGGACTTTCTTGGCATCTGCGAGCGGTGCGAGATGGCCGCCGTCGGGTACTTTACGGGACGAACGTGAGGAACCACGGTCGTACGCTTTGCGCGAAGCGCCGTGGCCTTGCCTTCTCTGCGTCCTCTGCGTTAATCAACCGCACGACGGGCGCGCCAAGGGCAGCAGGGTGTCGCTTCGACGGGGCAGACTTGTGCTTGTTGCACGCAAGGAAGCATTAACGCAGAGATCGCAGAGAAGACCAGCGATTGGCGCTTCGCGCGGCGGTGTTGCGACGCCGGCGTCGAACTTGATATGGCGGGCCGCGGTGTCCACGTGCGGTAGTCTGCGAACCCGCCGGGAATTGGCTTGTCCGCAACCCAATGCGCTCAAGCCGCGACGCCTGGCCAACTCAAAAGACCCAAGACCCTTCCGGACGGACACTAAAGGCTGCCCGACCCCACGAAAATGCTCTAAGCGGCGGCGCTATAATGCTGCCTCGGAATCCTGCCATGACCGACATCGTCCCGATCCGCCGAGCCCTCATCTCGGTGTCTGACAAAACCGGGCTGATCCCGCTGGCCCAGGCCCTGACAGCGCACGGGGTTGAAGTCCTGTCCACCGGCGGCTCGGCCCGCGCGTTGCGCGCGGCAGGCGTCGCGGTGAAGGAAGTCTCTGAGCATTCCGGCTTCCCGGAGATCCTCGACGGCCGCGTCAAAACGCTGGTCCCACAAATCCACGGCGGCATCCTGGGCCGGCGCGACCTGCCCGAGCATCGCGCGCAGATGGAAGCGCATGGCATCGCCCCGATCGACCTGGTCGTGGTCAACCTGTACCCATTCGAGGCGACCGCCGCGCGCGGCGCGCCCTACGACGAATGCGTCGAGAACATCGACATCGGCGGCCCGGCGCTGATCCGTGCGGCGGCCAAAAACCATGATTTCGTAACCGTTCTGACAGACCCAATACAATACGACGCCGTATTGGCCGAGCTGGCCAACCACCCCGGCACGACCCTTGCGCTGCGCCGGCGGCTGGCATTCGAGGCCTACGCCTGCACCGCCGCCTACGACGCGGCCATTACCGGATGGTTCGCTCGCCAGAACGACACCGGGTTCCCGCCGCACTTCGGCTTTGCCGGCCGACTGCGCCAGGAGCTGCGCTACGGCGAGAACCCGCACCAGCGCGCCGCATTCTACGTCACCGACAAACGCCCCGGAGTCGCCACCGCGACACAGCTCCAGGGCAAGGAGCTGTCCTACAACAACCTGAACGACACCGACGCCGCCTACGAATGCGTCGCCGAATTCGACGCGCCAACGGTGGCGATCATCAAGCACGCCAGTCCCTGCGGCGTGGCCAGCGCGCCCACGCTCGCGCAGGCCTGGGACCTGGCCTTCCGCTGCGATCCGATTTCACCGTTCGGCGGCGTCATAGCGGTGAACCGAATGCTGGATGGCCCGGCGGCGGAAAAGATCGCCGCCATCCTCACCGAGGTGATCATTGCGCCCGACGCCGACGACGCGGCGAAAGCAGTGCTGGCTCGCAGGAAGAACCTGCGCCTGTTGCTGACTGGCGCGCTGCCCGATCCGACGGAGGACAGCTTGACTTTCCGCCGGCTGTCCGGCGGCTTCCTGGTACAGACGCGCGATGCCGGGCGCATCGCCCGCGCCGCGCTGAAAGTCGTTACGCGGCGCGCGCCAACCGACGCCGAACTCGATGACATGATCTTCGCGTTCCGTGTCTGCAAGCACGTGAAGTCGAACGCGATCGTTTACGCCAAGGGGACCGCGACGGTGGGGATCGGCGCGGGTCAGCCGAGCCGTGTGGACAGCGCGCGCATCGCCGCATGGAAGGGTGCCGAGACAGCGAAGGCCGCCGGGTTATCGGAGCCGTTGACCCGCGGCAGCGTGGTGGCGTCCGACGCGTTCTTCCCGTTCGCCGATGGGCTGGAGGCGGCAGTGGTGGCAGGCGCGACGGCGGTGATCCAGCCCGGCGGTTCGCGGCGCGACGCCGAGGTGATCGCCGCGGCGGATGCCGCCGGCATGGCCATGGTGTTCACCGGGATGCGTCATTTCCGGCACTGAAGCCGAGCGACGCAGACATTATATCTGATACCGGAACGATAGGCTGTCGAGCCGCTCGCACCGGCGCGCGCGGCCCCTGTGCCCTTCCGCCTGATCTATTGTTTTTGCAAGACGGCACCTCAACCGACCTCCTAGCACATGTTTGTACCAGGCATCCGAATGATCGAGCCTTCAGTGATACCCCCGTCATACCGGCGCACGCCGGCATGACGAGAGCGCAGCGCCGATGGGTCGGACTTTTCACAGGTTGGTATTGCGTCGTGATTCGCCCGCTGCGCGCGAAGTCGTGAACGGCTCACCGACGCGGCCACCGAAGCCCACCTGACCGACAACCAAATTTGATCGGGCCAGCAGCAAGGATTTAACTCGACATTGCCGCCGGGCGATCGCAGCTTGGTGGCACCGGTTGCGCACCATAGGCGGCATTCCGGGTGCCTGCGTTGGATCGGCGGATGCGCCGATGTTGCGCCGGGTGGTACGTCACCCGGGACATTGGTTGCGCGCGTACCTGCGGACGGCGACCCGGTGCGGAGTAACAGGCTCCTCCGGGTGAGTGTCGGCCCGTACGGACGCGTGATCCCAACACATCGGTCGCGGCAATCATCCTTGCGTGGCCGCGCTATCGCGTGGCGCGTGGCGTCACAGGAGGATCTGATGACAACAGTGAAGCCGAATCATAGCTACCCGTCTGCCGATTCGTCGGAGCATGGTATTCCGGATGAGGTGATCGCGAAGATGGGACGAGCCTTGGCCGAGATCGCCGAGGTCGAGCAGGAGTTGTCAGCGGAAATCGACGGGGCGGAGACCGAGGACGATCGACAGAAGATCGCCGAACAGGCGGATCGTGCTATGGTCGAAGCGATCGAGGACCAGGGGCTGTCGGTCACCGAGTTCAAGCGGATCGTGCGCACCGCTGAGAGCGACCCCGCGTTGCGGCAGCGCCTGAGCGCCGCGGCGACGGCGGCCTAGTGTTCAACCCCCGAAGTCCGCTGCCGCTTGCAGCGAACTTCGGGGACCGGCAGGTCACCAAACGCAAAGAGCTGGCGTGCCGGTACCACCGTGTGGGTATGGCAACGAACTTCAACGTCGGGCTCCGGGCGACGCGCGTCACGTTGTGGCAAGCTACAGTGCGCATCGGAGCATTCAAGATGTTTTCGAGACCCAACTTCTGCTGGGCCCATTACGAGGGTACGAGCGACAAGCTCAGAAGAGGCGTCAAGCCGGCACTGATACCAGGCGGCCACATGATCGGCTATTGCGCAGTGCTGCCACCCCGACATGCCGGTGGGGCGGATCGTCATACGGGGTCCCGCTGGCCTTTCCGGCGACGTACCGACAATCACTGCCCCGAAGTTTAACCGAGAACGCCCGCTACCTTGATCCCAGCACCCGCCAGCAGCTCAGGTTCCAGCACGCCGGTCCGGCCAACCGTTGTCACCGAGGCGTAGCCGTCAGATCCCGGAGACCGGCAAACCTCGATTTCCCGATTGACCAGATCAACGATCCACAACTCACGGATGCCGAGCCGTGGGTAAAGCGCGCGCTTCACGTCCCGGTCGTAATCCAGGCTGCTGTCAGCCACTTCGATGAGCAGCAGAACCTCATGCGGGCGGGGATGGGCGGTTCGATAACGGTCCGCTCGAGGAACCAACACGGCGTAATCGGGCTGCGGCAGGCAACGATCGCTCAGATGGACAGGGTTCCTCGGCGAGACAAGCGCACGCCCTCTCATCGCGGTGGTCAGGGAATCATTGAGCGCGATGACCGTCCCAGCGTGATTGGCTCCAATCGGTGCCAAGGCGATCAGCTCCCCCTCGATGAGCTCGACGTGATCACGCGGACTCAGAATGCCAACCTCGCCCATGCGCAGGAACTCGGCGACCGTGATCGGCCGTCGGGCAACCCTCGGGTCGAGCGCCAACATGGCAGTTTCGCCAGACAACCCCACTCTCCTTCCATGTCAACGATATGATAGCGTGGCTGTAAAATCGCGAGTAAGGCGCCCTTGCGCCAGGCTTCGAGCCATTCAAGCCGCCTTGCCACGAGCACAAAAGCACGACACCGCCACCGGCAGGTCGGCGCGGGCGGCAGCGAAATCCACGCGCTGGCGGATCAGCAAGGCCTCCGCGGTTTCGCCGCGGCGCTCCAGACACTCCAGCAGCCCGCGCAAAGCCCACAAATTGTCCGGGTGGATCTGCGCGCGGGGCAGCGCGCCACCCAACCCAAGATCTTCGCGATACACCGCCTCGGCCTCTGCCGTGCGGCCCTGCTCCAGCAGCAACGCACCCAGTGCGTGGCGGATCGGCTGCATCCAGCCCCACGGCTCGTCGTAGGGCAGGTCGTCCTCCAGCGCGACAGCGGCTCGCAGATGGGCGAAGGCCGCATCGTGCTCGCTGCGGCGGTAGGCGATTTCGCCCTCCAGCATCTCCTCGGCGATGGCCAGAAGTTGCACGCAAAGCACGTTGTGGATCTGGCGGGACTTGGGCACGCGTTGCGCAGCTGCGCGGAACAGCATTTGTTCGTCCTCCGCCGCCGGAACGTCGCCCAGCGCGGCGTGCGCGACGCCCTTAGCGTAGTGGATCATCGCCACGGTGTTGCAGTACAGATCGCAATCCGCCGGCAGCTCCTGCGCGATGATCTCGCGCCATTTGCCGAAGCGAACCAGGACATGTTGCCTGATGGAAACGTAGCTTTCGAAGAAATTGGCCATCGGCGGCGAGGGAATGCGCAGGAACGCCTCAGGCATAGTCTCGATCAACTCGTCGGCGGCGGCGATGGCGGGCGCGTACTGGCCCAGGAACATCGCCCCATAGGCCGCGAAATGATAGTTGTGGATCCGGTAGCCGGAGTAAAAATTCATCGGCCCGGCGCGGTCGTAGAACTTGCGGTCCGCGATGATCGCCTTCTGGTTCCAGTGCAGCGCGTCGCGGTAGTGGCCGCATTGGATGTCGATGTGGGTCGGCATGTGCACCAAGTGGCCCATGTCGGGGGACACCTCGCGCAGCCGGTCGCCGCTGACCAGCGCCGCCTGCGGATACGGCGACATCTCCATCAGATGGACATGCAGGTGCAGCAGCCCGGGATGGCTCATCGCCCCGGGCAGATCGCGGAAGGCGGCCTCGAGCACCTCGCGCGCCTCGAGCGTGCCTGCGCCGGGCGCGGGCTCGCCGGTACGCAGGTCCCACATCTGCCAGGGCGTGCGGTTCAGGATCGCTTCCGCGAAGATGGCGCGTAGATCAAGGTCGTTGGGATCCGCCCGGTGCACCAGACGCATGGCGTCGGCAAACGCGTCGTTCCAGGGGCGCTGGTCGTCAATCGGGTCGCGCTGCGGAAAGCGGATGGGCAGCGCCTCGATCAATGCGCGCTCCGCCGCGGTGACGCCGCTGACCAGTGCAACGGCAGCGCGGCAGGCGTCATGCGCGCGCGCGAGCGCCGCGGCCTTGCCGGCGGGGTCCATCAGTTCCCAGGGGAAGTTGTAGTTCGGCCCGACCGCATACGCGACGCCCCAATGCGCCATGGCACAGTTCGGATCGGCCTGCAGCGCCTTCTCGAAGCAGGCGATCGCCTCTTCGTGGTGGTAGCCGAAGCACCAGTTGAGGCCACGGTCGAACCAGCGCTGGGCGTCCACCGAAGTGGTGGCCACCTTCCGGGAGTAGGGGCCGAGATCATAGGGATAATCCATGTCGCCTCCTTCGCCATTTCAGGTGCGGTCGGCCGGCTTGCCGCCGCCGCTCGCAACCGTCGCAGGCAGCCGCGGCAGGCCGCACACGCAGGCCCTGTTCACCGACATTCCGCAGACGTCCGAGTGTTTCGGCGGCTCGGACCCACCCAACTGTATCCATTACCCGTGCCCTTCGGCAACGATTTTGTCGTGGCAGGCGCCTCGCATGCTGCCGCCACGGTGTCATGAACGCCAGCCTCAGCCGACGATCAAAATCGACCCGCAGCGAGCTGTCGTCCAGGACCGAGCCGCGGCAAGTATCATTCTCTTCTCCTTCGTGGCCCCTCGTGGTCCTCGGCCTGCTTCGTGGTAAAATCTTGCTTCGCTGGCTTCAGGAGACCAAGACATGACCTACGAGTTCCTGCTCTACGAAACCGACGACCGCGTCGCGACGATCACGCTCAACCGCCCGGAACGGCACAACGCGCTGAGCCAACCTCTGGTGGACGAGATCATCGCGGCGGTGGCCCAGGCCGACGCCGATCCCGAGGTCCGCGTGCTGGTGGTGACCGGTGCCGGCGGCCGCGCGTTTTCCGCCGGCTACGACATCAAGGACTCCGCCGAACAGCCGAAGCGTACGCTGGCACAATGGCGCGCGCGTATGCAGAAGGACATCACATTCACCTATTCGGTGTGGGACTGCTCCAAGCCCGTGATCGCCAGCATCGACGGTTTCTGCTACGCTGGAGCGCTGGAATTCGCGATGTGCTGCGACGTGCGCTATTGCTCCGACGCATCGACCTTCGCCGCGGTCGAAGCGCGGTTCTCCAACGGCATCGCAACGATGATCATGCCCTGGCTGATCGGCCAGCGTTGCCGCGCGCTGCTTTATACCGGCGATAGCTTCGACAGCGCCGAGGCGTTCCGTCTCGGCCTTGTCGACAAGGTGTTTCCCAAAACCACGCTGAACGCCGAAGTAACGAAGGTTGCCAAACGCATGTCGCGCGTTTCCGTGGATTGCCTGAAATGGAACAAGCGCTCGGTCAACCACGCGTTCGAGACGATGGGTCTGCGCAACGCGATCACGTATGGCGCGGAGGCATCGGCGATCATGGACGCACTTGGCTCGCCGGAAGCCGACCGCTTCGATGCGATCCGTCGCAGCGCAGGGCTTCCCGCCGCGTTGAAATGGCGCACCGAACAGTTTGCTCCTTATGAATGATATACTCAATGCTCGATGAATGATATACTCAATGCTCGCTGGAATCTGTGCCCTGCCGTATGTCCGTAAGTGTCCGTCCGGAAGGTTGTAGAGTCTTTTGAGTTGGTTAGGCGTGTCGGCTTGAGCGCATTGGGTTGTGAACGAGCGAATTCCCGGCGTGGGTTCGCAGGCTACCGCGCGTGGAAACCGTGGCACATCATATCCAGTTTGACGCCGGCCCTGCAACCCGCCGCGCGAAGCGCCAATCGCTTGCCTTCGCTGCGATCTCTGCGTTAATGCTTCCTTGCGTGCAACAAGCACCAGTCCGCCCGGGCGACGCGATGCCCTGCCGCGCCCGGCGAACCTGTCGTGCGGTTGGCTCTGCCACATTAACGCAGAGACCGCAGAGCGCGCAGAGAAGGCAAGACTATGGCGCTTCGCGCAAAGCGCACAACCGCGGTTCTTCACGTTTGTCCGGTCTTGTCCACCGACGGGGCCCGTCTCGCATCGCTCGCTGATGCCGAGAAAGTCTTGTAATGATTGATGAACCTTCCGGACGGACGCTAAGCAAGGATCACGACGGAGGCACAGAGCAGAAAAGCCAAGTGAGCAACTTGGTATTCTTCTCCGTATCTCTGTGGTGATTCTTTATTGCAAATAGTTATCGAAGACACGGGTTCCCCCTGAGGGATGGTATACCAGACGCCCGAAACGCCGACTCTTCCGGAATTTCGGGCGCCTCATGTCGTGCGCGGGTTGGTGGGGCGGCGGCACGCCAAACCGCGACTGTCGCCAGTGGCCCGATGCCGGTCGAGCGATCCGCGCGCCCCTGTAAAGAACCCCGACAGTCGCTATCGAGCGCGCTTGCGGCGGAGAACACCAAGGCCGCCAAGCCCGGCGGCCAGCAGCACCAGCATGGATGGCTCGGGCACCGCGGCAAGGTCGAAATTCGGGCCGAAGGAGGCTGGGTTAAAGGATCCTCCAGCAGCGTCTCCAGTCGGGGTCCCGCCCAGGCCGTTGGCGGCAACACCGCCAACGTATGTGATCGCGGCGTCGGTCGTCAGCCCGGCAACTACGGCGTCCACAGGCGTCGAATTGGCGCTGATGTCCTGGGCGATGAAGTAGGTCGTCCCGGGCGCAAGAGAGACCGGGGATATCGCCTGCGAGTAGAACAGAATGGGAGATCCTTCCTGCGGATCTCTGTTGGTGACCGTCGCGCTGGCGAGCACGTTCCCGCTGCGTCGCAGAGGCGCACGGCGCCATCCCCGGTCGGGTCGAAGGCGTCCAGCGCGACGACCGTGACTGCCTTGTTGGTCGTGAATGACCAAGCCGCGGAGACGTCGCCACCGAGCGTACCTCCGGCAATCCCGGCCCCGGTAAACTCCAATATCGGATCCCGCAGGCCGGACCAGCGACCCCGATCGCCAACAAGCCAGCCGCAATGACGGGGGCCATACGAGGACGCAACATCTTCGCACCCTCTTCAAGTCAATGTGCTTGCGCGCCCAGCCCGATATACGGGCAAATTCCGTGCCGTCTCCAAGGAATTAAACGAATTCAATTGCTTCCACATTTCCGCTCGACGGATCAAAGGAACGGTGTAAACTTTTACGACAGGCGCCGTCTCACCGAGTGAGATTTTCGAACTGACGCATCGCTGGGGTTGGCTGGGGCGGGAGGATTCGAACCTCCGTATGACGGAATCAAAATCCGTTGCCTTACCGCTTGGCGACGCCCCATCCGGCGCGCGGGTGATAGGTCCCCCAAACCCGCCCGTAAAGCCTTTCACTCAGCACGCCTGGAGCAGACCACCCCAGCACCACCAGCCGGGCCGCATCAGCGCCCGCGCCACCGCCTCGGCCGCCGCGGCATTGGGGAACAGTCCGAAGCAGGTCGCGCCGGACCCGCTCATACGCGCCAGCAGGCAGCCCGGCATCGCGGCCAGAGCCGCGAGCACCGCCCCGATCACCGGCCGCAGCGTGATCGCCGGCGGCTCCAGATCGTTGCGCAGCTTCGCAAGGTCGCTCGCCATCGCCGCCGCGTCCGGCCAAGACGCGGGCAACTCGGCCGGATCAGAGAACCCACTCGTCCGGGCGCGGAACACCTGCACGGTTGCCAGCGACACACCGGGATTGACCAGCACGATCCCGGCGGCCGGCAACCCCGGCGCCGGGGTCAGTGTCTCGCCGACCCCACTCATGCGCGCCGGGCGGCTGGCGAGGCACACCGGCACGTCAGCCCCAAGTGCCAGGGCGATCCGAATTGAAGCCGGCGGCAAACCCCAGAGGCGGCACAGCAACCGCAGTGCCGCCGCGGCGTCAGCCGAGCCGCCGCCAATGCCGGACGCCAACGGCAGGTGCTTCTCCAGCTTGAGCCGTGCACCCTTGGTCGCCCGTTCCTGGGCTGGTCCACTGGCGGTCCCGCCCAGCGCGCGCGCCGCGCACAGCACCAGATTGTCCGCCTCCCCCGCCAGATCGGCACCGAACGGCCCTTCGATCGTCAGCGACAGCGCCTCGGCCGGCGCCGCAAGCAGCCGATCCCCCACCGGCGGAAACGCCGCCAGGCTGTCGAGCAGGTGGTAGCCATCCGCCCGCCGCCCGATCACATGCAGGAATAGGTTGACCTTGGCGGGCGCGAATTCGCTAAGCCAAGTCTCCGGCACACAAACCTCCGGCACCCAAATCCGCGGGAAACCGCCCTACTGGCCGGTCACCACAGCCGATTGGCGGCTGCCGTTCAGCTTGGCCTCCAGCTTGGCGGCGTCCTCCGGTTCGGGATTCAGGGTCAGCGCCCGCCGCCACTGGTAGGTAGCCTCCAGCTTACGCCCGGACGCCCAATAGGCATCGCCGAGGTGGCCGTTGATCGTCGAGTCCTGTGGTTCCAGCTCGACCGCCCGCTCCAGGGTCTTTACCGCCCCCTTTGTGTCGCCCTCGCGCAACAGGACCCAGCCCAGGCTGTCGACGATCGCCCCGTCATTCGGCCGCTGCTGCACCGCCTTGTCGATCATCTGCTTGGCGTCCGGCAGGTGCTTGTCAGCATCGGCCCAGCTATAGCCAAGGTAGTTCAGCACCGCCGGCTGGTCCGGCGCCAGCGCCAGCGCATGCTCGAAATCGGCCTGCGCCTTCGGCCACTGGTGCGACCGGTCATACGCGATGCCGCGCGAATAGTACAGCAGCCAGTCATCGTGTCCGGGCGTCTTCACACGCCCGATCGCCCGGTCATACGCGGCGATCGCATCCGGATAATGCTGCTTGATGCGCTGGATGTCGCCGATCTGCGCGTCCGGCAGCGGGCTTTCGGGATAATCCTTCGACAGCCGGGTCAGCTCGCGGAGCGCGTCGTCAGTATGCCCCATCTGGTCCGCCAGCAGCGCCCGCTGCAGCCGCGCCGGGGCGCCGAGCGCATCGCTGTCCGCCACCGGCGCCAGCATCTGCAAGGCGAAATCGGGATGGTGCTCGCTCGTCAGGATCTCGGCGGTCATCAACCGTGCCGCGGTGAAATCCGGCCGCAGATCCAGCGCGAACCGCAGCAGCAGCATGGCGAAGTCCCCGGCATCCTGCTGGCGCAGCGCGCCGGCCAGCGCCAGATACGCCTCGGCGATGCCATCCGTGGCGCGCGTCACCGCGCGCCTGTGCGAGTCGGCGATCAGCGCAGGCAGCGCGATGGTGAGGTAGGGGGCTTCCCGCGCCACGTCGCTCAGCACATGCATGGCGTCGGCCTCGCGGCCGCTGCGCGCGTCCCAGCTGGCCAGGATCTGCGCCAGTCGCAGGTCGAGCCCGGGGAATTCGGTCTGCGCGAGGTGGTAGTAGCGGCCCGCTTCCACCGTGTTGCCCGCCAGATCCAGGATCATCGCCGCGTGCAAGGCGTAGACGCCGCGGAAGCGCTGCCCGTCGATCAGCGGGCGCAGCGTGGCAACCGCGGCATCGGTGTGTCCTGCCCCGGCCTGCGCCCAGGCCACCAGCACCGGCTGCAGCAATTGCGTCAGTCCCTGACGCGGCAGGGCACGAAAGCGCTGCTCCGCCGCTGCCCAGTTGCCGGCGCGCGCCTCGGTGTCACCCAACAGAAGCTGCGCCGCCTGGTTGTCTGGCAGTTGCCGGGCGAGCTGCACCGATTCCTGCCGCCCGCTCAGCGCACAGGCGAGGAAGGCCTGCTGCAACAGCTCCGGGCTGGTCGGATCGGACGCCAGCGCCCGCAGATACCAGGTGGCGGCCTCGGCCGGATCGGCCTGGCCCATCGCGAACTGCCCATCGAGGAAGCCGCCGAACATCCCGCCGGAGTGATCCTCGGCGCGACGCGCGGTGACGCCGGTGGAGGGGTCGGCCGCCGCGCAGGCGGACAACAACGTGAGCGCCAACAGTATGGCGCGATTGATCCGGGACATCGTCATGAGCCGCAGTCTACCAGCCCCGACCCATCCCTGTCATGCGTCTCCGCGCGGCTGTTACATGCCGCTACATCCCGCCCGGATAGTTGGGGCCGCCGCCGCCTTCCGGGGTAACCCAGACGATATTCTGGGTCGGGTCCTTGATGTCGCAGGTTTTGCAGTGCACGCAGTTCTGCGCGTTGATCTGCAGGCGGGGCGCGCCCTGCTCGGCGTCCACGATCTCATACACCCCGGCCGGGCAGTAGCGCGTTTCCGGCGCGGCGTAGCGCGTCAGGTTCACCGTGACCGCCACCGGGGGATCGCGCAGCACCAGGTGCGCCGGCTGGTTTTCCTCATGGTTGGTGTTGCTGATGAACACCGACGACAGCCGGTCGAAGCTCAGCACGCCGTCCGGCTTCGGGTAGGTGATGCGTGGCGCGGCCCGCGCCTCGAGCAAGGTCGCGTTGTCCGGATGGGCGTGGTGGAAGGTCCAGGGCGCCTTGCCGCGCAGCAGGTAGGTGTCGAGGCCCGCGTAGGCCAGCCCGCCCCACAGACCCAGCTTGGCGAACACCGGGCGGACATTGCGCACCGCCGTGAGTTCGTCCCACACCCAGCTTGCCCGCAGCTTTTGCTCATAGCCCGTGGGTTCGGCGGGCCGCTCGCCGGCCAACGCCTCGGCGAGCGTTTCGGCGGCGAGCATGCCGGACTTCATCGCGGTGTGGCTGCCCTTGATCTTCGGCACGTTGACGAAGCCGGCGGCACAGCCGATCAGCGCGCCGCCCGGGAATGTCAGGCGCGGGATCGACTGCAGGCCGCCCTCGTTCAGGGCGCGCGCGCCATAGGAAATGCGCCGCCCGCCCGCGAAATGTTTGCGCACGTCCGGGTGGGTCTTGAAGCGTTGCATCTCGTCGAACGGCGACAGCCACGGATTGCGGTAATCGAGGCCGATGACGAAGCCGTATGAGACCAGGTTGTCGCCGAAATGGTACAGGAACGATCCGCCATAGGTCTTGCTGTCGAGCGGCCAGCCGATCGTGTGTTCGACCAGCCCGGGGCGATGGGTCGCCGTCGGAACTTCCCACAGCTCCTTGATGCCGATCGCGTAGGTCTGTGGATCATGCCCCTCGCGCAGGTCGAAGCGCGCCATCAGGCGTTGGCTGAGCGAGCCGCGGCAGCCCTCGGCGAACAGCGTGTAGGTCGCGCGCAACTCCATTCCGCGGGCGAAATTGGCGGTCGGCGTGCCGTCCTTGCCGATCCCCATGTCGCCGGTGGCGATTCCGGTGATGCGGCCGTCTTCCTCCAGCAGTTCGGCGGCGGCGAATCCGGGATAGATCTCGACGCCGAGTTCCTCGGCCTCGCTGGCGAGCCAGCGGCACACATTGCCGAGTGAAACGATATAGTTGCCGTGGTTGTGCATCTGCGGCGGTGTCGGCAGCCGGAACGAACGGGTTTCTGTGAGGAACAGGAACCGATCATCCGTCGCCGGCGTGGTGAGTGGCGCGTTTCGCTGCGGCCAATCCGGGAGCAATTCGTTCAGCGCACGCGGTTCCAGCACGGCGCCGGACAGGATATGCGCGCCGACCTCGCCGCCTTTTTCGACAACGCAGACTGAGGCGTCGGGGGCAAGCTGCTTCAGACGGATCGCCGCCGCCAGTCCGGCGGGCCCGGCGCCCACGATCACCACGTCGAACGCCATCGTCTCGCGCGGAGGTAGGTCCGCTGCCATGCCTGGTCTCCCGGTTTCGTGCGGCCCAGCCTAGGCATTGCATGGAGGTTGCGCAAAATTCGGCCCACGGGCAGCGTGCCCGGGTGATGGACGCGCTGACTGCCCTGCGATTGCAGATAGAATGGGGCGCCGATGAGGCGCTCGAGGCCGCACCGGTCAATCGGTTGCGGCCTCCGCTGGCGCGCGTGCCATCGGTGTCCTCCGCACCATCCGCATTACCCATATCGTCATCGCACACATCAACCGCACTCGCGACACCGGATGCCGGCACACGCGATGCCACGCGCGTGACCCCGGTCGAACGCGCGGCGCGCGCGGCCGCCGCGGTGACGACGCTGGGAGAGTTGCGCGCCGCGATCGCGGGCTTCGATGGGAGCGCATTGCGCGACACCGCAACAAATCTGGTGTTCCTCGAGGGCTCTGCCACGAGCGGCCTGCTGTTGGTGAATGAGGCACCGAACGCAGACGCTGACCGTGCCGGCGATCCGTTCGCGGGCCCGGTTGGTGCATATTTGCAACATATGCTGCGCAGCGTCGGATTGGATCGTGGCGCCATTTGCCTGGCGCCGTTGATTCCATGGCGCCCACCAGGCGATCGGCCGCCGAGCCAGGGCGAGATCGCCACATGTTTGCCATTTTTGCATCGGCTGATCATGCTTGTGGCGCCACAGCGAATTGTGGCGCTGGGACCACTGCCGGCCCGCGCATTGCTCGGGGCGGCGCCGATGCGGCGACGCGGTTTGCCTGTTTGGCGGGAAGCAACAATCCCCGGGTGCGCAGCACCGATCCCGACGTTGCCAATGCCAAGCCCAGGCGTTTTGTTACGCCTTCCCACTCAAAGACGAAGCGCCTGGGCCGATCTGCGGTTGCTTCGCCATAGTTTGGACACTGATCTCACGCAGAAGTGACGAAAAATAGGCTGCGATATCGTGTTGATTTTCATCGATACGCAAGCATTGCGAATAATTATTCATGCGCCGCGCGTCGATTCTGGTTGCGCTGCATGGGCGACCCGTGTACGCCCCGCGCCGCAATGCGAGGGGTCGGTCTTACGCTCTCCCGCCTTCCCGCCGCCCGGGCCTTGATCGCCGGGGCTGCGTTCCTGGCTGGGACCATGGTCCAGGCTGCATACGCGCAGCCGACGGGCCCTGGGGATCGCGATGAAACCGCGATGGCGGTGCCGCACTTGGTGCTCCCTGGAGCATCAGACGGCGTCGCATTGCCACGTCCGCTCAGTCCCAGCGACGCGGTGCTGGTGCGTCGTATTTTTGTGGCACAGGCGCGCGGCGACATGGCGCTGGCATCACGTGAAACCGGCGAACTCGAAAATCCGCTGCTGCTGGGCAGTATTCTCGCCGATCGGTATCTCGGGCCATATCATCGTTCCACGACGACGGAGCTGACCGACTGGCTTGATCATTACGGTGATCAACCGGATGCGCCGGCTCTCCATGCCTTGCTGGTGCGGCGGTTGCCGCAAGGCGCAACACCACCGCCGGCGCCGATATCGCGAACCTTGCAGAGCGCGCCGGCGTCGGTTGCCGCGTCGCATGACGACGACGATGACGACACCGACGATGTGCCCATCCGGCGCGATATGGCACTCGATCGCGCGGTGCTCGCCTATGCCAACGCGGGCAATGACGCCGCCGCGATGCGATTGATCAACCGTCGAAAAGGACTAGATCCCGGCTATCACGCATTGTTGTGCGCTGAAGTGGCACAGGTGCTGTTCACGCAGAATCGCGATGCCCAGGCGATTGACCTTGCCGCAACCGCGTTGCGTGACACGCCGGCGGATCATCAGGTGGCGCTCGCCGGGCTGATCGCGGGGCTGGCCGCCTGGCGTCGCCACCAGCCCGATCTCGCCGCCGGCTATTTCGTTGCGGCAGCGAACGCGCCCCTCGGCAGCATCGCACAACGTGCCGCTGGGGCCTTCTGGGCAGCGCGCGCGACAAGGCGTATCGGCGATCCCGCTGCTGCCGCCTACTGGTTGCACCAGGCTGCCAAACAACCGCTGACATTCCATGGACTGATCGCACGGCGCGCGCTGCGGTTGCGCGCGGGTGTGGGTGCGGATCGCGACACGTTGTCGCAGGCGGACGTCGACGCAATCGCTGCCATGCCGCAGGGACTGCGTGCCTTTGCCTTGCTGCAGGTTGGCCAATCCGACCGTGCCGAGGCGGAATTGCGCGCGCTGTGGCCCGCAACAAAGGCAGACCCCACACTTGGCCGCGCGTTGCGCCTGGTGGCGTCCAGTGCGGGCCTGGTCGATCTGGCGGCCCAACTCGCCGCACTGACCGAGACCGAGGATGGACATCCGCGCAACGACATTGTCCTGAAGCTGCCACCGCTGCATCCCGCCGGCGGGTTTCGTATTGATCCGGCACTGGTCTATGCACTCGCGCGGCTGGAGTCCGATTTCGACAGCAGCGCCGTCTCGCCGGCCGGTGCGCGCGGATTGATGCAGATCACGCCGCCCACCGCACGCTTCATTACCGGCAATTCATCGCTCGATGGCGACCGGTTGCATGATCCGGCATTCAATCTGGCTCTGGGACAGCGCTACGTCGCATATCTGGCAACGCAGGACGGCGTCGATGGCGATCTGATCCGCATGCTGGCGAGCTACAATATCGGTCCATCCAGACTCGCGCAGTTAAATGGAACGATCCGCGACAATGATGACCCGTTGCTGTTCATCGAGGCGATTCCAAATCCAGAGACACGCGGTTTCGTGCGGCACGTGCTGACCTATGCATGGATCTACGCGGCCCGCCTCGGTCGGCCGCCGCCCGGTCTGGATGCCCTGGTAGCCGGTGAGTTTCCCCGCTTCACTGTCCCCTTCACGGACCAGGCGCCGACGCGCACACTGGCCACCGCGGCGGCACACATCCACTAGGTGTTGATCAACCGGGCACGCCGCGGCGCTTCAGGAGGTCGCGACATGGCAGGCATCGACGAACGACGCAGGTTCATCGCGGTCAACATCGCCGTGCTGACGGTGTCGGACACACGCACCTTGGCGAACGACACATCAGGCGATGCGCTGGTCGAGCGCATCAGCAAGGCCGGTCATCGCATCGCGGCACGGACGATTGAAAAGGACGACGCGGCGGCGATCGAACGCCATCTGCGGGCCTGGATAGCCGATCCGCAGATCGACGTGGTGATCACCTCAGGCGGCACCGGCATCACCGGGCGCGACGTCACGCCGGAGGCGTTCGACCATGTGCTGGAGAAGAAAATCGAGGGGTTCGGTGAGCTGTTTCGCATGCTGAGCTATCAGAAGATCGGCACTTCGACGATGCAGTCCCGCGCGCTGGGCGGGGTTGCCGGCGGCACCTATCTGTTCGCGCTGCCGGGCAGCACCGGCGCGGTGAAGGACGCCTGGGACGACATCCTGGTGTTCCAGCTCGACAACCGATTCCGCCCCTGCAATTTGGTCGAGCTGATGCCGCGGCTGCTGGAGCATCTGAACCCGGCTGCGGAATAATTCGTCTGGCGTCCGATTGTAGGGCGGAAAAGCCTTGCCCCCGGACCCTGGATCCGGGGGGCAGCGCCTTCCGCCACCGCACGCACGGTCAGCGCGTTATTGCGCATCGTCCGCGCGATCTGCCGCGCCGCGTAGATGGCGGAAGGCGCTCCGCTTTTCCGCCCCACCCAAACAGAAACAAGAAAGATTTTTCTCCTGACCGGACCGAATTCCACCAAAATGTTTCATTCAGGGCGGGTCGGTCGTGCCGGTGGAAACTTATGCCGGGCCTCGAAAAGATTGATCCGCCCACTGCTCCATCCATCATGGCAGGCGAAGGCCGGCCATGACGGGGCAGAGTCGTTCCTTTCGCCGCCCGGTATTACCGCGTACCCGCTTGCGCCTCCAGGAAACGCCGTGCCAACGCGGCGTAGAGCGGCCGGCGGCACACCAGCCGGGACACGCCAAACGCCAGGAACGATGTCGCCAGCAGCGCAACCGTCATGCCCTGGTTGTCGGTCATCTCCATCACGATCACCGCGGCGGTGATCGGCGCCTGCACCACACCGGAGAAATACGCCACCATGCCCAGCAGCACGACCGCACCGCTCGGCGCCAGCGGCATCAGATGCGACAGTGCCTGCCCCAACCCCGCGCCCACCGAAAGTGACGGGGCGAAAATGCCGCCCGGGATGCCGCTGACATAAGAAACCACGGTAGCAACGAATTTCAGCACCGGGTAGGCCGCCGGCAACGTCGTGTGTCCCTCCACCATGCCGCGCGCCTGCTCGTAGCCGGTGCCATAGGTCTGTCCGCCCGACAGCACGCCGCACAGCGCGATGGCCAGCCCGCACGCGGCGGCAAACACCACGGGATAGCGCACCAGCAGGCGCCCCAGCCGCCCGGGCAGACCGCTGGCGAAGCGCACCAGTGCCGCGCTGAACAAGCCCCCGGCAAGCCCGCCGGCGATGCTGCACAGCACCACCGCAATCCAACCGCGGCCGAAATCCAGCACCGCGTTGGTGTGGCCGAAATAGCTGTAGTTGCCGACCAGCGCCAAGGTCGTGATGCCGCCGATGATGACCGCGGTCAGCACCACGCCCGAGGTGCGCGATTCGAAGGCGTGGCTGAGTTCCTCGATGGCGAACACCACGCCGGCCAGCGGCGTGTTGAACGCCGCTGCCACGCCGGCCGCGCCACCCGCCAACACCAGCGCGCGCTCCAGGTCCAGCCGAGGCAGCCGCAGCAGCCGGCCGAATGCGTGCATGATGGCGGCGCCGACCTGCACTGTCGGCCCCTCGCGCCCGATCGACGCGCCGCATGCCAAACCGAGCAAGGTCAGGCCCACCTTGCCCAGCGCGACCCGCAGCGACAGCACCCGCGCGATCGCCGCGCGGTCGGTCATGTGCTGGGCCGCGATCACCTGGGGGATGCCGCTGCCTTGCGCGCCGGGGAACACGTGCCGCGTCAGCAGGAACGCCACGACCAACCCGGCCGGGCAGATCACGAACGCGATCCACGGGTGCGGCGCTTGTATGCGGACGAACAGGTCCGCGGCCCGATCGGCCAGCAGCGCGAAGGCGATCGCCACGGTGGCGACCAGCAGGGCACCGGTCCAGAACACGACGCGGCGCAGCCACTGGCGCGGTGAAATCAGCGGCAGGCGCGCGATCCGCCGCAGTCGCGTCATGAGCGCCTTTGGGTCCGTCATCGGCGCAAGCTACGCAAATCGGATGCCGTGTCCACATCGCGCAGGGTACGCAGGAAGGCAACGCGTCGGTCGCGAAAGTTCGCCAGTGTGTCGGTCAGTGCATGCGCGGTGGACCAGCGCACCGCCGTGAACGGTCGTGCCGGACGGCGCGGCGACAGGCCGACCAGCCAGTAGCCGCCATCTTCGGCCGGACCGAACACCGCATCGGCGCGGCGTAGCGCACGGAAAGCGGCCAGCACGTCGGCGGCGCGCGCATCGGGGATGTCGCAACCGATGATGACCACCCGGCCGCGTTTCACGCGCGCGGCGGCGCGCTGCATCCGGGCGCCCAGATCCCCGGCGCCCTGCCCGACCCGAGCCACCTGCACCGGCAACGGGAACCGGGCGTGATCCGGCGTCAGCGCCAGCACGGTGCGGAAACGCTGCTCGGCCGCCAATCCGCGCAGCAGCGCGATCATCGTCGCGCGGTGGAAATCCAGCGCCGCCCGCGCGCCGATCTCCCGCGCCAGCCGCCGCTTCACCGCGCCCAGGCGGGGGGCCCGGGCAAAAACGAACACGGTGTCCCACGCAAGTGTGCGGTCAGGCATTGGCCAACGCGTGCATCAATACAGCCGCGCGATCAGGCGGGGTGGCAAGCCGGCAACATACAGCGACAGGCACAGCAGGTTGCGCGCCGACCTGCGATACCACCCGTCGCGCCGCCACTTCGCCGCCGAGGTCACCGCGTCGGCCTTAAGCGCCACCAGCCGGCGGCGGCCGAGACGGCGGACCAGGTCCACATCCTCCATCAGCGGCAAGGGGCGGATGCCGCCGACAGCCCGCAGCAGGTCGCGATGCAACAGCAATGCCTGATCGCCATATGGCAGCGCCAGCGCACGGCACCGCCAGGCGACTAGTCGCTCCAGCCGCCGCGCCCGCCGATCATCGCTGTCGAGCGCGAAGCGGAAATAGGCGGCCCGACCGGTGTTGCCGCCGATATGCGCCGCGGCGGCATCGGCCCAACCCTCGCCCAACCGTGTGTCCGCGTGTAGCAGCAGCAGCCAGGGTCGGGTCGCCGCAGCCACGCCGGCCGCGAGTTGGGCGCCTCGCCCGCGTGGCGCCCGGATCACGCGCGCCCCGCTCGCCGCCGCGATCCGCGCGGTACCGTCCACGCTGCTGCCGTCGACCACCAGCACCTCGTCCGGCGCGTGGCCCAGCGCGGCGAGCGTTGCCGGCAAGTCGGCGGCGGCGTTCAGCGCGGGGATGACGACTGACAGACCGGTGGTGACTGCCAAGATACCCTCGTCCAAGAAACGCTCGTGCAAGACACTCTCCTCAAAGACACCCTGTGTTCCCAAATTGTTCTTGACCGTTGCGGGGCCGTTTGCCAGTCTGCGCGCCTGAACGAAGCGGGAACACGACCATGCGCCAACACTCCGATCCTGGCGATCCTGGCGATCCGCCGCGGGATGCGGAAGCCCTTGCGGCGTTTGCCACCGCCGGGGAAGCGGAACCGGCGCCGCAGGCACGCGTGCCGTCATTGGCGCGCCGCGGCCGCGGCGCCACTCTCAATCCGGCCTCGCGCTACGACTCCCGGGTGATCAGCGCCTTTGACGATGGCTGGGAAACGTTGGGGGCCGAGTTCACTGAATTGCCGCCGCTCGCGACAACCCTGACGCGGGATTCCACGCGATCCGCAATCGCCTGGAACAGCTCGCCCGACATCGGCTTCGATCGCGCGGTAAACCCGTATCGCGGTTGCGAGCATGGCTGCGTCTACTGCTACGCGCGGCCGAGCCATGCATATCTGGGCTACTCGCCCGGCCTGGATTTCGAGACCAAGCTGCTGTTCAAGCCCGAGGTCGCGGACCTGCTGGAAAAGGAGCTGCGCAAGCCCGGCTATGTTGCTCGCACCATGGCGCTGGGGTCCAACACCGATCCCTACCAGCCGGTCGAGCGGACGCTGAAGCTGACGCGGTCGATCCTGCAGGTGCTCGACCGCTACAATCATCCGGTCGGCATCGT
>DASRQX010000411.1:0-2762 GCA_035696165.1 Acetobacteraceae bacterium | reverse complement strand
AACCTGTACGAACTCGCCGTTCGCTCTTCGTGCAACGTGGTGAACCAAGACCTTGCATCGAAATCGCGGATGCCAGGGATAGTGGATTTCCAACTCTTGCCCTACATGGGCAGAATGAACGGGCAATCGTGATGATGCAGTAGGTGCGGGTGACCTTGCCGGCGGGCCATCGGATTGCTTCCCAGAGGCCAGCGACCCCCATCATTTCGCCGTCCCTCCGTGAAATCGCGAAGAGTCCGTTCGACCCCCCGACCGAGCGACGCTGGTATTAGACCGATATCGGAACGATGGCGCGCCGGTCCCGAAATGCGGATGCGAAGGTTGGGTTCGTAGCCACGGTCTCCGCCCTTGCCATGATCGGGCGGAGCGCGTTGGCAGGGTCTTCCGTATCGTGCGGCAGCAGGCCCCAGACCAACTGATCCACGCTGCGTTCGCGCGTCTTGGGATTCCAACGAAGCACGAGGCCGGGCCTGCCTAGACCGTGGAGGCTGACCTCGTCCATCCGTTGCCGCGGGTCTCGGTGCTGGGGCACCTGCATAGTTCAGACTCTGGGTTCTCGAATCATTCCAACTGCTTGAGTCCGTTCGGGTAGCCTCGTCGAGGCCGAAGATGACTCGACTTGGGGCAGAAGTTCTCTATATGTTCCCGGCTCTTCGCTACATAGCGCGAGGGGCGCGGTGGAACAAGGTCGCACGACAGCGGCCCGTTTGGCCGCACTGAGGGCTAGCATCGCCCATGTCGGACGGCCGGCAAAGACCGCTGGCACGGCCCTCCCATTCGGGGTCGGGGCTGTCGATAGCCATCTGCCCGGCGGTGGCCTGGCGCTGGGCGCCTTGCACGAGTTCGCGGGCGGCGGACCGGATGTCGAGCACGGCGCGGGCGCGATGCTGCTGATCGGGGGCGTTCTGGCGCGGCTCCCTGGCCAGGTGCTGTGGGTGTTGGAGCGGCCGGACCTGTTTGCGCCCGCACTCGATGCGGTTGGCCTTCATGCGGATCGGGTGATCTATGCCGACGCGGGCAAGGCCGCGACCGTGCTGCTGAGCATGGAGGAAGGCCTGCGCCATGCGGGTCTCGCCGGCATCGTCGGCGAGCTATCGGGCCGATTGACGCTGACGGCGTCGCGGCGCCTGCAACTGGCGGCAGAGCAATCCGGCGTGACCTGTTTTGTGTTGAGGCGCAGCCGTCGATACGACGACGCGCTGCTTTCCGAGCCGACGGCCGCGGTCACCCGCTGGCGTGTCGCCGCGCTGCCTGCATCGCCGCTACTGACGCATTCCCCCGAGACACCAGGCTTGGCGAGGCCACGCTGGCGGCTCGACCTCGTGCGCTGCCGCGGCGGCGAACCGGCATCCTGGATCGTGGAGGCAAGTGATGCGACGGGTCATCTCGGTGTTCCTGCCGACCTGGCCGACGGACCGGTTGCGGCGCCAACCGAGCGCCGTCGCGCCGGCGCCGGATAGGCCCTTGGTCACCGCCATGCACGATGGCCGCCGGCAAATCGTGGCGACCGCCGACCATGCCGCCCGATCTCTGGGCCTGTTGCCTGGCATGCCGGTTCCCCAGGCGCGGGCCCTTGTTCCGGGCCTGACGATGGTGCCAGCGCAGCCGGAGGGAGATGCCAGGGCGCTCGAGGAGCTGGCCGCCTGGTGCCAGCGCTATGCGCCGCTCACGGCGCCTGACCGACCTGACGGTGTCTGGATCGACGCCATGGGGTGCTCGCATCTGTTCGGCGGCGAAGCCTCAATGCTGGCAGATGTGGTGGAGCGCCTTGGCCGCGGTGGCGTCGCCTCCCGGGCGGCGATCGCCGACACGACTGGCGTCGCGTGGGCCACCGCACGATACGCGAGGGCTGTCGTCGCGGTGGTGCCCGCCGGCGAGACGGCGGCGGCGCTCCGCCCGCTGCCGATCGCCGCCCTGCGCCTGAACGGCGAAACGATCGCCGGCCTGACGCGGCTTGGTTTCGACCGCATTGGCCAGCTTCTCGACGCTCCCCGGGCGCCGCTCACCCTGCGGTTCGGCGGGGAGGTCTTCCGGCGCATCGACCAGGCTCTGGGCCGCGTCAGTGAGTCGATAGAGCCCGCCGCGCCGCCGGATATGGTCGCAGCCCGACTGGCGTTCCCCGAGCCTTTACTTACCCCGGAAGCCTTGTCTGGCGTGATTGCACGCCTGAGCAGCCTCGTCTGTGCGGAGCTGGAACGGCGAGCCGAAGGGGCGCGGCGGCTCGATCTGACTTTCGAGCGCGTCGATCGCACCAGGCAAGCGATCTGCATCGGCACTGCGCGCGCCAGCCGCCGTCCCGACCATCTGGCGAGGTTGCTCGACGAGCAGCTCGAGCGGATCGACCCGGGGCTTGGTATCGAGGCGATGCGCCTCGTTGCGCCGCTGACGGAGCCGCTGACATTCGCCTAGCCGCGAGCCGGCCTGATTGGCGAGGAGAGCGCCGGCGCCGACGTGTCGGTGCTGGTCGACCGCTTGGTGAACAGGCTGGGTGTCCGGAAGATGCACCACGCTGCACCGGTGGACAGCGACGTGCCGGAGCGCAGCGTGCGCCGCGTCGGTCCGCTGAGCCCACCGACCAAGTCGGGCTGGCCCCCTGCACTGCCGCGACCTGCCCGCCTGCTGAAGCCGCCGCAGGCGGTGGAGGCCCTGGCGATGCTGCCCGACAATCCGCCAGTCCAGTTCATTTGGCGCCGCGGGCGGCACCGGATCAGGCACGCGGATGGACCGGAACGCGTCGCCGGCGAGTGGTGGGCGACGGAGCA
>DASRQX010000410.1:0-4262 GCA_035696165.1 Acetobacteraceae bacterium | reverse complement strand
GGCCGCCCAGATCTGCCCACCGACGCGGCCCTGGCGCAGCCTGGGAATGTCGGTGTCGCCATCATTGTGGCGGCGTGCCAGGTCGTATTTCAGCACGTCGCCGTGGGCGATCGGGTCGCGCCGGATCACCCAGGGCAGGTCGTTGTGGCCGTCCACCAGCGGCACTTTTTCCAAAAGGTCGAGCGCGCGGCGGAGTGCTCCGTCCCGGCGTGTTCCTGGCTTGGCCATTGTCGTCCCTTTCCCCTGGCCCGGAGCGCGAGTATGCCGGCGGCCGCGGCCGCTGATAAGCTGCCGTAACGGCTTGCGACGCGAGGGCACCACGGATCTGTCGTTTCTTTGGGCGAAACGCCTGGCGGCGCTGGACGATAGCGTCTCAGTATTAGAAATAAGACTCTCGCCCGAGGACGGCATTCCTATAGTCCGAGGTTGGCCTGATACCAGACGTCCGAATGATCGCCTCTTCGGCGGCGCCAACGTCGTCATGCCGGCCTGCGCCGGCATGACGTGGACGTAGCCCCGGTGGGTCTGCTTCCGCCACTTGGTATGAGTCGAGACGTTTCTTCGCGAAGCGCCCGACGGACGCTGACGCTGATGTCGACAAACCGGGTAGCCGACAGCACCCGACCGCGGATTAGGGTCCCTGCACCGACGTTAGTTCGAAGTCCGGCGCTGTGTCATTCCAGACTCCGATGTGGCCAGTCCGGAGTCCCTCGACGAAAATGCGCCTTTTAGGATCGTACCAGAGGTCCCAGCTGAAATAACCGGTCGGAATGGCATTGTGAGGGGTGTATCGCCGCCTGGTATCACATTGGGCTCAGGGCCATGGGGGGCTCAGGGCCATGGGGGCTCAGGGCCATGGGGCCGATCCTGAGCTGCCGCCCGGCACCCACAGAACGTCCCCGGCGCCATCGGCGTTGCAGGCACGCGCCAGCACGAACAAATGGTCGGACAGCCGATTGAAGTAACGCACCAGGATCGAATTCAACGCTTCCGCAGCCGCCAGCCGGACCACGTCGCGCTTGGCCCGGCGAACCGCGGCGGGCGCCACGTGCGCCCGCGCGGCGGCTTCGGTTCCCCCCGGCAACACGAAGCTGGTCAGCGGCGCCAGGCCGGCGTTCAGCGCGTCGATCTCCGCCTCCAGCCGCTCGATCGAGACCGCGGTCAGGCGTAGCCGGTCGCCAGCCGGTCCGGGGACGCAAAGATCGGCTCCGACATCGAACAGATCGTTCTGGATACGTGCCAGCATCGCATCGGTCTCCGGCGCGCCAGTCACTGCGCAGCGCAGCAGGCCAATCGCCGCGTTGGCCTCGTCCACCGCGCCCAGCGCCTCGATCCGCGGCGCGTCCTTGCCGACCCGGGTGCCGTCGCCGAGCGACGTTTCTCCCGCGTCGCCGCCGCGGGTCACCACTCTGTCGATGCGCACCATGACCCGGGCCTCCTGAACGCCTGCCGGGTAACCTGCTGGGCAGCACCTTGCCGGGCAACCTGCCGGGCACCTGCTCGGCCCTTTGGGGGGTGCTAATCTAACCGCGCATATTAATCGAGTTGGAAATTAACGCGCAGCGGCATGCTTGACGGGACCGGCTGGCCGTCCCGCACGGCCGGCACAAATCGCCAGGTCACCACCGCGTCGCGCGCGGCACGATCGAGCAGGCTGAAACCGGAGCTGCGCGCGATGTCCACGCCGGCGACCAGTCCCTGCGGCGAAACCCGGATCAGCAGGATAACCAGGCCCTGTTCGCCGCGCCGCACCGCTTCGTCGGGATACTCCGGCTCCCGATTGCGCACCTTGGGGTCCGGGCCGGCGGGGATCACCGCGTCGCCCTCCACCAGAACGTTGGTCAGGCTGTCGGTGCCGCCGAGGTTGATCCGAGGGGTCGAGTCCGCGTTGGGCGCGGGCGGCGCGGGGCTGGCTGGCGCGGGAACCTGCATCGATAGGGCAGGTTGGGTCGGGACAGCAGGCTGGGTCGGGCTGGGAGGACGCTGCGGCGCGGCGCGCTGCGCAACCAGGGGCTTGGGTGGCGCGGGGACGGCAGGGGATGGCAGCGTGGCGGGCGATGGGGGCGGCGGCAGCGGCAACACCTCGGCCTGCCGCGCATCGGGCGGTGGCGGTGGCGACGGCGGTGATGGCGACGTGCTATCGGTTGTCGGCGGTTGCGGGGCGGGCGGCTGCAGCGCGGACGGTTGCGGTGCGGACGGCTGGGGTGCGGGCGGCGGGGCCGGCGGCACGGCGGCGGACGGCACCGCAGGCGCGCTCTTGGCGGTCTGATCCGGGAGCGGCGGCGCGTGACCGGTGGTGCGATCCTGCCCCTTCTGCTCAATCATTCTTAGCTCGACCATCGGCGTCGCGTCGATTGCCTCGTGCACGCCCTTCCCTGCCCGGTCGGCCACTATCAGCAAGGCCCCCAGCACCCCGGCATGCGCGGCGAACGACACCAGTGCGGCCCAGCGCAGGGCCATCCCCGATCGACGCTGCCGCATCAAGCTCAGCGCCGAGCGCCGCCCGGCACCGCCCTGTCCGGCACCGAGCTGTCCGGCACCCTGGCGCCGAAGACCGCCATCACTGGCGAGGCTGCCGAAGTCCGCCATCACCGGCGAAGCTCCGGAAGTCCGCCATCACTGCCAGGCATCGGGCTCAGGACACCGGCTCCTGGCTTTCAATGCCCCGCCGCTCCCGCGCGCTCGCGGCGAGCGGCGGCGAGCGTCCAGGGTGGACCGCCAGTTCACAGCACCAGCACGCCATGCTGCTTCGCCTTGACCTCCGGCTCGACGTGGATGGTGATCTCGAGGTTGTTCATCTCGGCCTTCAGCGTCGCCTCGATCCGATCACAGATGGCGTGCGAGTCTGCCACCGTCATCGTCCCCGGCACCACCAGATGAAACTCCAGGAAGGTTAATCGCCCGGCATAGCGCATGCGCAAATCGTGCGCCTCCAGCGCACCCTCGGCGCTCTCGGCGACCAGGGCACGGATCCGGTGGACCACCGCGGCCGGCGGAGCGGCGTCCATCAGCCCCCCCACCGACGACGAAATCACGCCAATCCCGGCAATCAGCACATAGGCCCCAGTGGCGGCCGCCAGCAGCGGGTCGAGCGGCAGAAACCCGGTCAGCACCACCCCGCCAACCCCGAGCGTCACGCCACACGATGTCACGACGTCAGCCAGCAGATGATGGCCGTCGGCAACCAACGCCGGCGAATTCAGCCACCGACCTACACGCAGCAGTACCGCCGACCACACGCCGTTCAGCACCGTGGCGACAGCATTGAGACCAATCCCCTGCAATGGATTCCCGAGCGGGCGCGGATTGTTCCACACCTGCCACGCGTGTTGAAAAATCAATAACGAGGCGACGACAATCAATACCCCCTCGATCACCGCGGCGAAGAACTCGGCCTTGTCGTGCCCGTATGTATGATTGGCGTCCGCCGGCGTCGCGGCCACATGCAACGCCACAAACGCAATCACGCCGGCCGCGACGTTCACGATGCTTTCCAACGCATCCGAGAACAACGCGGCACTGCCGGTCAGCCACCAGGCAACAGCCTTCAGCGCCAGCACCACAATACCTACGCCGATGCTGCCAACCGCAATGTGCTCGCCACGCCCCATCAGCGGCGTCTAGCAGAGACCGAGGGTCGCGTGAACGAAGGAAGCCGGGGCTTTGCCCCGGACCCCACCAAGGGGCGCTGCCCCCTTGATCCGCTTCGCGGCCCAAGCCCGTTCAAGAGCGGAGCCCCCCTGGCGGGGTCCGGGGCAGAGCCCCGGCTTCCTTCGCTCACGCGATCTCGGTTGCCAGGCGGGACGCCTCGCGCAGGTCGGCCACGAGGGCGGTGTATTCGCGGGCGCGGGATGGTTCGTCGGGCACGCGCAGGATGAACGATGGGTGGACGGTAATGAAGGCTTGGGTGCCATCCCGCAGGCGGAAGGGTCGGCCTCGCTCGCGGCCGATGGTGACGGGTCGGTCGAGCACCGCGCGGGCGGCGGTGCCGCCCATCAGGATGGTCAGTCGCGGGCGTTGCTGGACGCGTTCGACGTCCAGCCAGAAGCGGCAGACCTGGATTTCCGGGGCTTCCGGGGTTTGGTGGATGCGGCGGGTGCCTCGGGGGCTGAATTTGAAGTGTTTCACGGCGTTGGTGATGTAGATGGTGCGGCGATCGATGCCGGCTTCCTCCAGCGCGCGGTCCAGGACCTGGCCGGCGGGGCCGACGAAGGGGCGGCCGATCACGTCTTCCTGATCGCCGGGCTGTTCGCCGATGAACA
>DASRQX010000409.1:0-5669 GCA_035696165.1 Acetobacteraceae bacterium | reverse complement strand
CGGTTGGCGGGTCCACGGTTTACCGGACCAAACGGCGCTTCGTGGAAGGCAACCTTGACCTCGCACTGAGCGAAGAAGCGCGTCCCGGAGCCGCCCGCAAGCTATCCGGCAAGGAGACGGCGTTGCTGGTGGCGACGGTTTGCTCGAGCCCACCCGAAGGCCGCAAGCGCTGGACCCTCGATCTGCTGGCCGGTCAGATGGTCCAACTGACGGAGCATGAAGGGCTGTCGCGCGAAACGGTCCGCCGGCGTCTGGCCGAGGACGACCTGAAGCCGTGGCTCCGCAAGATGTGGTGTATTCCGGAAGTGAACGGTACTTATGTCGCCCGTATGGAGGATGTGCTCGACCTTTATGCCGAAGTGGCCGATCCCAGGCGTCCGGTGGTTTGCTTCGACGAACGTCCAACACAGTTGATTGGTGAAGTACGCGAGCCAATCCCAGCGGCGCCTGGTCAGCCAGAGCGTTACGATTTCGAATATAAGCGCAACGGCATGGCCAATCTGTTTGTGTTTCTCGACGCGCCTAAGTCGTGGCGCCATGTGAAGGTGACGGACCAGCGGACCGCACGCGACTTCGCCGAGTGCATGCGCGATCTGGCCGATATCCATTATCCGGACGCGGATCGGATCCGCGTGGTGATGGACAACCTTTCAACTCGCACGACCGGGGCCTTGTACGAAGCCTTCCCGGCGCCCGAGGCACACCGCGTTCTTCCGCGGCTGGAATTTCATTATACGCCGAAACATGCGAGCTGGCTCAACATGGTGGAAATCGAGATCGGCGTACTGCGCGGTCAATGTCTGGATCGTCGAATTGGCGAGCGCGAAGTCCTCGTCTCCGAAATCGACGCGTGGCAGCGGCAACGCAACGAGGCTGGCGCGCGGATCAAATGGAAGTTCACTACGCAAATGGCACGGCACAAGCTGGCACGCGCCTATCCGGACACGGCCAAAGAGTCGTAATCACTGTGCAGAGGTACTAGGGCCTGCTTCGCCGCAACGAAGAAAGTCGTGGATGCCGGCCTTCGCCGGCCATGACGGGGGCGCACCGGTCCGCACAGCAGCCAACGCACCGCCGGCTCAACAGTAGCCAGCGGACCGCTCGCTCACGCGTTCGCGGCGACCCCCCGCATCGCTTCCCCTAACATCTCCAGCCCCAGATCGATCTCCGCACCCATCACCGTCAGCGGCGGCGCGATACGCATCACGCCGCCCGACGCGCCGGCGCGCACGATATTGGCGCTCAACCCCAGGTCCAGCGCGCGGTCGGTCACCGCGTCCGACAACTCCGCCGCCGTGCGCCGGCGCCCGGCGTCCTCGTCAATGAACTCCAGCCCGAGCAGCAGCCCGCGTCCGCGCACATCTCCCAGCCAGGGGAACCGTCCCTGCAGCGCGCGCAGCCCATCCTTCAATCGCGCGCCCATGACGCCCGCGCGTGCTGCCAGGCGATCGCGCTCGACGATTTCCAGCACCTTCAGTCCGACCGCGGCCGGCAGCGGGTCGTTCACATGCGTCGTGTAGAACAGGAAGCCGCGCTTATCGCAGACCTCGGAAATCGCCTCGCTGGTCATTACCGCCGACAACGGCAGCCCCGCGCCGAGCGTCTTCGACAGCACCAGCAGGTCCGGCACCACGCCGTCGCGCTCGAACGCGAACATCAGCCCGGTGCGCCCCAGCCCGGTCTGCGCCTCGTCCACGATCAGCTTCATCCCGCGTTCGGCGCACTTGCCGGCCAGCGCACGCAGATAGCCGTCCGGCAGCTCGATGATGCCGCCGGAAGACAGGATCGGCTCGGCAATGAACGCCGCCAGGTTGCCGGTGCTCTGCCGGTCCAGCAGCGCAAACCCGTCGTCCAGTTCCTGCTGCCACGACACGCCGGCAAACCGTGGGCGGAACGCATTCGGTGCCGGAATGGCGAACGAGCCCGCCGCCGCCGGCCCATACCCGCGCCGCCCGGCCTTGTAGGTTGCCGAGGCCGCGCCGCCGGTCATCCCGTGCCAGGACTGCGTGAAGCCCACCACTTCCCACCCGCCGGTCACCAGCTTGGCGATCTTGATCGCCGCCTCGTTCGCCTCGCCGCCGGTCGACAGCAGCATCACCTTGGGCAGCGCCGGCACATGCCGCGCCAGCGCCTCGGCCAGGTCCACTACCGGTGGGCTGAGCATGGACGAGAACAGGTGGTCCAGCCGGCCCGCGGCATCGCGCACCGTGGCGACGATCTCCGGATGGCAATGCCCCAGGATCGCGCTCATTTGCCCGGAGGTGAAATCCAGCACCCGGCGGCCGGCCGCATCGAACACGAAGCTGCCCTCAGCCCGCACCGGCGCAAACGGCACGAACGTGCCGCCGAAATGCAACATGTGCCGCCGCGCGCGTGTCCAAAATGCCGCATCGTTGGCCGGCGCACCGACCGGTGTCTCATTTGATCCCCCGGTCGATCCCCGAGTGGGCAATCCCCGAGTGGGCGTCATCACCTCGTCCATCGCCGTTCTCCCGCAGTGCGGCCGGGAGCCTGCGGCTTGCCGCGGTGTGCGGTCAATCCATACCCGGGAAGAAACACTCCGTTGCACTTTTTTAAGGCTGGTTAACCAAAGCCTTGCTTGCCGTGTCGGGCGGCGACGCCAAATACGCGCGTATGACTGATGCGGTGACAGCCTCGATCGGCCAACGACGGCTGCCGCGCGACTCCCGCGTGGACGCGCTGCGGGGCTGTGCGCTGATGATGATCTTCATCGACCACGTGCCGGGCAACCTGCTCAGCCAGGTCACGATGCGCAATTTTGGCTTCGCCGACGCCGCCGAGTTGTTCGTCCTGCTGGCCGGATTTTCCTCGATGGTCGCCTATGGCGGCAGCTTTGCCCGCGACGGGGTGAAGATCGGCTTGCGCCGTGTGTTGCTGCGCTGCCTAAGGCTATACGTGTTTCAGGCGATCCTCCTGCTGCTGGTGCTGGTCGGCGTCAGTGCCTGGATCCACAATTTTCATGTCGCACCGGAGGGTGGCGCGCCCTACGTGCACAGTGGGCTCAATGGGTTGCGTCACGGGCTGACGTTGCAGGCCCAGCCGGCGAGCCTGAACATCCTGCCGCTTTACATCATCCTGCTTGGCTCGTTCCCCCTGATCTATTTTCTGATCAAGATCAGTCCGATCGTGGCGTTGGGTGCATCGGGCGCGCTGTGGACTTGGGTCAACATTGATCCATCGATCAACCTGGTCAACTGGCTGGACGGCAACGGCTGGTTCTTCAATCCCTTTGCCTGGCAGTTCCTGTTCGTGATCGGTGTGGTCGGCGCCCTGCTGCTGCGCCGCTATGACGGGAACCTGCCGCGCCCGCTCTGGCTGCGCGCCGCGGCGTGGGCATATCTCGGGTTCGCGATGCTCGCGGCGGCGCCATGGGAGGCCTGGGGTTGGTTCAATTTCCACCCGATCGGCCTCGACATACCCGACAAAACCGTCCTGGCGCCGCTGCGCCTGCTGGACGTGCTGGCGCTTGCGGTTCTCGCGCTGAGTTCCGTCCGGTTCCGCGCATGGTCGGAGTGGCCCGCGCTGCGCTTCCTGGTCGTCTGCGGCCGCAATTCGCTGGAGGTGTTTGCGCTGGCCACGATCCTGGCGATGGTCTGCCGCCTAGTGTTCCGCACGTTCGGCGTCACCCTGGCGACACAGTTGCTGGCGAACGGGATCGGGCTAGGGCTGATGATCGCGCTGGCGGCGGTGCTGGAGCATGTGCGCCGTCCAAACGGGATCAAACCAAACAAAAATTTAGCGGCCCGCGCGACTTCCGCACAGAAAGCGCTTGCGACAACGTCTGCTGTGTGACAATTGTTCGTGAATGCGTGTCAGACGGTTCCGCCTTGTCAAGGGCGTCGTGTGTGCCCTTGCAATGGCAGGCTGCCTGTTAGCGCCGGCATTCGCCGATGACATGCCAACGTCACCCGATCATGCCCGCCTCAGTCGTGTGGCGATCCGCCTGGCGGCGCACCAGCCGCTGCGTATTATTGCCTTTGGCTCCTCCTCGACCGAAGGGATCGGTGCCAGTTCGCCCGCCGCCACATACCCAAACCGCCTGCTGGTGGACCTGACCGCGGATTTGCCGCAGCGCCAGCAGGTTGTCGTGCTCAACCGGGGTATCGGTGGCGAGGATGCCGACGACATGGCGCGGCGCCTGCCCACGGTGATCGCCGAGCACCCCGACCTGATCATCTGGCAGACCGGCAGCAACGATCCGCTGCGGTCGGTGCCGCTTGCTCGCTTCGTGCAGGAGACCATTGCCGGTGTCCAGGCCATCCGGGCGGCGCATATCGACCTGATGCTGATGGAACCGCAGCTTTGCAGCGAGCTGGATGGCAAGGCCACCAGCGTCAGCTATCGCGACGCCTTGCGTGCGATCGGGGCGGGGATGGATGTGCCGGTGATCCGCCGCTACAGCATGATGCGAGGCTGGCTGGCTGATCGCGTCTTGACGCCGGCGCAGATGCTCGCACCCGATGGGCTGCACATGGCCGATGGCGGCTACGCCAAGCTGGCGGAGGCGGTTGCCACCGACATCCTGCGCCGCGCTGCGACGCCGCGCATCGCGATGGACACACCAGCACGGCACTGAGGGCTGCGGCACTCGGACGCTCCGGTATTGAGCCGCCCAGGTACTGCTGGCGGCGGCGGCCCGCTCTTGCGCCCGACCAACGGTGCTCACACACTTTGCGGCTGCATCGACCCGGGAGGGGCCTGGATGATTTCCAGACGCCAATTCGCGGCTGCGGGCGCAATGCTCGCCGGCGCCGCCGTGTCTGTTGGGCGCCCGCGCGCGCAGACCAAGCGCAATGTGCTGCGCTCCGTCCCGCAAGCCGAACCCCAGGTGTTCGATCCGCATCAGTCGCAGGCCAACGTGACCTCGGTGCATGCGGCGATGATCTACGACACGTTGTTCAGTTGGGACGCCGGCATGGTGCCCCGGCCGCAGATGGTGGACACCTGGACGAAGTCGGACGATGGGCTGCTGTATGCGTTCACGCTGCGGCCCGGGCTGATGTTCCACGACGGCTCGCCGGTGACGACGCGCGACGTGATCGCCACCCTGCGGCGGATGTTCATCCGCGATTCGCAGAACCAGATTTTCGCGGGCCTGATTGTATCGATGGACCGCGTTGACGATCGCACGTTCACCCTGCGGCTGAAGGAGCCGTTCAACTACGTCGAGTTCCTGCTTGGCGGCAGCAACGGCGTCGCCGGTGCCATCATGCGCGAGCGCGAGGCGCTGACCGACCCGTTCACCCCGATCAAGGAGCTGATCGGGTCGGGGCCGTTTCGTTTCAATCGCGACGAGTACCGGCCCGGCGCGAGCCTGGTGTATGATCGGTTCGACGGCTACGTTCCGCGCCAGGAGCCGGCCAGTGGTTTTGCCGGCGGGAAGGTGGTGAAGGTCGATCGCGTCGAGCTGGTGGTGATCCCCGAACCCGCCACCGCCTATGCGGCGATCCGGCAGGGCGAGGTGGATTTCCTGGATGGGCCGACGCTCGATCTGCTGCCGACGGTGATGGACGATCCCAACATCGTGGTGGGCGAGGTCTGGCCGATCGAGACCTACGCCGTGCTGCGCTTCAACCATTTGTATCCGCCGTTCAACAACGTGAAGGCGCGCCAGGCGGTGGCGCACGCGGTCAGCCAGCGCGACTACA
>DASRQX010000408.1:0-2074 GCA_035696165.1 Acetobacteraceae bacterium | reverse complement strand
TCGATCGTCATCCCCGCTTCGTGTTCCACTACACCCCGACCTCGTGCTCCTGGCTCAACGCCGTCGAGGGGTTCTTCGCCAAGCTCAGCAAGCGTCGCCTCAAACGCGGCGTGTTCCGCTCGATCGTCGATCTCCAGGCCGCCATTAACCGCTACCTCGCTGAAACCAACGACAATCCCAAGCCCTTCGTCTGGACAGCCGACCCCGATGCCATCATCGAAAAGGTTCGTCGTGGGAAACAGGCGTTAGAGTCGATCCACTCTCATGTCCGCTGTTTCCAGATGCAGACGAGTGAATCCGTGGCTTGCATGCAAGCGCTGCTTTCGGGCTCTTCCGGGCAGGGCAGGAGGCGCGGTCGTCGAAACGACGGTTGATCATACTCTGATGCGCGGGTCGGAACCGCATGACCGTTGATGCGTCGCGGAGCTGCCTCGGTCTAGAAGCCTGGGTCGGATCGGCGATCCGGCAGATAGTGGATGCGAGGGTTCTCCTGACCGCGACCGTGCCTCCAGCCTTGCTCGGAAGGAGCGTGTCGGATGGCTCGCTGGCGCCTCCTTTAAATGGAATCACGCGTTTTCTCCGATCAGCCTCGTGTGACCGTCACCCGCCGAGCGATGGCCCAGACGAAACCCGCGAGTTCGCGGGCGATCGCGGTAGTGACGACATTGGCCGGCTTTCCGGTCCGGGCGAGCTCGCGATAGCGCGCACATAACCGCACCTGCCCCTTCCAGGCGATGTCACGGATCGGCTTGGGCTGGTTCTCCTGTCGCAGCAGCAGCTCGCGGCTAATCCGGGCAGGGAAGCGGTAGCTCCAGGCTGCCTCGATCAAGAGCCGGCGGGCGGCTCCGTTGCCGGTCTTGGTGATGCCGCCGCGTTTGACGCTCGCGCCGCTAGAATGTTCCGATGGCACCAGCCCGAGATAGGCCATGAGCTGGCGCGGATTGGCAAAGCGCGAGAGATCGCCCAGTTCGGCGATCAGCGTCGCCGCGTTGACCAGCGCCATGCCGCGCATCGTCTGCAGCGCCGACACGACGGGAGCCAGCGTCCAGTCCGGCAGCATCGCCTCGATCTGCGTCGTCAGCCGATCGCGCCGCGTCTCGGCCGCTTCAACCGCCGCGATGTAATCTTCCAACACGATGTGATGGACCGCCTGCTCGAAATTAAGACCGGCGAGCCAGCGGCGATGCAGCTTGGTCCAGGCCGGCCGGCCATAGTGGCGTCCCTGGCGCAACAAAAATCCGGAGAGCTGCTGGCGCGCCCGGCGCAGGCTGTGCACGGCGTCGAGCCGTGCCCGAACCAGATCGCGCATCGCCTCGTGCCAGGCATCCGGAACCCACACCGCGGTCAGCTCACCCGCCCGGTGAAGTTTGGCCAGGCTGGCGGCATCGCGCCGATCGGTCTTGATCCGGTCACCCGTTCGTCTGGGGATCAGCGAGGGGGCGACGACAACGCATTCGTGTCCTTGCGCCGACACGTGACGTTGAATGCCATAACCGCACGGCCCGGCTTCGTAACAAAATCGCAGGCTCACGCCGTCGCCGCCGAGCTTGCGCAGCAAACGGTCCAAGGCCGTCGGCGTGTTCGCGATCCGGCCGTATTCCCTTACCTCGCCGCGCAGATCGCCTGATGCCACCGCGACGACAATGCTTTCCTTGTGAACGTCCAGCCCAACGTAGGTGATACGATCCGCCATGACCCGTCTCCTATGCATGAGGCTCGGCACCGGTCTATCCGGCGCAACCCTCGTTACCTGCATACTGTGAGACGGGTCGCCCCGTGCTCAGGCGGACATGTGGTCTAGATTCTCCCCGGCACCCTAGGAGAGGGGCGGAGGTAGTCGCACGAGGTAGGACCTTTTCCCATCGGCGGGCGTCTCGGATCAAGCCAACCCGTAGACCGGCGTCGGCGAAATCCAAGCCGCGCTCACGGAGGGTGGCTTGGCGCTTCGCCTCGTCCCAGCTGTTCATCGATTAATGTAGATACAAAAACCTGGCGGTCAAGAGCCAGTCTAGACCACATGTCCGCCTGAGGTCGGGGCGACCCGTCTCACAGTATGCAGGTAACGAGGGTTGCG
>DASRQX010000407.1:0-5497 GCA_035696165.1 Acetobacteraceae bacterium | reverse complement strand
TGTCGATCGACGCCTGAGTTGGATCGGCTGCGCGCCCATCTCTCCGCCCTGATGCACTTGCGTGTCGCCGCCGACGTGCTGAGGCATCTTCTGCCGGCGGACGTTGGCATGAGCCCCGAGACATTGCGCGCCCACACGCTCGAGATCGGCGAGCAACTTTGTGACATGCCAACGACCAAGCCGGTAGCAGCAGCCATGCACCAAGGCGGTTCAGTAGCGATCACCCGGATAGTACGGGAGCGGGTGACGCGGCAGCGGCGGGCATGGCCTAAAATTATCAGGAGTGCCGCAATTCTCGCCACTATAAGATGACCGAGCTGCCTGGTTGGCTGGCGCATAGGTCTGTGGCGCGTAGTTGGACTGGTAAGCCGGCTGGTAGGCGGGTGCATAGCTCTGCGAATAGCCGGGCGCATAAGGGGTCGAGTAGCCGTAGTAACCACCGTAGCCGTAGGGATAGTAACCACCGTAGCCGTAGGGATAGTAGCATCCAGCCAAGAGGCTGAGCGGCAACACCAGCAAGAGGTAGCGCATCTCACTACTCCCGAAGCAGGCGCTAGTTTATGAATGGCATGAAAGCTAAATTGTGGCGCTAGCAGTCTGACGGCAGGGGCGATCGGCACGATGATTCTGGCGGCGATGACACGGGCCACGCGTGGCCATACCGGGCGGGATCTATCGGCCGATCATGTCACCGTTCTGATCTACTGACTCGTGACCCTCGCGGCGATCACGCGTATCGCCGCCACGTTCGGTGCGACATGGACGATGCCGCTTCTCATCATTTCGGCCGGTCTCTGGAGCGCCGCCTTTGCAGGTTTCGTATTCGTCTGCGGGCCGATGCTGATCCTGCCGCAGCGCCCTTGGTGAGTTGGCAGCATCATGGACTTTGGCACACGCGCAGCAGCATCTCGCGCCGCCTCCGCACCACCTTCCTTTCTTCGAGACGAATCGGCGAAAGCGGCTCTGAGGATCGCTCTGCGGCAGAGCACCCGCGCGCCTGTCGGACGGGAATACTCACGTCTTGATCGACCCGCTCGGTCGACCATACGGGTCATCCTCTGGCAACCCGACGCCGGTCTCGATTTCCGCCGGGGTCGGCAGCGCCTCGGCCAGGGAGGCCTAGTACCCTGAGTCGTTCACATCGCCGGGTACAGCCTCTTCAGGCTAACGCGGGCGTCAGCGGTGGTGAAATGCCAATTCGCCTTGGTGTGGTTGCTGTTCAGGTTGCCTTCCCAAGCGGCGACTTCCTCGCTCAGGGTCTGCTTGTCAGGGATACGCCGATCGAGACACTGAGACGACAACAAGCTGAGTTCGGATTCAGCCAGATCCAGCCAACTGCCGTGTTTGGGTGCGTAGTGCCACTCGATCCGCTCGACGAGCCGACGTGCCTCGGCGGCGGGGAAGGCTTCGTAGAGTGAAGCCGGCCTATGGGTGTTGAGATTGTCCTGCGCGAGCACGATCTTTGTGGCCTCGGGAAAGTGCGTGTCGGACAATTCCGTGAGGACCCGGGCATAATCCACCGTGGCGGTCCGTCACCCTCACCTGCCGCCAGCCCTCCAGTGGCGCGAAGATCATGAACAGGTTGGCTGTGCCATTGGCTGGTACTCATAGTCATGCCGTACGGGGTGTCCCGGCTTTGCCGCGATCGGCACGCGCGTCTCGGCAATGAATTGCTTCTAGGTCTCGTCCACGCACACCACGGGGCACGCCGGATCGCGCGGCCTGTGATAAACCTCCAGCACATCTTCCATGCCGGCTACGAAGGTGGCGTTGGCATTCGGCGGGATAACCCATTGCTTTTTGAGGCTTGTGCGTATCTTTTTGGCGTCCGCTCGATCGTGTTATCGCTGGCACGGTGAACGATGTTCATCTCCACAACGGCCGTCTCCAGCAGCTTCAACGTCCACCGCGCGCGCCCCTTGGGCGGTGCGAAACAGGCAACAGCGACCAGCTTGGCCTCGGCTGCTCCGTCGAAGATGCGCTTGCTGGCCGACGCTGGCGAATGCTTATGAGTCAGGACGGACTCGAGCCCTTCCTCCACAAGTTGCTGGCGGGTCCGGGCAACCGTGTCGACGCTGGTATCCAGAGCCGTAGCGATCTGGCTGTCACGCCAACCTTCGCCGGCCTCCGAGGCGTCGGCCTTCAGCAGGATGCGTGCCTTCACCAACTGGCGGGCGCGGTGCTAGCCCTTGCGGATCAACGTGTTGAGCCGTTCGCGCGCCCCATTGCTGAGCTTCACGACATACTTCTCTACGGCAGTTTGTTTCGCAGTCGCGATGCATCTCTGCCATTACGGAGCCAGCGATCCAGAGATCGACCGCAATATCAAGGACGTCGGGTACTAGGAGGCTTGGTATTTCCTCATCGACGATAAGGAGCGCATTGATTCTATCGCCCGCCGCTCCTGGGCATGGGTCAATCATTACGGCGGCTGGTATTATGCACCGGGCACAGAAGCGCTATCTATGAACTGCTTGCTTGGTGCAGAAGTCCAACGCGAAAATGCGCCTGTGGTGGTAAATGCCGGCCAGCTAAAGCTGTCCCGGGGCAGCCTTAGCTGCGCTCTCATTTGAAACCTGCCGGTCTCCTTACGGCCAATCCCCACCGTTTGAGCCGCAGTCACGCAGGACCGCTTCGGGTCGAATGCAGCGGTCCGAATCGGACACCCCAACTGACACGGCTCCGCGACCGGTTGGCGAAATCCAAACCGACCAACTCCCCGCCTACCCGCAGCCGCACATCTGGTCCGGCGTGTGGCCCTTCGCCACCAGCTCACACTGGAACCCGCGCATGCGCGCGTTGGTGCCGCCGCGGTCCCATTGCTCCGCCCACACCGCGCGCCGCGTCATCGGCCGCCGCTCCAGCACGCGCCCGCCGACGATCGTCTCGACATTGCGCAGCAATTGCCGCCCGGTGCGCATCTCGCCGGTATTGTCGTAGAGCGGGAAGCTCCCCTGATGCAGTCGGAACAGCGCGATGTCGGCCAGCGCGCCGACACGCAGCGTGCCGCGATCCTGATAGCGCAGGATGCGCGCCGGCGCCTCGGTCGCCATCGCCACCACCTCACGAACCTCCAGTCCCAGCGCGAGGAATTTCGACAGGCATGTCGGCAGATCGAACATCGGCCCGGCGATGCTCATCTGATGGATGTCGGTGGAAATGACGTGCGGTTTGATGCCCGCCGCCAGCGCCGCCTCCGCCGAGCGGAATGCGAACGAGCCGGCGCCGTGGCCGATATCCAGAATCACGCCGCGGTCGATCGCGCGCCGCGCCACGTCGAGCAGCCGCCCGTGATCGTCGAACAGCTTCATCGGCAGGCCGGTGAAGCAGTGCGTGATGATGTCGCCGGCGCGCAGCAGCGGCAGGAACTCCTGGATCCCCGGCGGCGGCACCGCGATGTGCACCATGATCGGCAGATCGCAGCGTTCGGCGGCCTCGACCGAGCGGCGCACCGGCTCGATGCCGCTCGTCCCGACCGTCGTCGCGCCCATGCGCACCTTCACGCCGCAGACGATGTCGCGATTGCGGTTCGCCACCATCTCGAACAGGTTCACGTCGCAAAATTCGAGTTGCGTCAGCTCGTAGTCCCATGCGACCAGGCCGATGCATGAGATGTTGAGGAAGGCGGCGATGCGCACCTTGGCGGGCTCGATCACGTAGCGGCGCAATCCGTCAAAGGTGAAGGCGCCGGCCGAACCGGCATCGACCCAGCTTGTGACGCCGGTTCGCGCGCCGACCGGTTCGGCGTCGATGCCGTAGTAGCTGGCACCGTGCCAGACATGCGCATGGAGATCGATCAGTCCCGGCGTGACCAACAGGCCGCTCGCATCGATCACGTGGAACGCCGCGTCCGCTGCGATGTCACGCTCGACCGCCGCGATGCGGTCGCGGCGAATCGCGACATCGCCGCGGCCGACATAGCCGGTCGCGGGATCGACGACCTCGCCACCCTTGATCAGCAGATCGAATCGCATGACGGTTTCCTCGTATCAGACCTTGCGGCGAACATTGTAGAACAGCGAGTAGCCGTCCAGCACGCCGGTCAGGCTGTTGCGATACGCGGTCGCGGGGTACCATACGCCGAGCGGGTAGTACGGCACGTCCTGGAACGCCTGCTGCTGCATCTCGCGGCAGATGCGCTGCTGCGTCGCCAGATCGGATGTCTCGAGCCACTGCCAGCGCAACTGCTCGAGCCGCGGCGAGTTCGGCCAGCCGAACATTGCGTGGTCGCCATTGGCGCGAATGTAGTTGTTGGCGGCGGGGCTGATCATCGCCACGCCCGTGTAGTTCGGATACATGCTCCACCCGCCCTTATCCGGCGGCTGGCGCGAGGCGAAGCGTTGCGCGACGGTGCCCCAATCGGTCGCCACGTAGTCGAGGTTCATGCCGATCTTGCGGAACATGTCCGCGGCCACCTCGCTGATCGCGTTCAGCGCGGGCAGATCGGTGGGGGCCAGGTACACCAGCTTCTCGCCCTTATAGCCGGCCGCCTCCAGGTCGCGCTTCACCTTGTTCAGTTCGCGCGGGCCGTTCAGCGCCGCCATGCCGACATCGGTCGCCATCGGCGAGCCCGGCGTGAAGAAGCCACAGTCCGCGGTCCACAACGATCTGTCGTTGCCGGCGACCGCGATCATGTAGTCGGACTGATTGATCGCGCCGAGCACCGCGCGCCGCACGGCGGGATTGTCGAACGGCGGCTGCGTCGAATTCGGCCGCAGCATGCCGAACGATGCGCCGATCTTGTATATACTAACGACGATATCGCGGTTCCGGCGCAGCAGCGGCAGCGCGTCGGCAGTCGCCTGGTCCCACCAATCGACCTCGCCCGATTGCAGCGCCGCCATCGCCGTCGCGGGATCGGGGATAGTGTGCCATTCGACGCGATCGAAATACGCGACCTTCGGGCCGGCAAGGAAGCTCGGCGTACCGGAACCGCGCGGCACGTAGCCGGTGAACTTCTCATAGACATTCAACGATCCTGGCACGCGTTCCTTGGCCACGTAGCGGAACGGGCCGCTGCCGATGATCTCGGACATGCCCTTGGTCGGATCGGTCTTCGCCAGCTCCTCCGGCACAATGATCGCGAAGAACGCGCCAATCTTGCCGAGTGCGTCGGGGATCATCGGGAACGGCTGCTTCAGCCGGAACTGCAACATCTTGTCGGACGGCGCCGACAGTTCGTCGGTGACCGAGAACAACGTCTGGCCGAACGTGTCGCGCTTGCCCCAGCGCCGCAGGCTCGCCACCGCATCCTTCGCGCGCACCGGTTCGCCGTTGTGGAACTTCAGCCCGTCGCGCAGCGTGATCTTCCAGGTCTTGCCGTCATCCTCGATGACCTGGCCTTCGACCATCTGCGGCTGCGCCCGATAGCTGGCGTCCAATCCGTACAGCGTATCGAACACCAGGCAACTGTGCATGATCGTCGAGCCGGACGGGGACTGGATCGGGTCCAGCAGCGTCAGGTCCTGCGACGGCACGAATTTCAGCGTGGTAGCCG
>DASRQX010000406.1:0-34118 GCA_035696165.1 Acetobacteraceae bacterium | reverse complement strand
CAAAGGCCATGGCCTGCTGCAGCGGGATGGATCCCGCTACGCTTACCGCCTCTCCCCAAAAGGCGTCCAGGTTGCGCTGCTCTTTCTCTTCTTCCACAAACGGCTCTGCGGTCCGCTCGCCAACAGCCGCTTCCACCACCGCCCTGTCGCCCGTCACCAGCCTCACAGTAAATTGGAAACCGCATATCACCGCGCCGACGAAGCCATCCAACAAATCGTCGATCTGCTTGCCGCCTGACCTTCGCAGCCACAGCACGTTTGTTAAAAACTCTTTTGGTCAATGATTCGCCCAGGTAGAATCTAACGTTGATGTCCGGCTTCATACGCTTGCCCGCCACGTATGCGGTCAATCTGAGAAACCACTCGGTTTTGTTCGCCTTGAGTTGGGCGAGAGGAGTATGGAAGATTTGGCATTCGAGACGAGTAAGCTCATCTGTCGGCGGTAGGAGGCCGTCGAGCAGTACCCGTGGCAGGCGATCTTGAATGCGAGCCAACGCCTCATCAATGATGAGTATCTGGTCCTTGAGAAGTTGGTTCTCTGCGACAAGAGCGAGCAGCAGGTCATGTTGGATGTCAAGGCGTGCGGTAGCCTAGTTCTGATCACCGAAGAAGAGGTTCATCGCTTCTTCAAATCCTTCGTCATTCATTTTTAGGATTCCTTAGATCAAAAAATTGCGCCAGCAAGGACGGCACTCCCATGCCCGCGCAGTTGCATCGTCTAAGGAATATCCAGATTATACCTGGAAGACTCGGAGAAGTCCATCTTATTTATGAAATCTTGCCCACTGGTCGTGCCGGACCTTTGGCGTGGTATTTAGTCAGATAACGCGGTCCTCACTTCCAGCGCACCAAGTTCAGCACATAGTCGATCGCCAGCTCAACCCCGAAATGCTTACCTAAGCGTTTCACCATTTTCAGCGCAGGAGCCTTTCGCTGGTAGTCCTTGAGAAAGTAGTGGTAGCCCTGCGTCCCATTGTAAGCATGGACCCTGCATTTTGTAACCGCCGGATCATCGAGGGCTACGCTACTGGTATTCGGAAAAGCAAAGCCAAAGATTTCCATCGGCTCTCCAACGAGGTAGTCTGCGCTGATGCCTACGCTAATCACGTCGGCCGATTGTGGTCGCTGGCTGAGTTGTTCCTCTGTTGCGTCTGTCATCGTTCTAAAATCCTTTCTCCATTATCGTCATAGTCGGTCGATTTTTATCTTTCAACAACGGTAGCACAAGCACCCGCTTCAACGTCTGATGTACCGCCGTAATCAGCTTCCGTATCGCATCGCGCTCTTGCGCGACATCGGCGTCCAAGTGCAAACGCGCCACCGCTTCACACGTTGGCGTAATCGCGATATGTCCTTAGGGTGATACCCAAACAGCGGCTGATCGCAGTGCTCAACATCAATCTGCAACTTCGCCGCCACCGGATTAATTGGATACGATCGGCGTTGCGGGGCGTGGGGTGCGGCTTGGTGACGAGGCTGCGCTCGCCGTGGATGCGGTGCCGGGGCATAGTCGTCTCTGGTTGTAGGGCTGCTTGCCTATCACGATAGCCCCCATGAAATCACGAATAATATCTCACACGTGAAAAGTCCTAATAATTCCAGTTATCTCTGCGGACTTAAAATCCGCAGCCGGATTGGCGTGGGGGTTCGACTCCCCCGGCGGGCACCACATCTCGACGAGCTGGACCGGGCAAGGTTGCGGGCGTATGGTTGCTATACCGTAACTTCGTGGCGGCGGTCTGGGACGGGAGCACGCACCGATGCCTTGGACATATGCGCAGCAGACTGGCGCCCTGGGGAATCCGGCTGGCGCGGTCATCGGAAACGGCTATTCGGGCCGGGAGGCTGGCCTGAACAATCCGGCCATTCAGAATGTGCAGGATGTCGGGCCGATCCCGGTCGGCACCTGGTCGATCGGGCCGGCGTTCACCCATGCCCTGGGAGGGCCGGTGACCATGCGGCTGATGCCGATTGCCGGCACCAACACGCTTGGCCGCGACGGGTTCATGACCCATGGCGATACGGCGGTGCATGCGGCCAACCCGACGCCGGACAACAGCGCGTCACATGGCTGCGTCGTCCTTGCGCGCAACCTGCGCGACCAGATCGCCGCCAGCGATGATCGCAGCTTGATCGTCACTGCGTGATGGCACGCTTGGGGTGGCCGGCGGTCAGCTCGCCAGGCTAGCGACCCGGCCGTATGCGATCTGTGCCACCTGGAGGCGCGACAGTTCCAGCGAGTTGAGCACATCCGCGCCGCTGAGGTTGGCTAGCTTGAGAGTGCCATCCAAGTTGGTGCTGACGCCGTATGCCGCCAACTGGACCGGCGACCAGGATTGCACCGATGATGGGGCCTGCGCGGATGCAGTGGCCTTCGCAGGCGGCGGGGGCCGGCGCGGCGGGTGTGGCCGCGCGCGCAACCTGCGCCCTCGCCGGTGCGGGACTGGTGGCGGGGTGGTCGGCAATTCCGATCCCAGCCATCAGCTTCTGGCCGAATTTGTCGAAGTCAATGTCGGTGATCTTCTCCATCCCCATCATCCGGACGCTGATCGCGACGCCAACTGGCCCGCCCATCAGGCCGCTCACGATGATCGAACCGATCCTGCGGACGGCATCGGGGATCTGATCGCCAGTCACGGCGCGGTAGATTGTGCCGATCACCGGCAAATACTGCAGCGGGTTCAGCGCCGAGAGTACGTCGTGGAACGATATGTGGTGCTCCGTGGGCAGCGAGGGCTCGACCCCGCGTGGGTCAGAGCCTTGTTGTGGTGCGGCGACTTCCAGCATGGCGGCTCTGGCAGAATGCTGGTGGTGGCTCTGCAACCCTTGGGCCGCGCATGCCCTGGGCCGGCCGCGGGTCTGCTACGCGGGTCTGGTTTGGTAAGCGAGGCGGGTGTGCGCCGGGCATCGGGCCCGGGGCGGATCAATCCCCGGGGCGGATCAATCCTTGTCCAGCCCGCCGCTGGCGTTCAGCCGTTCCGCCGTGATGTAGTCGGGTGCGTCCAGCGCCAGCCAGATGACCGTCCGGGCGACCGTTTCGCAATCAGTGCGCCGGCCGAGTGGAATGCGGCGGGTGCGCTCGGCCAGGAATACGTCGAAATCGTTGCGGCCTTCCAGCGCGGCGAGCCTCTGTTCGGTACTGCGCTGCATTGGCGTGTCCATCATGCCGGGCGCGACCGAGTTCACCGTCACGCCGTAGGGTGCAAGCGCCACCGCGGCGGCGCGGGTCACCGCGTCCACGCCGGCCTTGCTGGCGGCATACGCGAGGTAGTTCGGCAGCGCCATGCGCGAGGCGGGCGAGGTGATGTTGACGATGCGGCCGCTGCGTTGCGCGCGCATGTGCCGGCCGGCGGCGGCGCAGATCAGCGCGACCGCCTTCAGGTTAAGATCGAGCGTGCGGTCCCAGGTCGTGCCGTGCATTGCGAAGAAGTCCTCACCGGCGCCGTAGCCGGCGTTGTTGATCACGATGTCGAGGCCGCCCAACGCGGCGATCGCGCTGTCCAGCGCGGCCTGCGGGCCGGTGTCGGCGGTGAGGTCCTGGATGATGACCGTGGCTGGGGTGCGGCACTCCGCCGCGACCGCGTTCGTTGCCGCGGCATCGATGTCGATTAGTGCCAGGGCGCAGCCGCGTGCGGCCAGGGCGAGCGCTGTGGCGCGGCCGAGCCCGCTGCCGGCGCCGGTGATCATCGCGCCTGGTGCCATCGTCTCAGCGCCCTTGCAGCGCGCGCCAGATTCGTTCCGGTGTCGCGGGCATATCGATGTGCGTCACGCCGCGCGGCGCCAGCGCGTCGAGGATCGCGCAGATGACCGCCTGAGGCGCGGCGATGGCGCCGGCCTGGCCGGAACCCTTCACGCCGAGGGGATTGGCCTTGGTCGGCACGCCGTTGAAGGTGATGTCGAGCGAGGGCAGGTCCGACGCTTTGGGCAGCGCGTAGTCCATGAACGAACCGCTGAGCATCTGGCCGGACTCGGGGTCGTACACCGTGTGCTCCAGCATTGCCTGGCCGATGCCCTGGACTACGCCGCCCTGGATCTGGCCCAGCGTGAGCATCGGGTTCAGCAACGTGCCGAAATCGTCCACTGCGGTGTAGCGTTCCAGCGTAAGGGTGCCGGTGTCCGGGTCGATCTCGACCTCGGCGATGTGGCAGCCGTTGGGGTAGGTGATCAGGTCGAGCAGGTTCCAGACATAGGTGTCCAGGCCTGGGGTTTCGCCTTCCGGCACATTGGCGGGGTCGCGCGCAGCGCGGGCGACGCTGAGCAGGTCGATGCCGCGGGACGGATCGTCGCGCACGACGAAGCGCCCTCCGGCGAAGGTAACCTGCGCGGGCGAGGCTTGCAGCAGGCGGGCCGCCATTCTGGCGCCCTTTGCCAGCATCACCTCAGCGGCCTTGCACAGGGCGGTGCCGCCCATGTGCATCGACCGCGCGCCGCCGTGGCCGTTGCCGTCGCGTACCGCCGCGGTGTCGGCCTGCACGTAGCGGAACGTCTCTATCGGCAGGCCGAGCAAATCGGCGGCGATCTGCGGATAGGTGGTCTCGTGGCCCATGCCGTTGGATTGTGTGCCGACCAGCAGCGCCACCTTGCCGTCCGCATCGAAACGGATCTCTGCGCCCTCGTTCGGTGCGCCGCGGGCGGTTTCCATGAAGCAAGTCACGCCGATGCCGCGAAGTCTGCCATACGCGCGGGCCGCGTCGCGCCTTGCGGCGAAGCCCGTGTGGTCGGCGGCGGCCATCGCGTCGTCGAGGTTGGCGGCAAAGCGGCCGCAATCGATCACCGCCCCGAGGGCCTTGCGGTAGGGAAATTGCGCAACCAGGTTGCGGCGGCGCAGTTCGATCGGATCGAAACCGAAGCGACGTGCGGCCGCGTCGATCAACCGCTCTATCATGTAGTTCACTTCGGGCTTGCCGGCACCGCGGTAGGCGTCGATCGGCACGGTGTTGGTGAAGGCGCCGCGCACATCCATGAAGATCGCCGGAATGACATAGCCGCAGCCCATCGCGTTGGCCGGCGCGTTGGTGGAGCTGCCCGGACCGCCGGTGGACAGATAGGCGCCAAGTTCACCGATCGTCGCGACCTCGAGTGCGACGAATTTTCCACCCGCATCCATCGCCAGCAGTGCGCGCGTGACATTGCCGCGACCCTGCGCTGTGGTGACGAAATCCTCCGCTCGCTCACTGATCCATTTCACCGGCCGGCCCAGGCGGCGCGCGGCCCAGAGCACCATCACCCATTCCGGGTACAGTGCATTCTTCACTCCGAAGCCGCCGCCGACATCGGGGCACGACACCCGCACGCGGTCGGGCGGGACGCGGAACACGGTGTCGGCCAGTTGCGATTTCAGCGCGTGCACGCCGGCGCCGGAGAACTGCAAGTGGAAGCCGTGCGCGTCGTCGTATGCGCCGATCGCGCCGCGCGGTTCCATGGCGGAGATGACGATGCGGTTGTTGATCAGCTCCAGCTCGACGACGTGAGCCGCGTTGGCGATCGCCGCCTGCACGGCCGCGGCGTCGCCCTTTTGGAACCGATACGACAGATTGCCCGGCGCCTGATCCCAGAGTTGCGGAGCGCCGTCGCGCAGTGCGGCGGGGGGATCGACGATGGCGGGCAGCACGTCGTAGTCCACGACGACGGTTTCCGCCGCATTGCGCGCGGCGTCGCGGGTTTCGGCTACGACGAAGGCCACCGGGTCGCCGACATGCCGCACGCGGTCCTTCGCCAGCGCGAAGCGCGGTGGCACGATCATCGGCCGCAGGCTGGCGACAGGCACGTTGCAAGGCAGCGGACCGAGATCCGCCAGGTCCGCGGTGGTGAAGATGCCCAGCACGCCTTGCGTTGTTCGAGCCGCTTCGACATCGATGCGCGCGATCGTTGCATGAGCGTGCGGCGATCGCACCACCTGCATCCAGGTTTGGTTGGGTTCGTCGATGTCCTCAATGTAGCGGGCGCTCCCGGTGAGGAAGCGCGCGTCTTCCAGGCGGCGAAGCGATTGGCCTTTGAGCAACGGGGCCATCGTTCAGTCCGTGAGCCCGAGCTTGCCGGCGATGCCGTATTCGGCGGCCAGCTTCTTCAGCACGCCCCAGGTGGCGTCCTCGATCGGGATGCCGTTCTTGCGGCGGTCTTGTTCCTTCCGGAACTCGATCTCGCCGGGATAATAAACCTCCTTGAAGCCGTCGGCTGGTGGCGTGTCCTTCAGGTAGCGGGCGAAGTCGGTTACCTCCTGCTTGAAGGTGTCCAGGTTGCGGAAGGCGCTGACCTTGAACACGGCAATGAAGCAGCCGTCGTTGTGCCGGCCGGCGGGATCGATTCCGAAACCAAGGCCGGTGAGCAAGCCGGAGAATATCTCGACGATCGTTGCCAGGCCGTAGCCCTTGTAGCCCTCGGCGCCACCGAGCGGCAGCAGCGCGCCGCCCTGGCGCAGCTTGCGCGGATCGGTGGTGGGCTTGCCTTCGGCATCGATTAGCCAACCCCGGGGTACCTGTTCACCGCGCGCCAGGGACACGCCGATCTTGCCGGCGGCGGCGGCCGAGGTCGCCATGTCGAAGAACAGCGGGCCTTCCAGGTTGGACGGCACGGCGAAGCAGATCGGGTTGGTACCGAGGCGTGCCTTGGCGCCGCCAAATGGTGCGACGTGCTTCGGGCTGCGGCCCGAGTCGGCGGTAATCATTGCGATCATGCCGCGTTCCACCGCCATCAGCGGATACGCGGCGCAGCGGCCGATATGGCCCTGGCGAAACACCGTGCAGGCAGCGACGTTCTGCTTGTCGGCCTTCTCGATCGTGAGTTTCATTGCCTTCTCGGTGACGACGTAGCCGAAGCCCCAATTGCCGTCGATGACGGTGGTGGTTGGGGTTTCCTCGATGATGGTCCAGGGCGCGCCGGGCACGATGTGGCCGACCTTCACGCGGTCGATGTAGGTAGGGACCAGGATGATGCCGTGCGAATCGTGGCCGGCGAGATTGGCGCCGATCGACAGGCGGGAGATCGTGTCGGCCTCGCTGTCGGGCGTGCCGGCGGCGATCAGCAGCGAGCGGGCGATCTCGGTCAAGCGTTCGGGTGTCACGTTCGGCATGGGTTTCTCCTTCCTCCCTTGGCGTGGCGGTTGGTCGCAGTGTCGGCTGAAGCGGCGTGGTTGGGAAGGTGGTGCTGCCGCGGATATTCACGGCGGCGGGGAATGGGCTTAGGCTGCGCGCAAGTCCAAGTGACGTCACTGCACGAGGGAGAAACTCCGATGGCGCAATCGCATATCTACGCCGGCGTGGCGGGCTATTTCGGGCGGCAGGGCCAGGAGGGCCTGACGGGCGTGTTTCGTCGCGATGCCGACGGCGGCGAGTGGCAGCACGCGGTGAAGGATGTCGAGGCGCACACGGTGATGGTGCACCCGCGTGATGCCAGCCAGGTGTTTGCAGGCACCACTGATGGCGTGTGGCGCAGCACTGACAGTGGCGCACGTTGGCATCGTACGAACTTCCCTGACAAGGCCAAGCAGATTTGGTCGATCATGGTCGATCCGGCCGATCCGAAGTTGCTGTATGCGGGCGGCTCGCCGGTGTCGGTGTATCGCAGCGAGGATGGTGGGGAAAGCTGGAAGCGCCTGCCCGACCCGGGGATGCCGGACCGCGCCAAGATGCCGTTTGCCTGCCGGGTGATGCGTTTCGCCGCCCATCCGCGCCATGCGAACGAGCTGTATGCCGCGCTGGAGGTGAACGGCGTGATGCACAGCACCGATGGCGGCGAGAGCTGGAAGGATTGCAGCGAGGACCTGATCCGGCTGGCGCAGAACCCGCACCTGAAAAGTAAGATCGTCAGCGATACGGAAAACGAGGGTATGCTGGACGGGCATGCGATCTGCACCACCTCGGCCGATCCGGACGCGGTGATCCTGGCGGTGCGGATGGGGCTGTTCCGCACCTCGGACGCAGGGCAAAGCTGGGAGGATATGCAGGTCGGGCGGTTTTCGCCGACGACCTATGGGCGGGACGTGAAGGTGTCGCCGCAGGACCCGAAGACGCTGTATGCCGCGTTGAGCGTGGCGGCGTCGAGCAAGGATGGCGGGCTATATCGCAGCCAGGATGTGGGCAAGACCTGGCAGCGCTTCGACAAGGTGCAGGTGCATGGCACGATCATGTCGGTGGCGTTGCATCAGGTGGACCCGAAGCAGGTGTATCTGGGTGCGCGGTATGAGGGCGAGATCTACGGCACGCAGGATGGCGGCGATACCTGGCAGGCGATGCCGCTGCCGGCGGGGGTGAAGGATATCTATTCGCTGGCGTGCGGGTAGGACAGAACGCCAAGCTCGCGAAGCCGGCTGATCTCGACAGCGTCGTAGCCGGCTTCGCGCAGGAGTTCGGCGCTGTGCTGGCCGACAGTCGGGGCGGGTCGGGCGGCGACCTTGATTTCGCCGGCAAGTTGAAATGGGCTGGACACGGTGAGGCCGTCGGCGAAGGGCACCAGTGCGCCGTTCGCCCGCATTTGTTCGTCGCCCGGCACGTCGTCTAGCGTGCCAACCACGCCGAACGTTACGCCAGCGGCATCGAGCAAGCCGCGCCAGTCAGCGAGGTCTCGTTCGGCGAACGCATCATCCAGCAGGGCAACGAGTTCGCGCGCATATTGGCGACGCGTTTCGGTCGTGGCGAAGCGTGGGTCACTGATCCAGTGCTCGCGGCCGATCGTTGCCAGGAAGGGCTTCAATTGCCGCTGCTCATTGAACAACGCCATGATGAACCAACGGCCATCGCGCGATCGGTAGTGGTTGGCGAGCGGGTTCGGTGCGTGCTCGCGTGGCGGTCGGTGCGGGACGGGCTCGCCGTTCAGGCGGGTGTGCACGAAGCAGGCGTTGGCCCAGAGGCCGTTGGCCAGCAGCGAGGAAGTGACCAGCCCACCACGCCCGGTCATCTCGCGCCGATACAGTGCCGTGACGATCGCGGCGTAGAGGGCGGTGGCGCTGGGATGATCGCCCATGCCGGGGGCGGAACGGGCGGGCACAGTGTCGGGGTCGGCGCGGACTGCGTCCATCAGCCCAGTGCGCGCCCAGTAGGCGGTGGAGTCGAAGCCGGTTTTTGCGGCCTCAGGGCCGGTTTCGCCGTAGGCGGTGAAGGAAGCGTAGATCAGGCGGGGATTGAGTGGCAGCAGGTCGGCGGGCGCGAGGCGCAGGCGGTCACGTACCGGCAGGGGAAAGTTGGTGATGAAGACGTCGGCGGAGGCAGCGAGGCGGTAGAGAATAGCGCGGCCGTCGTCGTGCTTCAGGTCGAGCGCTAGGCTGCGTTTGTTGCGTGCGGTGAGCTGCCAGTAGTGGCTGGCTTTCGACTCGGGGTTGGCGCTGCGGGCGCGCCAGGGATCGCCGGCACCGGGCGGCTCGATCTTGATCACGTCGGCGCCGAAGTCCGACAGGATCGTTGCGGCCGCGGGACCGGCGATCCAGCTTGCGCAGTCGATGACCTTCAGGTCGGAGAAGAGATGGTCGGGCATTCGGGATCGTCCTCAATAGCCACCGCCGGAAAAGGAAGTCGTCGATGGCCGGCCAGCACCGGCCATGACGGGGAAACTACGGTACCTCGTTGGAGAAGATGATCGTTCCGGAGGCGGCGAACATACCGCCGACACCATGGCAGACGGAGATTTTCGCGCCCGGGACCTGCGCCGGGGCGATGCCGCGCATCTGCCGCACGCTTTCTTGCAGCGCATACATGCCGTACATCCCGGAGTGCATGTAGGACAGGCCACCGCCGTTGGTGTTCAGCGGCAGTTTGCCGCCGGGTGCAGTGTTGCGCTCGGCGATGTAGCGGGCCGCTTCACCGCGTGGAACGAAACCGAGATCTTCCAGTCCATACAAGGGCAGATGCGCGAAGGCGTCGTAGATCATCAGGTGATCGACGTCATTACGGTTGATACCGGCTTGCTGGAACGCCGTCGGGCCGGCGACGCGGAAGGCGCGCGAGCTGGTGAAATCCTCCATCTGGCTGACCATCGGGGTCTCGACGCTTTCGCCGGTGCCCAGGATGTAGACCGGTTTGGTCGGGAAGTCCCTGGCGCGGTCGGCCGAGGTCAGGATCAGCGCGCCGCCGCCGTCGGTGACCAGGCAGCACATCAGCAGACGGAACGGATAGGCGATCATGCGCGAGCTGAGCACGTCCTCGACCGTGATCGGGTTGCGAAACGTTGCGCGCGGGTTCTTGCTGGCCCATTCGCGCTGCACGACGCAGACCTCGGCGATCTGTTCCACGGTCACGCCGTAGCGTTTCATGTAGCGCAGCACGGGAACGGTGAAGAGGCTGGGCGGGCCCATCGGGCCGTAGGGCTGCTCGAACTGGCCTTGCAACGACGACGGCGGCACGCTGCGCGGCGGATTGCCGATGCGCGATTTGCCGCTTTCGCCGTGCGTTATCAGGATGGTCTTTGCCAGGCCGGCCTCGATCGCCGCGGCGGCGTGACGCACATGGATCATGAACGAACAACCGCCGACCGAGGTGCCGTCGACCCAGGTGGGCGTGATCCCCAGGTAGTGCGCGAGTTGCACCGGGGTTTCGCCCGCGGTGGCGATGCCGTCGATGTCTTTCGGCTTCAGCCCGCACTCGGCCATCGCGTTCAGCGCCGCGTCGGCGTGCAACTGGATCTGCGAGAGGTTGGGGATGACGCCGAGCTCCGTTGTCTCCGCGGCGCCGATGACCGTGACTGCCTTCTGTCGCATCGGGGTTAGTCCTTTGCCGGACGGAACATGGGCAGGGTGATGTCGTCGTTCTGCTTCTCGAACACGACTTCCAGCGGCATGTCGAGCCGCAGCGCTTCGGGCGTTTGGGGGCACTCGACGATGTTGGTCATCATGCGCGGGCCTTCGGCCAACTGCACCACGGCAATGGCGTAGGGCGGGTTGAAGCCTGCCACCTTGCGATGGTGGATGACGTAGCTCCACAGGATCGCCTTGCCGGAGGCCTTGAAGATGCTGACCTGACGGGACGCACAGACGGCGCAGAACGGGCGCGGGGGGAAATACGTCTTGCCGCAGGAATCGCAGCGTTGCAGGCGGAGTTCGTGCTCTTTCGTGCCGTCCCAGAAATGTTGCGTTTCGGGTGTCGGTTGCGGCAATGCGCGGCCGGGTTCAGCCATCTTGCGATCCTTTCGGGTGGGCGCGTCAGTTCGGCATGCGACGGCCGGCGACGTAGGTTGCTCCGTCCGGGCCGGCGATCTCGGCGTGGCGGTGGCCGTGGGTGATCTCGAACGTCTCGCCCGGGCTGTAGGCGCGGCTTGCTCCGTCGCGGTCGAGCGTCATTTCGCCAGCAACGACCATTACCCGGGCGTCGAAGTCGTGCGCGTGCTCGGGGTTCGTCGTGTTCGGCTCCATCTTGCGAACGACGACCTCGTAGCCGTCACGTTGCAGTGTCGCTTCGAACTCGGTGCGGTTCATGGCGGGTCCCCCAAGACGCCGGGCCGGCGTGGCCCTCGCGTGGGGCGAGCATTCACCGAACCGCGCTAATCGGCAAGGCGCGCCCAGCGTTCGTGGTCGCGCCATGCGCCGCCGATGCGCAGGTAGCGCGGGGAGAAGCCTTCTTTCGTGAAGCCAAGCCGTTGCACCAGGGCGATGGAGCGGGCGTTGCCTGGCTGGATGTTCGCCTCCACGCGGTGCAGGCCGAGCGTGTCGAAGGCGTAACGCACCGCGAGGCCGACTGCCTGCGTCATCAGACCGCGCCCGGTGCACCAGGCCATGCCGTAGTAGCCGAAATAGGCGCTGTGGAATGCGCCGAGCACGATGTCGGAGATGTTGACTATGCCAACTGCGCGCCCAGTGGCGATTTCGCGCGCGACCAGTCCGACATTCGGGCCGGTCAGGGAACGGGCGAGCCAGGCGTCGAAGCCGGCGTCGTCGGTGAAGGGTTCGACCCACGGCAGGTGGAGCGCGCGGCTGTCCTGGTTGGCGCGTAGCAGCTCCGCGCGATCGGTCTGGACGCCGCAGGCGATGGTAACGCGTGGGGAGAGTTCGTTACTCAACTGACGAGCACCGCCTTGCCGATCACCTTGCGGTCGATCACCGCCCGCAACGCCTCGGCGGCGCGGTCGAGCTGGAAGCGGTGTGAGATGCGGGGGCGCAACGCGCCGGTGGCGGCCAGACTGGTCAGGGCGTGCATGTTCGCGATGGCGAGCTCGGGCGCGGCTTCGTTCAGGCCGCCGATACGCACGCCGATGACGTCGATGCCCTTGATCAGCAGATAGTTGCTGCGGATGTTGGTCGGGCCGCCGCCGAGGAAGCCCAGCACCAGCAGCCGGCCGCACCAGCCTAGCGCGCGTAACGATTCGTCGGTGACCGTGGCGCCGATCGGATCGTAGACGATATCAACGCCGCGGCCACCGGTCAGCGTCTTCACCTGGTCGAGGAAGCCGCCGGCGTAGTCGATGGCGTGGTCGGCACCTTCCTCCAGGCAGGCGGCACGTTTCGTTTCGCTGCTGGCTGTCGCGATGACCTTGGCGCCGAACAGTTTTGCCACCTGGATGGCGGCGATGCCGATGCCGCCGGCGGCGCCGTGAATCAGCACCCATTCATTGGCCTGCATGCGGCCGCGCTGCAGCAGCGCGTGGTAGGCGGTGGTGTAGGCGCCGCGGAAGACCCCGGCCTGTTCCACGGTCATGCCGGCAGGGATGTGGTCGCAGAGCGCGGCCTTGGCGTTGCCGAGCTCGGCGCAGGCGCCGAGGGTGTGACGGCTCATGACGTGGTCGCCGGGTTTGAAGCGGGTGACGTCAGGCGCGACGGCGATGACCTCGCCGGCGGCCTCGCCGCCCGGAATGAAGGGGGGTTCGGGGCGGAACTGATATTTGCCGGCCAACATCAGAACGTCAACGTATTGGACGCCGCGCGCGCCAATGCGGACGGTGATCTCGCCGGGGCCGGGCGGCGGTGGGTCGGGGATTTCTCGCAGGGCGAGAACCTCCGGGCCGCCGAATGATTCGCAGACCATGGCCTTCATGGGTGGGTGTCTCCCCCGGGGTGGATGTGTGGGGCATTATGGAGGACCGGCCGCTATCCGACTGCCGCCCGGACCGACCTGCAGATGTGATCGACCTGCGCCTCCGACAAATCGGGGTGGATCGGCAGCGCGAGAATACGGTGGGCGAGGGCCTCGCTGACTGGCAGCGGCGAGCCGTCGTGATGGTCCCGATAGGCGGGTTGCAGATGCAGCGGCCGCGGATAGTAGACGGCGGTGGGGACGCCTTCCTCCTTCAGCCGCGCCTGGACGGCATCTCGGGAAACGCCCTCGGGCAGCAGGATCGCATAAATCGCCCAGGCACTGGTGGAGTTCGGCACGCGCGCGGGGATCACCACCAGGTTGCCCAGGCGCTGGTCGTAGGTGCGGGCGATGCGCTCGCGGATATCCAACTCCTCGCGGAACACCGTCATCTTGGCCAGCAGCACGGCGGCCTGCAGCGAGTCCAGGCGGCCGTTCATCCCGGTGCGCAGGACCTCGTAGCGCGTGGTCCCCTCGCCATGGGTGCGCAGGCTGCGATAGTCCGCGTCGCGGTCGTCGCGTTCAGTGAAGATCGCACCACCGTCGCCGTAGGCGCCGAGCGCTTTGGACGGGAAGAAGCTGGCGATCGTCGCGTCGGCCAGTGTGCCGAGCGGCTTGCCGTGCAGCGTCGCACCGAAGCTCTGGGCGCAATCGTCTAGGGTGAACAGGCCCTCGCGCGCGGCGATGTCGTTGAGCGCCGGCCAATCGGCGGCCTGGCCGAACAGGTCGACGCCGATCATCGCGCGCGGGCGCAGTTTGCCGGCGGCGCGCACCGTGGCGATGCGGTCGGACAGGTGTGCCGGATCGATCTGGAATGTGCGCGGATCGACGTCGACGAACACTGGCGTGGCGCCGAGCACCAGCGGCACCTCGGCGGTGGCCGTGTAGGTGAAAGCGGGCAGGAACACCGCGTCGCCGCGGCCGATGTCCTCTGCCATGAAGGTGATCTGGATCGCGTCGGTGCCGGAGGAGACGGCCACACAGTGCCTGGCGCCGCAGAAGGTGGCGAGGTCGCGCTCCAACTCCGCCACCTCAGGACCGAGGATGAACTGGCAGTGTGCCAGCACGCCATCCAGCCGCCGGCGCAACTCGGTCGCGATGCGCGCCTGCTGCGCCTTCAGGTCGAGGAAGGGGATGGAGGGACGCACTGTGTCGGTCATTCTTGAGGAGTCTCCAGTTAGCGGCGTGCCAACACCAGGCGCACGAATGTGCTGCGTAGCATTGACCGCTCGGTTGCGGTCAGGGCCGCTTGTAAGTAATGGGCACGGCCAATCCTAAGAAGCGTGCGGTCGTGCTCGGCTGGCACCTGGGTGGTGGCAGCCAATTGGGTTTTGAGCGCGGCCAAATCCGATGCCGTGAGCGAGGCGACAAGCGGTTCGACCCGTCCGTCAAGTCCACCCGCGACGGCCATCACCGCACCAGTGGGCACCGCACCAGCGGGCGGTGTCACCGGTGGGGAATAGGCCCGGAACGTCCGGACGACGGCCTGGTCCCATTCGATCGCCGTGTCCGCCTCCTGCAACAGGGACCGGCTCTGGTTCGCGCGAGCGGGGTGAATGCCTACCAGATGGACGCGTACGCCGAATTGTTGCGCGAGGACTAGGCCGACACGCACGTCCTCATCGCCCGAGACCAGAACGGCATCGGCCATCGCCTGATTGCGCGCCAACTCGGCGAGATCGGTTACGATCAGGGCGTCGACGCCCTTCTGCTCGCCGGCCGAGTTGACCTGACCAAGCCTGATCTTGATGTCGGCAAAATTGGCAAGCGCCATCTGCTCGGGTGTGGGACGGCCAACGCGCATGGCGTCGTACCAATAGATCCGCAACAACGCCAATCCGCATTGTGTCGCTACGGCGTCACGCAACGCAATCGAAATGTTGCGGATATCGAGGGAGAGAAATTCACGATTCTGGCGCGTGCACGTCAGCAGCACCGATCCTTGGGCGAAGACATAGCCCGCGTCGACAAAGACTGCTGCACGCTCCAATCGGGTCCCTAAACGACCGAGGACGCCCGCGGGCGTCCTCGTTAGTACTATGCGTCTGGAGGAGCGTACTCTCCGCCCAGCGCTACAGTCGTCGACTTACGCACTCCCCGCGCGCACGTCAAGGCTCAGCCGGCCGGCGAGGTGACCGCGCGCGCGGGTTCAGCGGCACCATCGGCGTTGTGGTCGAACTCAGGCACCAGGCGGCCGAGCAGGGTCAGCGCGAGGCGCGGTTGGCCGCCGCGGCAGGCGGCGGCGATCTCCTCGATCGCGCGTCCGACGATGGCGGGGTCGGCGGTGCGCGGCGCGGCCATCAGCAGCCCGGCGTGGCCGGTTGGAACCGGCGGCTCCTGGCCGTGAAACAGTTCCTCATGCAACTTCTCTCCGGGCCGCAGACCGGTGAAGCGGATTTCGACATCCTCGTCCGGTTTCAGCCCGACCAGACGGATCATCTGACGTGCCAGATCGACGATCTTCACCGGCGGGCCCATGTCGAGCACGAAGATGCCACCCTGATTGGCCACCGGCAACTCGGCCTCGCCGACGCCGATGACACTGGCCTGGAGCACCAGGCCCACCGCCTCGCGGACCGTCATGAAGTAACGCTGCATGTCGGGGTGCGTGACAGTGAGCGGACCGCCGCGCTCCAACTGGCGCTGAAACAGCGGCACGACCGAGCCGGTGGATCCCAGCACGTTGCCGAAACGCACGGTGATGCAGCGCATGCCGAGGCCGGCGGCGCGGGTGGAGTCGCGCGAATGCGCGTGGGCTTCGTCGCGCGAACGCGCGCGGGCTTCGTCACGCGACCGCGCACGGGCCTCAATGTCGAGCGCCTGGCAATACATCTCCGCCAGCCGCTTGGAGGCACCCATGACGCTGGTGGGGTTGACCGCCTTGTCGGTGGAGATCAGCACCATCGCTTGCGCCCCAATGGCACGCGCGGCGTCGGCCACGTGGCGGGTGCCGGCAACGTTGGTCAGCAACCCCTCCAGCGGATTGGACTCGACGATCGGCACGTGCTTCAGCGCCGCGGCATGGAACACCAGTTCGGGTCGCCAGTTGTCGAACACCGCGCGCACCCGGGCCTCGTCGCGGATATCGGCGATCAGCGCCTGACGATGCACCTGCGGGTGGGTCTCGGTGAGCTCGGTGTCGATTTGCCACAGCGCGTATTCGCCGTTGTCGAGCAGGATCAGCATCTCCGGCCCGAAGGCGGCGACCTGGCGGGCGAGTTCCGAGCCGATAGTGCCGCCAGCACCGGTGACGATGACGCGGCGGCCCTGGATCAGCCGCGCCATGCCCTCACGGTCGAGCGGCACCTGGGCGCGGTTGAGCAGGTCGTCGATTACCACCGGGCGCAATTCCAGCCGGCGGCTGGGGCCGGCCGGGCCAAGTGCGGTCGGGCGCGGCACGCGGCGCAGCGAAAGGCCGAACCGGTCGGCCTGGTCGATCAGGCGCGACAGCGCCGCGCCGCCGAGGTCCGCCGAGGCGATGACGATGTTGGCAGGCAGCCGGTCCTCCGCGGCGAGGCGGTCGAGCACTGCCGGCATGTCGTCGATGCCGCCCAGGATGGTGTGACCCTGGATCCGCCGGCCACGCTGGCCGGAGCCGATGGCGAGCAGGCCGGCGACCTGGAAGCTCTGCCGGCGATCCTGCGCCAGCGCGCGCAGCAGCAGGTCCAGGTCTTCCACCGCACCAACCAGCAGCAGGGCAGTGGCGTCGCGCGAATCTGCCCCGGCGCGGGGCCGGCGGAGCTGGTGCTGGCGGTAGAGCACGCGGGGCGTGCCGAGCAAGGCGAGCAGGGTGAGCGCATGCACCACCGGGAAGGCCGGGCTAGGCAGCGCGGTGCCGGTAAGGGTCAGCACGGTAGCGAACAACGCGGCACCGAGCACCGCGGCACCGGCGACGGCGAGCAGGTCGGACAGGCCGGCAAAGCGCCAGTATTGCAGGGAGAGCCGAAGCGGCGCGCCGGCCAGCAGCAGGACGGCCGCGCCGGCGGGGATCGTCCAGGATGGCGTGAACGGGTCGGCGGTGGGGGCGGCGATCCAATGGGCAAATGGCACGGACAACGCGGCGAGGCCGCCATCGAGGGCGACATTCACGGCGATTCGCACGATGGATCGGGCGGCCATGCGGCTGCGTATAGACCAGGGGGTGGGGGCGGACCAGCGAGGCGGTTGCAGGCGTCGGACGTGCCGGCAAGTCCGGGCCGCGAGGCAGCTGGTCCCGTCTCGTCACCGCCTCAGGGTGTTCAGATTCAGGTCATGCCTTGCGCCGGCGCAGACGCTGCTGATCGCTGTCAGTGCTGGGCCTCGGCATAGGGGTAGATCACGCTGCCGGTCTTATCCTTCGGCGGCCACAGAATGACCTCGGTGTTCGGGTCGGAGAACTGGCTGACCTCGTTGTTCTTCAGGCCGCGGAATTGCACCTCCATCACCTGCGCCTCGGCCCATTCACCGCCGGGCGCGAATTTTATGTCGCCCGCGGTGGTCTTGAACGTGCGCGTGCGCAGGTAGTCGGCCAACTTGTCCTGGTCGAGGCTTTTGGTGCCCTCGATCGCCTGCTGCAGCACCTGCATATATCCGTAGGCGAACGGGGGAATGTAGTAGCCGAGCGCATCGACCCCGACTGCCGGCGCGCGCGATTGGTAGATTTTCAGGAATGCCTTGGCCTCCGATGTGGCGAAGCTGGCCCAGGGGAGCCAGAAATCATAGTCGACGATGCCGTTCAGCAGCGGACCGAGCTGAGCCTTGATGGCGGTACTTTGCAGCCCGACCATGCCGCCGCCGAACAGTTTCGCTTTCAGCCCGACCTCGTGCGCGGCGCGGATCATGCCGACGGTGTCGGGGGGATATGACGCGACGAACACCAGGTCGGGATCGGTCGCCTGGATCGCGCGGACGATCGGCGTGTAGTCCGTGGTGCTCGGCGGGTAGCTCTTGTCGTAGACGATTTTCAGCCCGGCCTGTTTGGCCAGCGTCCGGGCACCGTCCAGGGCATTGTGCGGGAACTCGGCATCGGCGCCGACCAGGGCGATCGTCGTCGGCTTCGGCGTCTGCTGCATCGCCACCTCGAAGTAGCCCTTCGAGAAGCTTTGTTTCGGTTGCGGGCCCCCGGTCGGCGTGAACGAGAAGTAGTTGGGGTAGTTGAACTCGGTGTTCACGGCCAGGCCGAACAGGCTGAGGAAGGTGCGGTTGTGCTGCATGATCACCGGCATTGCGGGTGCGACCATGTTGGTGGCGTAACCGCTGACCACAAGGTCGACTTTATCCACGTCGAGCAGCTTGGTGTAGATGCCGGGGACGGTCGCCGGGTTCGATTGGTCGTCGTAATAGACCAGCTTGACCGGTCGGCCCAGCACGCCGCCCTTGGCGTTGGTCTCTTCCATCCAGATCTGCATCGCCAGCAGCGCCGCCTTGCCGATCGGCGCGAGGCCGCCGGTCAGCGCCATGCCGAAGCCGATGGTTATCGGCGCCTGCGCTCGTGCCGGCGCACCCAGCAAGCCGATCAACGCGCACGCCAGGATCAGCATGATCCGCATTCCAGGAGCCTCCCGCTTGTTGCTTGCGGGCGATCCTAGCCGGCATTTCCCGCACTGTCGCGTGGCCGTCATTCCCGGTTGTGGGTCAGTTTGGCCGGCACTCTTCCCTCCGTCATGGGCGTCCCCGGGGTTTGGCCCGAGCCCGGCCATGACGGAGGGAAGGGCAGTGCCCGCCAAACTGACCCACTACACCATTCCCGAACTGAACAGAATGGTGTGACCGCCGGGCGATCACGCCCTGCAGGCAGGACGCCGAAACGGGACCTAAAGCGCGATCTGGGCGTGGTTCGTCCGCTCGGAGGCTATCCACGCGGTGCACACGCCGCCCAGGAAGAGAACCTCACACAGCGGCAGATCCAACAGTGTTGTCATGAATCCGCTGACTCCATACGACCTTAGCAACGCCGGAACAGTTCCACCCAACGCAAACCACAGGGTACTGAATTGGATCGGCGGCAAATAACCGCACAGAAGCCAGAGGGTCATCTGGTGAGCCGCCACCGCCACGCCGGCTACAGCCGCGCTAACTCCCGCGACCACGATTGCTGCGCGGATCATCCGATCACCCGCAGGACGTCGGTGATGGGTCAGCGATATGCAGCCCCCGATTGTCATCTGGCGCTGATACTCTAGGAAAGATAGGCCTAATATGACCGCGCGGCGCGCGACCGGCGGGTGGTGTCAGATGGTTCATGTCAGCCTCGGTTTCCCGGCGCGCCGACCGACGTCAGGCACGCATTAATTTGGTACTAACGTTTCAAGCAAGTTGCGGCTCAGTGTATAAATAACGACAATTATCGGTTATTTGTCTTCCGCATCAATTGTGCCCCTGGGCGACAGGTGTAAAGTTCCCCGACAGTTCGCCGATGGTTCTGGGCTGGGCCTTTACGCGCGTTGGCCGCTGCATTGGTCAGGGTCCCGGGCACAATCGTCCGGCCAAACCACTCCGGCAGACGCGGCAAGATGCGGCTCCAGGCACCGCTGATGGCCTCGCGCCGGACGGACATATTTCGCAAGGTTCGGCGTTCGCTGCCCGCGGTTGTCGGGTTGCCCTGCGTGCTGACTGACAGCGTCATGCGGCCGTCCGGAGCGATCCCGTTCCACCACACACATCGCTTGCCGCGACCTTGCACGGGCTGTTCGGCTTCGTACCGCTGACGGCGCGCGACGCCGCGCCCGATCTGCGCGGGGTGCTGGCCGGCGCCCCGGTTGGCGACGGGCCGCCGTTCATCGCCGCGCCCGCGGTGCTGCCGGGGTCACCGTTGGTGGCGCATGCCGCGGCCAACATCTCCGCCCACGTCAGGGCATTCCTTGGGTTGGCCCAAGCGAGACACGGCGGCTTTTCGTGTTGGCTGCCGGACGTCTGGACGGCGGTCAGTACCCCGGCAGTTCGTTCACGCAGACCACCCGCCAGCCGTCGGAGTGCCGTTCCAGCCGGGTTAGCGACAGATTGTGGATCGACAGGTGCAGCGCATTGTCGGCGCCGATGCGCAGGCAATGGGCCACCGCGGCACGGATCGCTCCCCCATGGCTGACCGCGACGACGTCCTCGCCGCCGTGCCGCGCCGCCAGCGCCTCGATCGCCGGGCCAACCCGGAGAATCATTTCGGCGAAGGTTTCGCCGCCTGGCGGCCGCTCGGTGCCGGCCAGCGGCCAGAACGGATGCTTCGGCTGCACGAGGCGGGCGGGCAGGTCGGCGTGCACCAGGCCCTGCCATTCACCGAGGTGCTGCTCGATCAGTCCGGGCTCGACCGCAAGGTCCTGGGGCGGATAGCCGGCGGCGAAGATCGCCTCGGCGGTGCGGCGCGTGCGGCTCAATGGCGTCACCACCCATGTCGCCGGACGCGGCAGCCGCTCGGCCAGCGCGCGATACATCGGCGCCTGCTCGATCAGCGTGGTGGGGCAGAGCTCGACATCCATCGTACCGTACAGGATGGCGCGGGCGTTCTCGTTCACCAGCGCGTGGCGGATCAGCCAGATACTTGTCGGTTCCATCATTCCCCAATACTCAGCAGCGCGCCCCGCACCCGCGCGGCGCGGAACTGGCGGGCGAAGACCAGCGCGGCGCCCAGGGTCCACGCAACGTTCAGCCCCACCGCCCAAGCAAGGTGATCCCAAGGTATCTCGCCGCGCAGCAGCACGGCACGCATCCCTTCGAACACGTGCGATGAGGGCAGCGCCAGCGCCACCGGCCGCAGGGCCGCAGGCAGCACGGCGACCGGGTAGAACACCGCCGAGAACGGGGTCAGGCCGAACAGCACGGACCAGGCCAGCGCCTCGGCCCCAGCGCCATGGCGCAGGATGAGCGACACCACGCCGAGCGCGACCCACCAGCCCATCACCATCAGGTTGGCGAAGAACAGCACCAGGATCGGGCCGAGCGCGAACAGGTTGAATGCGTAGAGGCCCCAGGCCAGCAGGATCGCCGGCCCGACGCCCACGAACATGCGGATCATCGACATGCCGATCAGCGCCGCCACCAGTTCCCACGGGCGCAGCGGGCTGACGAAGACGTGGCCGAGATTGCGCGACCACAGTTCCTCCAGGAAGCTGATCGCGACACCCATCTGGCTGCGCAGTGCCACCTCCCACAGCAGCACGCCGCCGAGCAGCGTGCCGGCGGCGACGGCGACGGGGTTGCCCATGCGGACAGCGAGGTAGCTCGCGGTGAAGCCCCAGATGCACATCTGCAGCACCGGCCAATAGGCGAGTTCCAGCAGCCGCGGCCAAGAGCGCCGGTATAGCGCCAGGTGGCGATACATCATCCCCCAGATGCGACGCGCCGATTGCCTCACAACGGGGCCCCTCACGACGGTGCCCTCATACGATCAGCTCCGCCGCCTGGCGCCGGTCGCGGGCGATGTCGAGGAACACCTCTACAAGGTCGTCCCGACCGTAACGCGAGAGCAGGTCGGCCGGACTGCCGCGGTCGACGATGCGGCCGCGCTTCAGCATCAGCACACGGTCGCACAACCGCTCCACCTCGGCCATGTTGTGCGAGGCAAGCAGGATGGTGCAGCCGCTTTCCGCCCGGTAGCGCTCCAGCCAGCCGCGCACCCAGTCGCCAGTGTCGGGATCGAGGCTGGCGGTCGGCTCGTCCAGCAGCAGCACGGCGGGACGGTTGATCAGCGCCTTGGCCAGCGCGATGCGGGTTTTTTGGCCCGCGGACAGTTGCCCGGCGGGGCGGTGCAGGAACTCGTTCAGTTCCAACTCCTCGCTGAGTTCGGCGATCCGCCGTTCGATGTGCGGGACGTTATACAAATGGCCGTAGACGCGCAGGTTCTCGGCGACCGACAGCCGGCTGGGCAGCGCGACGTAGGGGGAGGAAAAATTCATCCGCGCCAGCGCCGCGAAGCGGTCGCGCGCCATGTTGTGGCCGAGGATGTGGATGGTGCCCGCGGTGGGGATCAGAATGCCGAGCATCAGGGCGATGGTGGTGGTCTTGCCAGCGCCATTGCCGCCGAGCAGGCCGATGGTCGCGCCGGCTGGCACGGCGAAGCCGATGTCGTCCACCGCCAGCGTGGTGCCGTAGCGCTTGGTCAGGTGCTCGACGACAATCGCATCCCCTGGGGCATCCATTGGGGCTGGGGCGTTCATTGGGGCGTCCGGTGCGGCGTCCATGGCGGCGGGAGATAAGGGATCGGGCGCGCCGACACTATCACCAACGCGGAACCTCAGCTCTTCGCTTTCTGCCGGCCAGTTCCAGGGCGCCAGCCTTGGACCAGGCACGGTACCACGCGCGGCGTTCACCCGCGCAAGGTTCGCCGCCGGACGCCTAACCTGGGCGAACTGCGTCGCGCGGCGTTTGTGACGTGGCATCATGGCGAACAACTTGATCGGTCGGCGCCAAGTCGGGGCAGCGAATGGGCTAGGACAGCGCTTCCAAGAGACGACTCGAATCACGATGCATCCAAGACCGGCTCGCCGACCCATAGACGGAACCTCATGATGGGAGCGGTTTCGTGAAATCGCTGCATTAGCAGCCTGTCGGACCTAAGCACAAAATAAGAACAAATCGGATTTTCATTTCGTCACTCGCCATCGTTGGGAAATATGATGATCATTCTCTGCCCCAACGCGACCCTTTCTTCCGCAAACTTGCTCAGTCCGACAGGCAAATAGCGAGTGCCGGCCGCAACTTGCGGCACGACGCCGTCCCACCGGGTCGCATCCCGACGCAGTCTGTTGCACGGGACCTGCCCTCGGGCACCTGACTCGAGGGTCGTTGCGCGTTTTCGCGAAACACGCCCGCCACCACCTGTGCCCTCGTGGACGGCCCCCGTGGGGCAGACTGTTGCATGGGGTCCTGTCGTGTCCTCTCGAAACGCCCGTTCTCCGCCGCCTCCTCCGTCCTCGCCGCGCCGCCGCGTTCACCTCTCCCGCGCTTCGCGGGAGAGGTCGAGGCGCGAAGCGACGAGGGTGAGGGTCGCGCCGCCCCAAAGACCCGACCCGGCCGTCGCCACGACCAGGCCGGTGCCAGACTGTTGCATCGCGCGCATGACTCAAGGTCATGCCCTGGGAGCACTCGACCGGGGTCGTTGCGCGTTTCGCGAAAACCGCGCCCCGCCGCCACTCCGCCCTCACCACCATGGCGGCCGCGGCATGCTCCTGTGAAGCAGACTGTTGCATGGGGTCCTGTCGCGCTTTCGCGAAATGCCTGTTCTCCGCAGCCTCTGGCCTCTCCCCCCATAGCTGGCCGCCGAGCCAACCATCGGCCCCTGCCGATGCCGCCGCGACCCATCCCGACTGCAGGGACGCAGCCCCCGGGGCACGCCCTCGGGGGCTTGCCCCGAGGGTCGTTGCGCATTTCGCGAAAACCGCGCGCCGCCGCCACCTCCGCCCTCACCACCGTGGCGCCCGCGGCATGTTCCGTGCAGCAGACTGTTGCATGGGGTCCTGTCGCGCTTTCGCAAAACGCCTGCCCACCGCCGCCGCCTTCACCGCCATGACCGCCCCCGAGCCGGCCATCCGCCCCTCACTCCTCCCCAGCCGCAGCGCAGCCCGCGAAGCCGGCGTCAGCATTTCCAGCGGCGCCACCGGCCCGGTATGCGTATACCCAAAGAACTCCCGCCGCTCCGGCTTCGTCATGTTCTCCCACCCCGGGTATTTCCGCGCCGCCCGCTCACCGGGCACCCAGGTCCGCGCGTAATCGTCCGGCTTGTACTTGTAGATCCGCCGCGGCCCCGGCTTCACCGGCAAGGGCGGCTCACCCGTCGCCTCGCGCCGCAGCCGCTCGATCTCCTCGTTCATCTCCGCGTCGTCGATCTCGTCGATCCAGCAGATGATCTCCGCCGGCTCCTCCGCCGCCGCCTTGCCACCGTGTGCCGCCTCGGCCGGCCGCGCCGGAGCCTGCTGCATCATCCCCGCCAGTACCTCGGCCGCGTCGCCCCAGTCGCGCGCCGGCACGGCCGGCTGCAACCGAAGCTGCTTCAACGACCGCTGCGCCCCGGCCATGACGCGCGCCAGCGCGGTGGCGCTGGCCCGCTGGCGCACCGCCTGCACCGCCGAGGCGTCCGGCGCGAACGCCAGCCGGCAGGCGTCGACCGCTCCGGCATGGGTGGCGATCACCGTCACCGCAGCATCGTCTGGAGCGCAACGCGCGGGTCGAGCACGCGAGCCTGTCGAGGCCACCTTGCACCACCTCCGGCCAGGTGGTCTCCGGCGCATCGGCGGCGGGGGAGTGTCAGCACCATGTCACGCAAGTCCTGCGGCGGGATGGCGTAGGGTGGCCTGGCTGGTGAGGCGGTGGGGTCGGGATCGGCAGTGGACACAGGCGCGGTCTCCTGGGGTTGAAAGTTTAGCCGGCTCGCGTAGCATATATAGGAAAATAAGTCCAGTATTATGTCTAACACCGGAGGCTGGTTGTGTTCGGTGCGATACGTCAGCCTGGCCCCCGCCAACACCAACCTTGCGGCACCAATCAAGTGATCCAGTACCCCAGCACGATGATCCGACCGATTGAGCCGCTCCAGGCAGCGGCTCGGGGTAGCGGCAATGCGTTGGTCCGCGATCCCCGATGCAGACCCTGTGGCACCGCGAAGCAAGAAAGAATTTTAGCGCAGATGCAGAGGACGATGCACGCAAAACACGCAGATGGCGACAGCCTGAATGTGAATCGGAGCCGAACCGCAGCCCGAATGAGCTCCAGGTACATGCGATCAGCTTCGCGTTCACCGTGTTGAATGCGTTTGGCGCCAGCGGACACGACTCGAAATCAAACGCGTAACCCACGGACCTGCGAACCACGCCGAAATCATCTGCGTGTTTTGCGTGCATCGTCTTCGTCATCTGCGCTAAAATTCTCCCATCGCGATGCTGCCAACAGCCAACTACGGAAGTATTGACGGGTTGCAATGTCGGATGCGCGGACCAGTCCCGGCACTGGACTCAAAGCAGAAGCAAGCGGTCAATATCTCCGTGCTACAGCAGTAGCAAATACATAAGCAACGACGAGCAATACGGAGTGCACGGAAAGGACGCTATAAGCTCTACGCGCAGAGATTGCGAAGAAATCGTAGCCAAAACCCCCACGCAACGTTAAGGATGACGCAGACCTGGAAAATCCCGTGCAGGAACCAGCTCAGGTCGCCGGTTTCCGCACCAACACCGTCGCCGCGGCGGAACAGCCAAAAGCGGCGACCGTCCTCGATCTGGAAGTAGTCGCGCATGGCGAGGGTCTCCGCATCGCGCCGCCACCACTCGTCATGGATGCGCTTCGGCCCGTCGGCGCGGCGCACGCGGAAGCGCTTGCGCCGCCAGGTGAAGGCGACCGGGCGGTGAAAGCGTTGGTCGCCGCGTCGCGATACTCGTTGCGACCGCACCTACTTGCCCGCGAACACCGCGTCGATGGTTCGCGCCAGGCTCGCCCGCCAGTCCGGCAGCCGCACGCCGAACACCGACGCCAACTTGCCACAGTCGAGCCGCGAGTCCGCCGGCCGCTTCGCCTTGGTCGGATACTCCGCGGCGGTAATCGCCTCGACCACTGGTACGTGCGCACCGAACCGCGCCGCTTCCTCGAAGGTGGCGACCGCCAGCCCGTGCCAGGTGGTCTCGCCGCTGCCAGCGGCGTGGAACACACCGGCGTATTCGTCCCGCCAGCCCTCACGCAGCCGCGCCGAGATCGCCAGGATCGCGTCGGCCAGGTCGGCCGCCGTGGTCGGACAACCGCGCTGGTCGGCGACCACCCGCAGCCGGTCGCGGTCGGCGCCCACCCGCAGCATGGTACGAACGAAATTCTTCCCGGTCGGCGCATAGACCCACGAGGTCCTCAACACGACTGTCCGCGCCCAGGCTGCCAGCACTTCGTGCTCCCCGGCCAGCTTCGAGGCGCCGTAGACGCCGGTCGGTGCGGTGGGGTCGGTCTCGACATACGGCGCGCCCTTGGCGCCATCGAACACGTAGTCGGTCGAGATGTGGATCAGTGGCACCCCAGCCGCCGCGCACAGCCGCGCCAGCGCGCCCGGCCCATCCCGGTTCGCGCGATACGCCGCCTCGGCGTCGTCCTCCGCCGCGTCCACCGCGGTGTAGGCCGCGGCATTCACCACCAACGTGGGCGCCACCTCCCGGAAGCTGGCGACGATGCTCTCCGGCCGGTCGAAATCGAGCGCCGGCCGGCCGGCCACGCGGATGGCGTCGCCGCCGGCTGCCTTGAGGGAGGAAGCGAGCTGGCCGGTCCCACCGGTCACCAGGATTGGTCCGGCCATCTCAAACCGTGAACCACACCGGGCAGTCGGCCAGCCTCGGCAGCACCTTGTCCTTGTCCGACAACAGCGGCCCCCCCGGTGGCACCGGCCAGGGCAGCGCCAACCCCGGGTCGTTCCAGATCACCCCACGCTCGGCCGCGCGGTCGTACGGGCCGGAGACCTTGTAGATCACCTCGGTCACCTCCGTCAGCGTGCAGTAGCCATGCAGGAACCCGACCGGCACCCATAATTGCTGCCAGTTCTCCGCACTGAGCTCCGCCGCGACCCAGTTGCCAAAACTCGGCGAGCCGTGCCGCACGTCCACCGCCACGTCCCAGATCGCTCCGCGTACCACGCGCACCAGTTTGCCCTGGCCGCTGGGCGGCACCTGCAGATGCAGCCCGCGCAGCACGCCGCGCTGGGTTGACAGCGCATGGTTGTCCTGGATGAACGGGCCGGGGATGCCCGCTTCGGCGAACCGCTCCTGCTGCCAGGTCTCCGAGAAGAAGCCACGCGCATCGCCGAATTTCGCCGGTGTGATCAGCTTTACATCCGGGATCGCCAGCGCCTCGGCCTTCACGCGTGCGCGCCTTCCGCCAGTTCCATCAGCACCCGCCCCAGTTCGGTCTTCCCCATGCCGCGGGCGTGCTCGCGCAAGGTCGCGGCGTCAATGTAGCCCTTGCGGAACGCCACCTCCTCTGGGCAGCCGACCAGCATTCCGGTGCGCGACTGGATGGTCTGCACGAAAGTGGCCGCCTGCAGCAGGCTATCCGGGGTGCCGGCATCCAGCCAGGCGCAGCCGCGCGACAGCCGCTCGACATGCAGCACGCCGGCTTCGAGATAGACTTGGTTCAGCTCGGTGATCTCCAACTCGCCGCGTGGCGAGGGGCGGATCGAGCGCGCGATGTCGCTGACCTGGCGGTCGTAGAAATACACCCCGGTCACCGCCCAGTTCGATTGCGGCACCGCCGGCTTCTCCACGATCTCGGCGGGGCGGCCGCTCTGGTCGAAGGATACGACGCCATAGCGTTCCGGATCGCGCACCTGGTAGGCGAACACCGATGCCCCCTCCGGCCGCGCGACCGCGGCGCGCAGCAGTGACGACAAATGGTCGCCGTGGATCAGGTTGTCGCCGAGCACCAGCGCGCACGGCTCGCCGGCAATCCAGTCGCGCCCGATCAGGAAAGCCTGGGCGATGCCCTCCGGGCGCGGCTGCTCGGCGTAGGTGAACTGCACGCCGAAGCGTTCCCCGCTGCCCAGCAGGCGGCGGAACTGCGGCAGATCGTCGGGCGTCGAGATCACCAGGATGTCACGGATGCCGGCCAGCATCAGCGTCGACAGCGGATAGTAGACCATCGGCTTGTCGTAGACCGGCAAAAGCTGCTTCGACGCCGCCAGGGTCATCGGATGCAGCCGCGTGCCGGAGCCGCCGGCGAGGACGATGCCTTTCATGCCGCCCTCCCGTGGACGCTTGCATCCTTAGCCGCACCTGCGTGAACTGGCCCGCCTTGAGCCGCCCCGCCTTGTTCTGGGGTGCCGAGCCGCTCGCCGCTGTAGCGACCGGCACGGACCTCCTGCCACCAGGCGTGGTTGGCGACGTACCAGTCGACCGTCTTCGCCAGCCCGGCGTCGAAATCATGCGGCGCGGTCCATTCAAGCGCCGCCTCGCTGCGTGTCGGGTCGATCTCGTAGCGGAAATCGTGCCCGGGGCGATCGGTCACGAAACGGATCAGCCGCTCGCGCGGGCCGGCCGGATCGGGCTGCACCCGGTCGAGTTCGGCGCAGATCGCGCGCACCACCTGCAAATTCGTGCGCGGCTGGCGCCCGCTGATGGCGTAGGTGCCGCCGGGCGCACCACGCTCCAGCACGCGCACCAGCGCCTCGGCATGGTCGTTCACGAACAGCCAGTCGCGGCGGTTCGATCCGTCGCCGTAGACCGGCAGCGGTTTGCCCTCCAGCGCGTTGATGGTGACCAGCGGGATCAGCTTCTCCGGGAATTGCCACGGTCCGTAGTTGTTGGCGGTGTTGGAGACGATGGTCGGCAGCCCATAGGTGTGGAACCATGCGCGCACCAGATGGTCCGACGCTGCCTTGCTGGCGGCGTAGGGGCTGCGCGGATCGTACGCGGTGTCCTCCGTGAACGGCGGATCGTCGTGCTCGAGCGAGCCGAACACCTCATCGGTGGAGATGTGGTGGAAGCGGAACGCCGCCCGCCTGGCCGGGGCCAGGCCGGCCCAGTAGCGCCGCGCCGCGTCCAGCAGCGTGAACGTGCCAACCACGTTGGTCTGCACGAAGTCCGCCGGCCCGTCGATCGAGCGATCGACGTGGCTCTCGGCGGCCAGATGCATCACCGCGTCCGGCGCGTGCGTCGCGAACACCTGGTGCATCGCGGCCGCATCCGTGACGCAGGCGCGCACCAGCACATGCCGGTCGTGCCGCCGCCCTTCCTCCAGCGCGGCCTCCGAGGCGGCGTAGGTCATCTTGTCGACGTTGACGATGACGTGATCGGTATGGCGCAGCAGATAGCGCACCACGGCGGAGCCAATGAAGCCGCATCCGCCCGTCAGCAAGATCTTCATCGCGGCCCGACCCGGGTGGTGCGCCTGCCTTGGCACGACAACTTTCGCATCGTCACATTTTCCTCGCAACGCCGTCCGCCGGCGAAACTACATGCCGCGGGTGCAGCAATGTGACGCAGAACACCACCGAATGATCAACACTCCGTTGACGGCGTCAGGTCGACGCAGTTGCCTCGGCGGGGGCCCGACCGGCAACCGTTCAGGGACAGGGCCGGCGCGCCGTCAAAAAGACCCGCCGCCAGTACCGCCACGCCGGCTGTGGTTGGCCGGCCACGCGCCCGATCGCGGCTGGCGCCGATTGCCGGGCGCCCGCGCCTCGATCGCGCCAAGCCAGCGCGCCACCCCGGGCGTCCTCAACGCCAGTAGTAGCAGCAGGGATGCGGGTGCCAGTACCCGGGGCCGGCCGGGTAGACCACGCAGCCTGCCAGGCTGACCAGTAGCCCTATCGCCAGTGCGAGCCTGGCAGCCCGCCGTCCCATTCCATCGCGCATGACACCCTCCTTGGGCTGTTTCGCGAGGTGGACTATGGCGGTGGAATGCAACGCAACCGGGGCTTTGTCATAACTAATTGTAACATTATCGCAGAGATCATTTGCGCCCATAGGGCGGGCGCCGGCGCTGATCAACGTTGCGTTCACGTGACCAATCGGGACGATGCTGCAGTCTCCCGGGGAAACGGGGGACGGCAGCGTCGGGCGACGCCGGCGGCGGCCGGCGCCTACATGGGCGTCAGCGTCAGTCGTAATGGTGATAGTAACCGTGGTACGCGTGGTAACCCGGTCCCGGGCCATAGGCCGGCACGACCACGCAGCCCGCCAGCGCCAGAAGCAGGCCAATCAACGCGGCGAGGCGGCCGGTGCCGCCGATTATTTGATTGCGCATGGATGCCTCCTTGAGGTTGTGCCCCGAGGCATCAAAGTCACCAAATCCAGCGCAACTGAGGCGACAGTATAGTCGCATTGTGATTTCGTCGCGGTGCTGTCACTTAGGCGACACCCACCAATTGCCGCTTCAATTGTCGGGTGGATAAGCTCTTGCGTCATCCACCGTCGTCGGCGCCACCCTGGCGGCATGGGATAACAGCGGTGGCTGCGCAAGAGCTTACCAATGGCGAAGGACGCCCGGATGGAGACGGCCTGCCATGTTGGAACCCTGTCATCCGGTAATTGTTTGGCCTCTCCTTGGCTTCGCGGGCGGCGATCAGCGTCTTGCCCCGCCTCCGGCGCCTGCGGCAGGGCAAGCCGGCGCCTGCGGCAGGGTAAGGATGACGCGTTGTGGGCGTCCAACCTCGGCGGTGGCGCGAAGGCGACCATGCTGGGCGCCAAGGCCCGATTACTCGCCGATCCTGCCTGACCCGCACCCGAGCACGGCGCAAGAACCTTGGTGCGAGCCACAAGGATGGCAACCCCTCCGCCCGCGCCCCTCCGCCCGCGCATCGTGTCGCGGCGCGTTCGGCGTGAGGTTGAGTTGCCCGTAGCGTCAGGCTGCGGACGCTTGATGTCGCCCGTATGACGTTGCACCGCCGACCGGCCGGCAACGGTCAAATGGATGTGAGCGCGGTGGCAGGCTTCAACCGACTTTGCAGAGCGTCCGCCAGCGCAGACCGGAGGATCCGGAATGGACGGTTACGACTTCGCGGTAGGTCAAGCATCGCCATCTCGTGGCTACTGGCCCGGCACCGGGTGGAACGATCCCCCGGACGGATCGGGCCACGGGACCTTGTTGTTCCAGGACGTGTTGGACAGCGTCTCGCGACATAGCGCTGGTGTCGGTGGCCCGCACTACGTGCAGGTGGCGGACACGTCGGGACCCGCTGCGACCAGCGCGACGAAATAATTGCCGGCGTTGACCAAATCGCAGGTCACGGCACGGCTGCAGCGATACTCGACGGAAGCGGCCCGCGACATTGATGCGCGGGGACGGCAGCCTTCACCGCTAACCAGCGGACTGCGATCGAGGAGCATCCACAGCTTCGGGCGGCGTATCGCGGCTACCAGATCGACAGGGCAGTCCGGGACAAGGTGGACGAGGACCCTCAATTTCGGGGCCGGTTGGTTGGCAAGCCGAACAAAGGGCCGGATTTCACCGATAACGGTCCAGATCCCGATTTCGTCGACAAGACCAGCGGCGCGGAATACGAGGTCGGCACCAAATACGACATCACCACGGGGAAAGCGGCTCCCGCGCATCAGGCCAAGTACGGCGAAGATCCTGTCCATATCGACACCAGCGGAAAGGTGATGCCCCCGGCAGAGGCCGACCCTGCTACCGCGCCCAAGGCGGTGGAGCCTGCGCCGAAGACCCCGGAAGTGCCGAAGACTCCCGGCCTGCCAGAGGAAATCCCGGAGATACCCGAGATACCTGAAATTCGCCTGCAGTAAGATCGGGATCGCAAAACAACGGACAGGTCGTCGGAGCGGGGATGCAGCATGGCGCCTGAGTGGTCAGAACGATGGTCGGCGGTGGCTGATGCGGACCTGTTTGGCACCCCGTTCGGCACCACCGATGCAGGACACGCCGACTTCCGGTCTGTGCCGCTCAGCCGCCCGCGGACACTGTCGGGTGCGACGTTTCGCGACTGCGATTTTACCGCGGCGGATTTTTCGGAGCTCCGGCTCGATCAGTGCCAGTTCGTCAACTGCGCGTTCGACCGGGCGGATTTCACCAACCTGGGTGAGTATGCCTGCCGCGTCGATCGCTGTTCCTTTGTTCGGACCGACTGGCGGGCCGGCGCCATCGGCTTCCGCGATCACGGACAGCCGAAGTCGCACTATATTGGCTGCACCTTCGAGAAAGTCAGGTTTGCCAAGACCAACTTTCGGGATGCGCGGTTCGAACACACGCATTTCATCGGTCCGTTAAAGGGCGTCGACTTCAACGTGTCCGGCTTCTGGTCCTGCCGCTTCACCGGTCCTATCGATGACATGATGTTCCGCGGCAACTATCTTCTTGACGGTTCCCGGCAACGCAATCCGCCCCCGACGGAGACCGGCCTGCATCACACCAGCTTCGCCGATGCCGAGCTGTACTGGGTCGGGTCGACTGATGGGTGCGTGCTGGAAAATGTCGAGATGCGGGCGAGGCTTTCATCTGCGACCAAACCCGCCTGATGCGCGAGCACGAAGATCTTGTCGCCGGGATATCCGAGCCGTCCGTCCGTTAAACCATCGCCTTTTACATCAAGATCCTTCGCCCGGCCGCCGAGCCTCAGCCGCAATGCATCGTCAGCGTGAAGGACCTGCTGGCATCGGGTCCAAAGTTGGAACCCGCGGCGCGGGCTGCCTACGAGCTGCTGCGGCAGCGTTTCGCAGATGCGACGGAGCCACGGCCCGTCACTGTCCACTGATCCGCGCGGCACGGCCGGGCTGAGCCCGACCACGCCTCGATGCGGATCAGGGTTGGCATCTCCAGCATCGCGTCCGGCGGGGCGATGCGCTCCAGCGCCGCGACCATCGCGCGCTCGAGCGCTACGGGCACAGCGTCGCCCGGCGAGCGGCCACGCCGCAGCATCGATCCTGGTGGTCCGACCGGGTCGACCATGATCCGACAAGCGAGGCGTTGCTGCGCGCCCACCATCGAGCGGGGATCCGCTCAGTTCGTCGACTGGATCATTTCGCGCACCAGCGGATAGATCTCGTTGGTCCAGCGCTTGCCGCTGAACACGCCATAATGTCCGACCCCGGTCTGCAGATGGTGCCGCCGCATCGAGATCGGCACGCCGGTGCACAGATCGAGCGCCGCCATTGTCTGGCCGTTGGCGCAGATGTCGTCGCGCTCGCCCTCGACCGTTAGGATCGCGGTGCGCCTTATCACCTCCGGCCGCACGGTCTCGCCGTGATAGGTGAAGCGCCCCAGCGGCAGGTCGTGGTCCTGGAACACCCGCTTGACCGTTTCGAGATAGAACTCCGCCGGCAGGTCCATCACCGCTTGGTACTCGTTGTAGAACCGCCGATGCGCCGCCGCGGCCTCATCGTCGCCGCTGACCAGGGCACGGAACTGGCCCAGATGGGCGTCGATGTGCCGGTCGAGGTTCATTGATACGAACGCCGACAACTGCATGAACCCGGGATACACGCGGCGCCCCGCCCCGGCGTAGCGCCGCGGCACGGTGCCGATCACGTTCTGCTCGAACCACTCGATCGGCTTACCCTTCGCCAACGCATCGACCTGGGTCGGCTTGATCCGCGTGTCGATCGGCCCAGCCATCAGCGTCATGCTGCGCGGCTGGGCGCGGTTGCGTGCCGCCGCCATCACCGCCGCCGCCGCCAGCACCGCGACGGCCGGCTGGCACACCGCGACCACATGGCCGCCCGGCCCCATCGCCTGCAGGAAGCGGATGACATGGTCGACGAACGCATCGACGCCGAAACCGCCGTGCCGTAATTCGATGTCGCGCGCGTTCTTCCAGTCGGTGATGTACACGTCGTGCTCCGGCAGCATCGTCCGGACGGTGCCGCGCAGCAGGGTCGCGAAGTGCCCGGACATCGGCGCCACCAGCAGCACGCGCGGCTGGCGCACCGGCGTGTCCTTGCGAAACCGCAGCAACGTGCCGAACGGCGTGTCGTCGACGGCTTCCTCGGTCACCGCCACCTGGACGTTGCCTAGTTGCACCGTATCGATGCCGAACGGCGGACGATGGTGCGTCAGCCGGGATTCCGAGATCATGTCGAAGAACGCGGCGGTGTGGCGCATTGCCGGCGGGGTCAGGACGCCGAAGTCGAACTGCCGCAGAATCCCCGAGCCAGTTTGCGCAAGTGCGCGGATCCGTGCCAGGACATCCGCCTGCGCCTGATAGAGCTGATAGATCATCGGGGCCGTTGCCGTGCCTTCCATCGTGTCGGTGCTCGCCGCTCCTTTGCCAAGACCCGTCCGTGGTGACCTGGGCTTTCCCGCGCAGCCTCGCATGTGCCATATTGCACCGCAACAACCTTAGAATACGAGAGAACCCGTATCATGGCCGAGGCCACCCTGCTGATCAGCAGCAAGAATTACTCGTCCTGGTCGTTGCGCGGGTTTCTGTTGACCCGGCTGTCCGGCGTGGCGTTCGAGGAACGCGCGGTCGATCCCGAGGCCCCAGGCACCAGGGCGGATCTGCTGCTGCAATCGGCCTCGATCCGCGTGCCCTGCCTGACGCATGACGGGATCCAGGTGTGGGACGTCCTGGCGATCGCTGAATACCTGAACGAGTTGCGCCCCGCGGCGCAGATGCTGCCGAAGGACCGCGCCGCCCGCGCCCGCTGCCGGTCGATCGCCGGTGAGATGCATTCCGGATTCTCCGCGCTGCGTGCCTCGTTGCCGATGAACCTGCGTGCGTTTCGAGCCGGCTTCACCGTGTGGTCC
>DASRQX010000405.1:0-1793 GCA_035696165.1 Acetobacteraceae bacterium | reverse complement strand
CCACGCTTGCCGCTCTGGCGTCTATCATCCCCTGGAAGAATGCCAAGGCGGGCTGGGGCAGGTGCTCTGAGTGCAATTGCCAGCAATATCAGGGGACCACGAACATCTGTGACAACTGCGGTCACAATTATGCTGCTCACTGGTGAGTCCAATTACGCGTCATTGGATTACTCATCGCCGGGGAACCGCAATTAGAGCGGAGGCTGATAACGGTTCTCTGGTGCAAAAATCTGACAGAGGACGCGCCACGCTTCGTGTATTCAATAAACGGGCAGCAAGTCCCAGCTTTTGATTGGATTGGTCATTTTCGGTGCAGAAGGCCGGTGCGTAACGGCCAAAGCAACTCGGAGGGCATTGTCACGGTAACCGGGGCTGGCGACCGGGACGGCGACGATCGAGACTTGCGGCATGAAGCCGCCACCCGACCCGCACTACCGCCACCGCTTTCCCGCGGAGATCATCAGCTATGCTGTGTGGCTGTACCACGTGTTCAGTCTCAGCCTGCGCGACGTCGAGTTGCTTCTGGCCGCGCGTGGCATCGTCGTCTCCTACGAGACCGTACGGCGCTGGTGCAAGAAATTCGGCCAGAGCTTTGCCGACCGCTTGCGACGTCGCCGGCCACGGCCAGGGGACAAGTGGCACATGGACGAGGTGTTCATCCGGATTCGGGGCGTGCAGCACTATCTCTGGCGCGCTGTCGATCAGGATGGTGTCGTTCTCGACATCATGGTACAGGCCCGGCGCGATGCCAACGCCGCGAAACGGTTCTTCAAGCGGCTTCTAAAGGGTTTGCTGTATGTGCCGCGGGTGATCGTGACCGACAAGCTGAGAAGCTATGGTGTGGCGCAGCGCACCCTGCTTCCCGATGTCGAGCACCGACAGAGCCGCTACCTCAACAATCGCGCCGAGAACTCACATCGACCGACGCGGCGTCGGGAGCGGCAGATGCAACGGTTTAAGTCGCCGGAGCAGGCCCATGACTTCCTCTCCGCTCACGCGTTCATTCATGGCCACTTCCATCCACGCCGACACCTCATGCCGTCCGCCGCATATCGCGCGATCCGATCCACGGCGTTTAATGTCTGGCAGCAGGAGACGGGTGCTCGGTATCCGGCTTGATAGACAGGGCGCCCCTCTCGACCCCACATCACCATCCGAAGTTAACGTGACGATGCCGTCCCGGCGCATCACATCGACCCGCCCTTGGGTTGGTGCGACCGGCCGGGTCTGACGGCCTGACCACGATCCTGCGCCGGGGGCCGGCACCGGCCCGAATGGCCGGCGACGAGCACCTGGCAACCGAGGTCTGGACTTACAACGGGCTCGAGCTTGGCCGGTCCTTCGGGTCCGTCAGGGCACGCCATTGCATTTGCACGGTATCCGCCTGCCGAACGGGATGGGCGGCGTGCCGGGCCTTACTCAGAAGTCGATCGCGCCGGGCGACCGCTTCGACTACGCCTTCACGCCGCCGGATGCCGGCACGTTCTGGTACCACTCACACGACGACAGCCTTGTGCAGATGGGCCGTGGCCTGGCTGGGGCGCACCTCGATCACCCCAATCATGGCGCTGCGCTTGGAGGAACACCGGCCGGTGATCATCGCGCTCGACGGCCAGCCTTGCAAACCGCATGAACCGCCGGACGGCAGGATCTCGCTCGGCCCCGCCATGCGCGCGCATCATCGTCTCCGAACTGTCCGTTCTGTGGACACGCGTGGCCGGCTAATCCGTTCGCGGGCAAACCAGCCGCTTACCTCGCCTTCGAGCACCGGCGGCGCGGGCTCGCGCGGCAGC
>DASRQX010000404.1:0-3557 GCA_035696165.1 Acetobacteraceae bacterium | reverse complement strand
CGGCGGCCTGGTCGCCGGCGCGGTGATCACCGAAACCGTCTTCGCCTGGCCGGGCATCGGCTGGCTGATCGTTACGTCGGTGGCGCGGCGCGATCTCGCGGTGGTGCAATGCATCGTGCTGCTGGTCGCCAGCACCATGGTCTTGGCCAACCTGAGCGTGGATCTGCTGTACGTCTGGCTTGACCCGCGCATGCGTGCACCGGCGCCAGAGGACGCATGAGCACCGAAGGGCGTATGAGCATTGAACGGCGTATAAGCACCGGGTCTGCGCGCGCGATGGTCCGGCGCTGGCCGACCCTGGTCGTGCTCGCTTTCGTCTGGATCGGCCTCTGCATCGTCGCCGCGGCCCTGGCACCCAGGCTGGCACCCATTGATTACCAGGCGCTCGATCTGCGCGCCCGGCTGGCGCCGCCGGTGCTGTTCGGCGGCACCTGGCACCACATGCTGGGCACCGACGAGGTCGGGCACGACGTGTTCAGCCGACTGCTCGCGTCGATTCGCGTCAGCCTGTCGGTGGCGTTTGCTGGCACGTTGATCGGGTCGACGCTTGGCACGACGCTGGGATTCCTTGCAGCGCATTTCCGCGGCTGGCTGGACGATGCCGTAATGATGCTGGCCGACGCCCAGGCGGCCATCCCGTTCATCATCGTGGCACTCACCATCATCGCCTTCTTCGGCACGTCCTTGGCGTTGTTCGTTGTGGTCGTCGGGCTTTATGGCTGGCAGACCTATGCGCGCCTGGCCCGCGCCATGGCACTGTCGACGACGCGGCGGGGTTACGTCCGGGCCGTGGTGGCCCTGGGCGCCCGGCCGATGCGGATCTATCTGGGTCACGTGCTACCCAATATAGCGGGCGTGCTGATCGTCAACGCTACCATCGGCTTCCCCGAGGTGATCCTGCTGGAGACCGCGTTGAGTTTCCTTGGTCTCGGCATCCAGCCGCCGCTGTCCAGCCTCGGCAGCATGTTGAGCTACGGGCGGAGTTATTTGGACAACGCCTGGTGGATTGCGGTGCTGCCGGGCATCGTCCTATCGCTCTGCACGCTGTCGGTCAGCCTGATCGGCGACTGGGTGCGCGACCGGCTGGACCCGACATTGCGGTGAGGCGGCGCTGGTAGCTACAAATCGACGCTGACCTCGAAAATTCCCTCCCAAGGCGAAGGTCGCACGTTCGAATCGTTTCGGGTCCGCCAGTGTTTGCCACGGGCCAAATCGGCAGAGCCGTTCCTTGAGGGGGGGTTGGCAAGCCGATAGATGGTGGGGTAGGCCCGACAAAGGCCGCGCGTCGCGGGACATCGTGCCGCGCCGGCAAATCCGGCACCGCTGCATGGGCGACCGCGGCTCGCTTCGTCACTTCTGTATTGCACCTACCCTGATCTCGCCCTTGGCCGCGCTTACGTGCCGGTGCCAGGCACGAAGCACAAGACGCCTCCCCATGCCGCCCAGCAGGCAATCGGGCCGCCGGTCGGATTGTCGCGTCCCGCCAGCACATGCGCGGGCGGGACCGGCACCCATGCATCCGGCGCTCGGGAGCCGAACGCCTCGCGGCCAATGAACACCTCGGTGCGGCCGGCGGCGGCCCGCGTCTTGACGTTGCGGCAGTCCGCCTCCGAGCAGCAGGGATACCCGCTGCCTGGCCGGCGCAGCTCGTGGAACCACGGTGCCAGCGTCGGATCGACGCCGGGCGGCGGGGCGGCGTCGGCCGCGGCCGTGACCAAGAGCAGTGCCAGCGCCGGAAGGCCAAGCCCTTTCATGCCGTAACTGTAGCGGCAAGGCGTCCGTTCCGACAGTCATCGACCAACGTCTAGCGAAATGGTTGCGACGCCGTTGATCCGGATTCGAGTGCTGGCCCGCGCGACCGCCTCGAGACGCTTTCGGCTGGTCGCCCAGTGGAACACGAAGACCCCTCGGGCGTTCGGCTGCGTCGAGCGCGGCGACGAGCATCAGCCGGGCCGCCGCCTAAAGACTTGCTTAAGCGTTGGCGTGATAGACCGAAACACGTCCCGACCCTGTCGGAGACCACCCGATTGCCGCCGCCAACGCACGATCCACATGTCGCTTTGTCACGCATCGAGCCCGCTCGGCTTGAGGCGATCCTGCACGCGCACGAGATGTTTGCCACCGGTCAGCCGGGCGGCAAACGCGGCCTGCTCAAACTCCTCGATCTGTCCGGCCTTGACCTGAGCGGGCGCTGTCTGATCGGGATCGACCTGAGCGGTGCTCGGTTGCGCCGCGCCCGACCTGACCGATGCCACCCTGTTCACCGCCGACCTGACCGAGGCGCGCCTGGTGCGCTGCGACATGCGCGGAGTCACGCTCCGGGACGCCGTCTTGGTGCGCTGCGACCTGGCGGGAGCCGATCTGCGGGAAGGCGTGCTGCTGACGGGTCGGTTGCAGGACAGCAAACGTGAGGCGGCCGGCCAACCGAATGAACTGGGGTCTGAGTTCGCCGCCATCGGTGCCGGCATGCCGCGGCACGCCGACCTGCGCGATGCGGACCTGCAGAGCAGCCGGTTTGTCGACGCCGAACTGTGCAAGGCCGATCTGACCGGGTGCAACCTGGACCAGGCAAACTTCACGCGCGCAAATCCGACCCGCGCCCGCCTGGACGGCGTGATCATGAGCCGGACTGTGCTGAACGGTGCGCGGCTAGATGGCGTCAGCCTGACGGGCGCCGTGGTGGATGATACCGATTTCGAGGTCACGCGCGACGCCGCCCCACGGGTTGCGGTCCGGCCGCCCGCCTCGCAGGACGACGTGATGGCGGCGATCTATCAGCACACGCTCTGGATCGAGCACCTCGGCAAGGCCGGCGTCCGGGCGGATCTTTCCGGCCAGAACCTGTCACGTCTGGACTTGCAGGGCGCGCTGCTCGGGGCGGCGATCATGCGCGGCGCGGTGCTGCGCGGTAGCCGGCTGCGCGGCGCATCGCTGGCCATGGCCGGCCTGGCGCTGGTGGACGCGCGCGACGCGGATCTGTTCGACGCGGACCTGCGAGGGGCGATGCTGGATCGGGCGACGCTGACGGGAGCCTGCCTCGCGCACGTCAACGCGCGCCCCCTGCTGATGCCAGGCGGGCCATTCCAGCCCGCCAGCTTCGTGCGGGCGCGGTTGCGCCGGACCGATTTGTGCGCGGCCGATCTGTCGCAGGCACGGCTGGATCAGGTGGATCTGACGGAGGCGGACTTGACATCCGCAAGGCTGACCGGCGCCAGAACCGACGCGAGACCGAGTTCCCAGCCGGTTTCGATCCGGCTCGGCATGGCCCGGCCGCGCACGGCCCGGTCCAACAGGGGCCAGTCCAGCAGAGCCCGGTCCAGCCGCCCGGCACGGTGCGCTAGATCGCCCGGGTGCCGGGTTGTCAGGCGGCTTCGCGCAGCCGGGCCAGTTCCGTGCCCAGATAGGCGGCGATCGCACCCGGGCCGGAGCGCGCGGTTCCGATGCGCCCGGCACGCGCCTCGGCGTCCGGATTGTAGTTTGTGTTGGTGTTCACGTCGTAGACCAGCGTCCGCCCGGTGGTATCGGTGATGAACTCGATGCCGGCGACATCGATCCCG
>DASRQX010000403.1:0-2225 GCA_035696165.1 Acetobacteraceae bacterium | reverse complement strand
AAGAGTCTTCATGTCATTCTCGCTAACCAGGCCATTTACCCGTTACCTGGCGCCATTGAAGCGCTCGCGCAGTGTGCTGTCATAGAGCTGATGTCATGGATGCAATCTTGCAGCTGAGGCGACATCGCCAAACCGAGCATATGCGCGTATGTTAGCTGGGGTGTCATAGCACGCCTCTTCAAACGAGAATTTTTCACTGACGCTTGAGACTTGCTCAACTCAATCCGACACGGCATTGCACGATAGATGGGGGCCCGGTGTTACCGGGATAATCCGCCGCCCTGCGGAAGCACTATCCGAAGAAATCGGATAATCTGAGACACGGCGGGGACCATTCGTGGTGCGGCCTCGGCGCCGGTTGGCGACGCCGTTCCCCTGCTGCGGAAAACCCGCCACCGGACGGTCTGGGCCCGTGTGCCGAGGCCAGCGGGAAATTCGTCGCGGCGAGACACATGCCAAGATGGTTTCCGTTTCGTCGTGCGCGACCCGCAGAATGTGGCTTGGCGCTTTCGCCGTAAGGAGGTATTCCAACCGAAAGCACTGTCCGGCTGAGCCGGATCGGTACAGTCGTCGCCGGCTTTCTGGCCGGGCACCCGGAGACGTCAGTCGATTTGCGCACCGGCGACGTGATGATAGACCTCGTTCGCGAGGGGTTCGATCTCGCGATCATGCCGACGTCGCCGCCCGATTCCACACTCGTGAAACGGCGCCTGGCGGTTTGGCGTTACGTCGTTTGCGCCGCGCCAGCCTATCTTGAAAAGCATGCCCCGCCGCAGAGCCGGCCGACCTCGCGGCCCATAATTGCCTGTTCTACACCCACTCGGTGTTCGGTCACGACTGGCCGTTCCTCGACTCCGACAACAACCGGATGATGGTGCGGGTGACGGGAAACCTCGCGACCACCAGCATCGTTGTGATGCGCGCCGCAGTTCTCGCCGGCCTCGGATTGTGGCTGTGTCCGACCTATATCGTTTTGCGACTTGCTTGCCTCGGGACAACTGGTGCGAGTGCTGAAGGACCATCCGAACCTGGAGATGGAGAGCGGCGCGCTTTATCCGCACCGTCGCTACATGACCGCCAAGGTGCGCGTCTTCATCGACATGCTGGTCGAAAGGTCTGCCGACGAGCAGCGCTGGCTTGATGCCATGCCCAATCGGTATGCCGGAATGGCCGCTCTCGGCCCGCAACCCCGTCGTTGCCGCGCGTTCCGACGAAGGCACACTCACTGGGCGGAAACGGCGGCGGGAGCCTCCGCGATATCCAGGTGGCCGCCGGCGTTGGTGAGCACGATCCGCGCCGGCGCCTCGCCCGCGGCGCGCGGAATGGAAAATATGGCCGACTGCCCCGCCGCCAATACCGTCTCGAACCGTTCGACCGCCGCCTTCTCCCTCACGCCCGGCGGCATGGTCACCACCACGTGGAGGCCGTCGGGCTCGTCGAGGTAGTTGACCAAGGCGGGGAGGCGCTCACCGAGCTTCGTCCAATGGGTGGTCACGGGAGCTGAGTAAACACGCTCAACTTTGCCATCATGCATGGCGTACCCAAGGGCACCACAAGTGAATATGTCTGCCGCCTGGACCGTCACCGCACCGGTAATGGCGAACGCTGCCGCCGCTAGAAGAGTCTTCATGACATTTTTCCCTAACCAGGCCATTTGCCCGTTACCTGGCGCCATTGAGGCGCTCGCGCAGTGTGCTGTCATAGAGCTGATGTCATGGATGCAATCTTGCAGCTGAGGCGACGTCCCCATACGGAGTATATGCGCGTATGTTAGCTGGGCTGTCATAGCACGCCTCTTCAAACGAGAATTTTTCACTGACGCTTGAGATTTGCTCAACTCAATCCGACAGTGCGTTGCGCGACAGATGGGGGCCCGGTGTTACCGGGATAATCCGCCGCCCTGCGGAAGCACCATCCGAATATATCGGATAATCTGAGACGCGGCGGGAACCATTCGTGGTGCGGACTCGGCGCCGGTTGGAGACGCCGTTCCCCTGCTGCCGAAAACCCGCCACCGGACGGTCTAGGCCCGTGTGCCGAGGCCGGCGGGAAATTCGTCGCGGCGAGAGCACATGCCAAGATAGTTTCTGTTCCGTCGTGCGCGACCGGCAGGATGTGGCTTGGCGCTTTCGCCGTAAGGAGGTATTCCAACCGAAAGCACTGTCCGGCTGAGCTGGATAATAGGAGGGCCGATGGACCGGCTGGCCAGCATTACCGGCAGGGTG
>DASRQX010000402.1:0-6811 GCA_035696165.1 Acetobacteraceae bacterium | reverse complement strand
ACACCAGCCGATCGCCGGTGTGATGGCGGCAGCCCAGGCCGGCCCGGTTCCCCCCTCCCGTGCCCCAATCAAAATGGATGGATTCTAAAGGCTCCGCCTTTAGTGGGGGTCCAGCGGGCAAAGCCCCCTGGTGGGGTCCGGGGCGAAGCCCCGGCCTTGCTGACCCGACGCGCGGCGGAATGTGCGTGCTTTTCGGCGGATTTTCCTGTTGCTACAGTCTGCGCTCGATTCGCCCCGGGTGCCGCACGAGGCCAGAGCCTCAGAGGATTGCCAAGATGAAATTCAAGGCCGACCGCGCAACCCTGTTGAAGGCGCTGGCCCACGTCCAGAGCGTGGTCGAAAAGCGCAATACCATCCCGATCCTGGCCAACGTCATGATTGCGGTCCGCGACGGCAAGTTGTCGCTGACCGCGACGGACATGGAAATCGCCATCATCGAGGATGTGCCTGCCAGCACCACCCGCAACGGCGCCTGCACCGCCCCCGCCGCGACGCTGTATGAGATCGTCCGCAAGCTGCCCGAGGGCGCCGAGATCGAGCTCGACCATCCCGGCGGCGATGCTCAATTGGCGCTGCGGGCCGGGCGCTACAGCACGCATCTGGTGGTGTTGCCCACCGACGATTTCCCGTCGATGACCGCCGGGACCCTGCCGCACCGCTTCACCCTGCCGGCGCAGCAATTGCGCGGCCTGATCGACCGAACCCGTTTTGCAATCAGCACGGAGGAGACACGCTACTACCTGAATGGGATCTACCTGCACGTCGCCGACAGCGAGGGCACTCGCGTGCTGCGCGCCGTTGCCACCGACGGGCATCGCCTGGCGCGCGTGGAGGAACCGTTGCCCGAGGGGGCCGGCGGTATTCCGGGCGTGATCATCCCGCGCAAGACGATCAACGAGTTGCGCAAGCTGCTCGACGAGGTTAGCGGTGGCGTGGGCCTTGCCATGTCCGACACGCGAATCCAGTTCCACGTCGATTCGATTTTGCTGACCAGCAAGCTGATCGACGGCACCTTCCCGGAATACGAGCGCGTTATTCCGCGCGGCAACGACAAGGTTCTGCGCGTCGGCAAGAAGGACTTCGCTGACGCGGTGGGGCGGGTGGCCGCTATCTCGTCCGAGCGCTCTCGGCCGGTGAAGTTAACGCTGCAGCACGACCTGCTGACGCTGTCGGCGGCCAGTCCCGAGCAGGGTACCGCCACGGAAGAGTTGGACGGCGAGCGGGTGAAGTACGAATCCTCGCCGTTGGAGATTGGCTTCCAGGCGCGTTACCTGAACGACATCACGGATCAGATCGAGGGCGACGTGGAGTTCTGTTTCGCCGATGGTCAGGCGCCGACTGTCGTGCGCGACGCGACTGACAGCAGCGCGCTGTATGTGCTGATGCCGATGCGCGTCTGAGATTCAGTGGTCAGTAGTCGGATAGGCTACTGCCGGCCGCTATGCGTTTCACTCGGCTGCTCCTTACTGATTTCCGCTCCTATCAGTTGCTGACCTGGCACCCGCGGGCGCGGATCAGCGTGCTGGTCGGGCCGAACGGCAGCGGCAAGACCAACCTGCTGGAGGCGGTGTCGCTGCTCACGCCGGGCCGTGGGCTGCGTGGCGCGCGGATGGCCGATCTCGTCCGGCGCGGCGCACCTGGCGGCTGGGCGGTCGCCGGGCGCTTCGTCACGACCGAGGGTGAGACCGATATCGGCACCGGCACCGCGCCCGAAGACCTTGGCGGCCGCTCCGGACGTCGTCCAGGGGAGGACCGCCCAGGAGATCGCTCCGGGGATCGTCCTGGGGATCGTCGGGTGTTCCGCCTGGACGGCGTCGCCCCGCGCAGCCAGGCGGAGATCGCCGCCCGCGTTGCGGCCGTCTGGCTGACCCCACAGATGGACCGGTTGTTCCAGGAAGGGTTGTCGGGCCGCCGGCGCTTCCTCGATCGCCTGGTCTGGGCGCTGGAGCCCGGCCATGCTCGCGAGATCGCGGCGCACGACAGTGCGATGGCGCAACGCAACCGCCTGTTGGCGGAGGGACGCTCAACGGGCCGGCAAGACGACGCCTGGCTTGCCGGGCTGGAAGACGCCATGGCCCGCCATGCAGTCGCCGCAACCGCGTCGCGCGCCACGCTGGTGGCACGCCTGAATGCCGCGCTGGCCGCCGGCGCGGCTGCCCCGTTCCCGGCCGCCCGCCTCGCTCTGGTCTGTCCGATTGCCGACCGCCTGGAGGCCGTCCCAGCCCTGGAGGTCGAGGACTGGCTGCGCGCCGACCTCGCCAACGCCCGCGCGCGCGACGCGGCGGCCGGCGGGGCGGCGCGCGGCGCGCACCGCACCGACGTGGCCATGAGCGACGCCGCCACCGGTTGTCCGGCGACGCTGGCCAGCACCGGCGAACAGAAGACTCTGCTGGTCGGCCTTGTGCTGGGCCATGCGGCGCTGATTGCCGAGGCGCGGGGCGCCGCGCCGCTGCTGCTGCTGGACGAACCGGCGGTGCATCTGGACCCCGCGCGCCGCGCCGCGCTGTTTGCCGCGCTGACGCGTCTGCCCGCGCAGACCCTGATTACCGGCACGGATTCCGAGACGTTCGCGCCATTGCTCGGCACCGCTGAACTGTTGCGCACGGGCGACGGAAAGTTGGCGCCTGATGTCAACGGCCCGAAATGACGAATCTTCCGTCATTTCGGGCCGTTGGTATCGCGCGCGGGGTTGGCGGGGCGGCCGCGCGCCAAACAAAGAATCATACCAGCGGCCCGACCCCGGCCGAGCGGTCAGCAATTATGGCCGCTGGCATGAGCGGTTTTTCGCCGCACGCCACTGGTTCGGCGACGCTGTAGCCGCTATATAATTAGAGTACCCACAACAGTCCCCGGAGACCCCACTCGGCATGACCGACAACGCCGCGCCGCAGCCCGATTCCGGCGCCCCCAACGGTGCTGCGAATGGGGACGCATACGATGCCGCCTCGATCTCCGTACTGCGCGGCCTGGACGCCGTTCGCAAGCGCCCGGGCATGTATATCGGCGACACCGATGACGGCTCCGGCCTGCATCATATGGCGTTCGAGATCATCGATAACGCGGTCGATGAGGCGCAGGCCGGCTTCGCGGCGCGGGTCGAGCTGACGCTGAACGGCGACGGCAGCGTGACGGTGCGCGACGACGGCCGCGGCATCCCCGTGGACATCCACGAGGAGGAAGGCATCTCCGCGGCCGAGGTGGTGCTGACCCGGCTGCACGCGGGCGGCAAATTCAACCAGAACTCCTACAAGGTGTCCGGCGGCCTGCACGGCGTCGGCGCGGCCGTGGTCAACGCGCTGTCGGAATGGATGGACGTGCGCGTCTGGCGCCAGGGCCAGGAATATTTCATCCGATTCAAGAACGGCGATGCCGAGGCTCCGCTGGCTCTCGTCGGCCCATCCGACGCGCGGGGCGGCACCGAAGTCACGTTCAAGCCCAGCCCCGTCACGTTCACCCACACCGAATTCGACTTCGCGCTGCTGGAACGCCGGCTGCGCGAACTGGCATTCCTGAACTCCGGCCTGACCATCGCGCTGCGCGACGAGCGCCATGCCGAGAAGCGTGAGGTCGTCATGCGCTACGATGGCGGCCTCGTGGCCTTCGTCGAGTGGCTCGACCGCGCCAAGAACTCGGTGTTCACCCCGCCGATCAGCCTGCGCGTGCCGGAGACCGACGCCGGCATCCGCGTCGAGTTCGCGTTATCGTGGAACGATTCGTATCACGAGACGATGCTGTGTTTCACCAACAACATCCCGCAGCGCGACGGCGGTTCGCACCTGGCCGGATTTCGTCAGGCGCTGACCCGCGTGGTGACGAAATACGCGGACGGGATGGGCAAGAAGGAACAGCTCCAGCTCGTCGGCGACGACATGCGCGAAGGCATGACCGCGGTGCTGTCGGTGAAGGTGCCGGATCCGAAATTTTCGTCGCAGACCAAGGACAAGCTGGTCAGCTCCGAGGTGCAGCCGGTGGTGCAGGCCGCTGTGGCGGACGCCGTTTCGCACTGGTTCGAGACGCATCCGAAAGAAGCCAAGTCGATCATCCAGAAGGTGATGGACGCCGCGGCGGCGCGTGAGGCGGCGCGCAAGGCGCGCGAGCTTACTCGGCGCAAGGGCGTGCTGGATATTTCGACTTTGCCCGGCAAGCTGGCCGACTGCCAGGAGCGTGATCCGGCCAAGTGCGAGATCTTCATCGTCGAGGGTGACAGCGCCGGCGGCACCGCCAAGCAGGGGCGCGATCGCAAGAACCAGGCGATCCTGCCACTGAAGGGCAAGATCCTGAATGTCGAGCGCGCGCGCTTCGACCGCATGCTGGGCAGCCAGGAGATCGGCACGCTGATCACGGCGCTGGGCACCGGGATCGGGCGCGGCGAACCGGAGCAGGGTGGCTTCGACGTTGCCAAGTTGCGCTACCACCGCATCGTCATCATGACCGACGCCGATGTGGACGGCAGCCATATCCGCACGCTGCTGCTGACCTTTTTCTTCCGCCAGATGCCGGAGCTGATCGATCGTGGACATCTGTATATCGCTCAGCCACCGCTGTATCGCGCCAAGCGCGGCAACGACGAGCGCTACCTGAAAGACGACCGCTCGCTGGAGGACTTCCTGCTCGACAAGGCGCTGGCCGACGCGCGGTTGACGTTTGCCGACGGACGTGTGGGCGAGAAGGACGAACTGCGGCGCGAAATCGTCCTGCTGCGTGAGGCGACGCAGCGGCTGCATGGACTGTCGGGGACGGTTCCGGTGGCGCTGCTGGAGCAGGCGGCGATCGCCGGCGCGCTGACCCCGGACGCCACGCGTGCCACCGAGGTGGCGCCGACACTGGCCGCGCGGCTGAACGCGGTTTCGCTGCCGACCGAGCAAGGCTGGGTGGTCGCCGCCGATGGCGGATTGACGCTGTCGCGCACCGTGCGCGGGGTGATGGAGAAGCGCGTGCTGGACGCCGCCGCGCTGCGGAGCACCGAGGCGCGCTGGCTGAACGATCGCGCACCGGCCTTCGCCGAGCGCTTCGCCACGCCGGCGCTGCTGAAGCTGGATGCGCAGGAGGTTGCGGTGGCCGGGCCGGCCTCGGCGTATGAGCGGGTGATCGCGCATGGTCGGCGTGGTTTGTCGGTGCAGCGCTTCAAGGGGCTGGGCGAGATGAACGCTGACCAGCTTTGGAAGACGACTCTGGACCCCGGCGTGCGCACCTTGCTGCAGGTGAAGGTAGGCGATGCAGAGGATGCGGCGCAGGTTTTTTCCACCCTGATGGGCGATGTGGTCGAGCCGCGGCGCGAGTTTATCGTTGGGAATGCGTTGAAGGTTGCGAACCTGGACGTTTAGGGTGGTGCGGGGCTGATCGCCGGGCCGGCCGTACAGCGCCCTTCGCGGGCTTGGGCCGCGACGCGGACCAAGGCGGCGAGCGCGGCGGTTGAGCCGCGAAGCGGATCAGCGGTGAGGGTGGTGCGTGCGGCACGGCCCTCACCCTCGTCGCTTCGCGCCTCGACCTCTCCCACGAAGAGTGGGAGAGGTGTACTTTGTTGCGGTTGGCTTGAACGTCTCCTGGCCGCCTCCGTCCCGCTCGTCCTGCCCGCCTGACCTCCGGTCCCGGCACACACATCGATGCTGAACTCTCCGGTTCGCAACCTGATTGGCGGCGTGCTGTTCGTCCTGACGGTCGGCGGGCTCGCCGTCGTCGGCTACATGTCGCAAGGCTGGAATTTCGGCGACGCGCTCTACATGGTCGTGCTGACCGTGTTCACCGTCGGCTACGATGAGGTGGAGCCGGTCGCGACCGTGCCATTGCGCGCGATCACGATGGGGCTGATCGTCACCGGCTGTACCGGCATGATCTTTCTCACCGGAGCCCTGGTGCAGTGCATCACACTTTCGGGCATCCAGCAGCTTCTCGGCCACAAGCACATGAACCACCAGATCGAGCAACTGCGAAACCATGTCATCTCTGCTGCCTCGGTCGCATCGGCAACATGCTGGCACGTGAACTGAAGGCCGGCGGAGCGCCGTTCGTGATCCTGGAACGCAGCCCCGAACGGCTCGAGGATGCGCGCGCACTCGGCTATCTGTGCCTGCACGCGCACGCCTCCGACGAGACGATTGTGCGGCAGGCCGGCGTCGAGCACGCACGCGCCCTGGCCACCGTGCTGCCCAATGACGCGGTCAACGTGTTCGTCACCCTCAGCGCGCGCAACCTGAACAAGTCGATGCTGATCATTGCGCGTGGCGAATCGCCTTCGACGGTTACGAAGCTGGTGTACGCGGGCGCCAATGAGGTCGTGCTGCCCGCACACATCGGCGCGGAGCGCATGGCCGAGATCATTCTGTATCCAAACGCCACGAAGGCAATGCACGGCGGCGAGCGGACCGACGCGATGGAGCGGGAACTGCACGGCCTGGGACTGGAACTGGAATTGGCGGTCGCCGAGAACGGCAGCAAATTCGCCGGGCTTACGGTGGACGAGATCGAAGCCCGGGTCGGACCGGCGTTCTTCATCGTCGCCATCGATCGGACCGGCGCGGCAATGATAATCCGACCGGACCGTGCAACGCGGATCGAGCCGGCGCACGGCGTGGTGATCCTGGGCCGCGCCAACCGCGCCGAGGCGCTGCGGGGGTTCCAGACCGATGGTGGCTTGCCACCCACGGTCAGGCAATCGGGGGAGCGAAGGACGGCCGGGGCTTTGCCCCGGACCCCACCAAGGGGCTCTGCCCCTTGGATCCCCGCCAAGGGCGGAGCCCTTGGAACCCTTCGCTTGATTGAGGGCACGGGAGGGGGGCACTGGGCCGGCCTGGGCTGCGGCCTTCACGCCGGC
>DASRQX010000401.1:0-23508 GCA_035696165.1 Acetobacteraceae bacterium | reverse complement strand
CGCCCTTCGCGCCGGCGACTAGCCGGTGCGAAAAGGGGGGGCACCCTAGCCGGCCCACTCCCCTCTCCCGCGCCCCAACCAACGGGCGGGTTCCATGGGCTTCGCCTTTGGCGGGGTTCCAAGGGGCAGAGCCCCTTGGTGGGGGGCCGGGGGCGAAGCCCCTGGCCTTCGACTGCTCCACGCATCGCCGTGGTGAGGAGGGTTGCATGGACATGACCGGGGAGCGGCGCATAGCGGCGCCGCGCGGCAGGGTGTGGGACGCACTGAACGACCCGGCGGTTCTGAAGGTCAGCATCCCCGGTTGCGAGAGCCTGGAGAAGCAGACCGCCGATGCATTCAAGGCGGTCGCCTCGGTCAAGATCGGGCCGATTTCCGCCCGCTTCACTGGCAACGTCCAGCTTACCGACCTGGATCCGCCGAACGGTTACACGATCTCCGGCGAGGGCCAGGGGGGTGTCGCCGGTTTCGCCAAGGGCGGCGCCAAGGTGCATCTGGCCGACGACGGCGGCGGCACCCTGCTGAGCTACGAGGTACACGCCCAGGTCGGCGGCAAGATCGCCCAGCTCGGTGCGCGCCTGATCGATGCCTCCGCCAAGCAGATGGCGGACGCGTTCTTCGACCGGTTCAGCGCCCAGGTCGCCCCGCCGGCGGTAGCTGCCGCCGCCCCGGCCCATCCGCCCTCTGCGCCACCCTCCGCAATCGGCATCACCGCGCTGGTCCCACGCGAACCGTTTGGCTTTCCGGTGGTGGCGTGGATTGGCGGCGCGCTCTATCTGGTCATCCTCATCCTGATACTTGGAAGCCTGCTTTAGTGCCCCCTGAGCCGCAAGCTGCCCTGCCCCTTGGCGCCACCGACCTGCCGTCTCGCGTCGCCGACACGGCGACGCTGCTCGCCGCGCACGGCTACATCGCCGACCTGGAACTGGCGACGACGGTGCACCTGGCGCTGTCGATGCGCCGGCCGCTGTTTCTGGAGGGCGAGCCGGGCACCGGCAAGACCGAGATCGCCAAGGTGCTGGCGGCCGGCCTCAACCGCCGCCTGGTGCGCCTGCAGTGCTACGACGGCATGGACCTGGCTGCCGCCGCTTACGAATGGGACCACCCGCGCCAGTTGATGGCGATCCGGCTGGCCGAGGCCGCCGGGCAGACCGACCGCGACGAGCTGGCGCGCGACATCTACACCCGCGAGTTCCTGCAGGCCCGCCCGCTGCTGTCGGCGATCGACCCGGATCTGCCGCCCGCGGTTCTGCTGATCGACGAGTTGGACCGTGCCGACGAACCGTTCGAGGCGTTCCTGCTCGAGCTGCTGGCCGATTTCCAGATCACCGTGCCGGAGTTGGGCACCGTGCGGGCGAAGACCCTGCCGGTGGTGGTACTGACCTCCAACCGCACGCGGGAGGTGCATGACGCGATCCGCCGCCGGTGTCTGTATCATTGGGTGGACTACCCCGACACGGCGCGCGAGCGGGCGATCCTGGCGGCCAAGGCGCCCGGCGTGCCGGAGGCGTTGGCAGCCCAGGTCGTCGACTTCGTGCAGCGCCTGCGCGGCGAGGAGCTGTTCAAGCTGCCCGGTGTGGCCGAGACAATCGACTGGGCGAGCGCGCTGACGCACCTGAACGCCCACGAGCTGACGCCTGGCGCGGTGGACGACACGCTCGGCGTTTTGCTGAAATACCAGGACGACATCGCGAAGATCCGTGGTGCCGAGGCTGCCCGTTTGTTGGATGCGGCGTAACCGCGCGTCGTGCTGGGCGCGACCGACCACGGTCTCTTTATGGTGGCCTGATGGAACTGGCCTCGACCGTCTCAGTTTAGCTTGTGTGAGCCGGTGCCAATTCTGGCCCGAATGCAAAGGCGGAGACCATAGCTATGAATCGAGATCGCATTGAAGGCGTGGCTCGTGACGTCGCCGGCAAGATCGAGGATGCGGCAGGCGGTCTGATGGGGGATGCCGGGACCCAGATTCGCGGCAAGGCCGACCAGGTGGCCGGCAAGGCGCAGCAGGCCTATGGCCAAGCCGTGGACGGGGTGAAGGACTTCACCCACGACCAACCGATCGGCGCGCTGTTGGCCGCGATCGGAGTCGGCGTCGCCCTGGGCTTCGCGCTCGGCCGTCGCTGATCGGTGTTGCCTCGGCTGGGCATAGGTCCCGGTCGACCGGCAATCCCTGGCCGTCCTGTTCCGTTTGATCGTCCCGCTTGATCGGGCCGCCGTTGGAGGCACTCAACGGCGGCCCGCTGGCGGAAGCAGGAGAACCACATGTTTGTGCACCGCAAGGAGCTGATCCAGCCGGTCGGCGACGGCAAGCCTGATGCCCGCTTCGGCACGTTCCTGCTCGAACAATTCGGTGCGCCACTGGTGAACTGACCGCCGCACTCCAATGTTGGGTGCGGTGGTTCCGTGTTGAGGATGCCGGCATCCGCGACATGCTGCGGGACATCGCGATCGAGGAATTTGGCCATCTGGAGATGGTGGGCAAGCTGATCGCGCAGCACACCAGCAAGATCGACCAGACGCCGGTCTACGACGCGCCCCCGATCAACCTGGATGACGACGCGTTGGCGAGACCAAAGGCACGGCGAAGTCCCGCGCGAAGAGGCACCGACCCGCTCGCCCGCGCTTCGGGTGGGCTGGGAAGGTCCGGAATGGTCGTCGCCTCCGCAGCGGCCATTTTCGTTCCTGATTACGCATAAACCTCAGTCAATTTAAGGAGCCGATATGGCATGGGTGTGGTCCGCACGCAGGCCCAGCAGAGGCGCTGCAGCATGGAGGCGAGATCGTATCGCCGGTTGAAGCGATACTCGAACTCGGCGAGGTAGCGCGGGACGTGCTTGCTGTGGATGGATCGGTAGGTGCCGACAATCGCGGCCTTGATGTTGCCGAGGGCAGTGTTGATCCACTCGAACGCCGGCTTGCGCACTGCCGTGACACCACCGTCGGTCTTGATTACCTGGTGGGTGCATCCGGCATTGGTGACGCTGGCGAAACACTGAAGCCCGTCGCTGACGACCGAACAGCTTGGGCCAAGGCAGCGCTTGGCGAACGCCGACAGTGCCTGATTGGAGAAAGCGCTGACCCGCCCCAGCTTGATGCGGACCGGCTTGCCATCCGGGGTGGTCTCGACCGCGGCGACGAACGGCGTCTTTCCCGCCGCTTCGCGCCCTCGCTTGCCGCCGGAACGTTCGCTGCCGAGATACGCGTCGTCGATTTTGACCCGTCCGGTCAGCTGCCTGGACGCGTCTCGCTCCAGCATGACCTGCTTGAGCTTGTGCTCGGCCTTCCTGGCCGTGGTCTGCGTCACGCCGAGGCGCCGGCCAAGTTCGATGCTGGAGATGCCCTGCTTGGTCTGGGTCAGGTGATACATGGCGCGAAACCAGGTGCGTAGCGGCAGCTTGGCCGAGGCGAAGATCGTCCCGGCGATCGGCGTGGTCTGCCGGCGACACGCGGTGCATTGAAACAGGCCACGGCTCTTCACCTGGCTATGCTGGCGCCCGCCACAAACGGGGCAGGTGAACCCATCCGGCCAGCGCGAGGCGACAACCACCGCTCGGCACTGTTCCTCCGTACCGTAGCGGTGCTCGAACGCAGCCTCGCTGAGCCCTTTTGTGGAATTGCACCGTATTGCGGGCCATCACATTTCTCCGCCGAAGGCTGCTGCCGTTCATGGTTTGTACCAAACTTCGGACGGCCGAGCAAGGTGCGCAATCAGGTTTTCGTTTGGGGTCCCGCGCGGCCGGGTCCGCTGGCTGGACCAGAAGCTCGACCCGATGCGCGGGCGGTTCGCGCCTATCTTGTCGGGCACAGGGAATGATCCTTCTCCGGAGGTCCTGTCCGGCCAGGACGGGTTGGAGCAGTCGGCCGTCCCGCAGCGGTTTTATCCACCGCCGGTGGTGAGGCCGGCGGCTGGGAATACCAGCGATCCGGGCACCTTCCGGCGGGGGAATCGAGCGCGGCTCCCTTGGAGGTGGGCTGGCGAATCGCCACATCCATAAACCGCCGAGTCGCTTGTCGGCGCTTTTGGTCGGATAGTGGCGAGACCGCCACAATCGGGTATCTTGTGGGGAGTCGAGTGGGAGACTGCCTATATCTAGTTGACGAACCGCCATGCACGGGATCGATAATGGGGATTGTCGGAGCCGGGCCAGGGGGGTCGGCCAACTCGGGGGGAACGGACGTGCTTGATGCGGTGCAGATGCCAGGGCGCTACCAGGTTCACGTCGATCGCTCGCGCGACGTGCTGCTGACCGAGTTCGGCCGCGCCACCCTGTCCGACCGCTACCTGATGCCGGGGGAAGAATTCCAGGACCTGTTCGCCCGCGTCGCCAGCTACTACGGCGACGATCAGGCGCACGCCCAGCGCATCTACGACTACATGAGCAAGCTGTGGGTCATGCCGGCGACACCCGTGCTGTCGAACGGCGGCACCCAGCGTGGCCTGCCGATCTCCTGCTTTTTGAACGAGGCGTCCGACAGCCTGGATGGCATCGTCGGGCTATGGAACGAGAATGTCTGGCTGGCGTCCAAGGGCGGCGGGATCGGGTCGTACTGGGGCAACCTGCGCTCGATCGGCGAGCGGGTGGGCGCGGTGGGCAAGACCTCCGGCGTGATCCCGTTCATCCGGGTGATGGATTCGCTGACGCTGGCGATTTCTCAGGGCTCGCTGCGGCGCGGTTCGGCGGCGGTCTATCTGCCGGTGTGGCATCCGGAGATCGAGGAGTTCATCGAAATCCGCCGCCCGACCGGGGGCGATCCGAATCGCAAGGCGCTGAACCTGCACCACGGCATCCTGGTGTCCGATGCGTTCATGCGCGCGGTGGAGGCGGATGAGACCTGGACGCTGGTCTCGCCGAAGGACAACGCGCCGGTGCGGACGATCTCGGCGCGGGCGCTGTGGATCCGCATCCTGACGGCGCGGATCGAGACCGGCGAGCCGTACCTGATCTTCTCGGATCACGTGAACCGGGCGCGCCCGGAGCACCACAAGCTGGCCGGGCTGGAGGTGAAAACCTCGAACCTGTGCAGCGAGATCACGCTGCCGACCGGGTTGGACCAGCACGGGATGCAGCGCACCGCGGTGTGCTGCCTGGCGTCGCTGAACCTGGAGAACTGGTTCGAGTGGAAGGACCATCCGCTGTTCATCGAGGACCTGATGCGGTTCCTGGACAACGTGCTGCAGGATTTCATCGACCGCGCGCCGCCGGGGATGGAACGGGCGAAGTATTCGGCGATGCGCGAGCGCAGCGTGGGGCTGGGGGTGATGGGTTTCCACTCGTTCCTGCAATCGCAGGGCGTGCCGTGGGAGAGCGTGATCGCGAAGGTGTGGAACAAGCGGATCTTCAAGCACATCCGCGGGCAGGCGGACGCGGCGTCGCTGATGCTGGCGGAGGAGCGGGGGCCGTGCCCGGATGCGGCCGAGTATGGGATCATGGAGCGGTTCAGCCATAAGATGTCGATTGCGCCGACGGCATCGATTTCGATTATTGCGGGGAATTCGAGCCCGGGGATCGAGCCGATTGCGGCGAATGTGTTTTTGCAGAAGACGCTGTCGGGGAGTTTTTCGGTGCGGAACCGGCATTTGCAAATGCTGCTGGCGGAGAAGGGGCGGGATACCGATGAGGTTTGGTCGTCCATTACGCTGACGAAGGGGAGTGTGCAGCATCTGGATTTTCTGACTGAGCAGGAGAAGGCGGTTTATAAGACTGCGTTCGAACTGGATCAGCGGTGGATTATTGAGCACGCGGCGGATCGCGCGCCGTTCATCTGCCAGAGCCAGTCGGTGAATGTGTTTCTGCCGGCGAATGTGAGCAAGCGGGATTTGCATCAGATCCATTTCATGGCTTGGAAGCGGGGGGTTAAGTCGCTGTATTATTGCCGCAGTTTGTCGATCGCTCGGGCGGATAATGTGAGCGAGAAGGCGGTGGCGCCGATGGCGTTTACGGGGGTGATGGGCGTGCCGGCGAATGATGGGCAGGCCCAGTTGCCTTTGGTGGCGTTGGCGGCTGTGGCGGGGATGGGTGCGACGACGGATTATGAGGAGTGTTTGGCGTGTCAGTAGAGAACCGCCGGCAGTTGAACCGAGCGGCAAACATGCGAAATTCTGAGTTTCGGCTCAAGGAAATCGGACGACTCCGGTTAGCGCTTCAGGAGACCCGCCAGCAGCGAATAATCGCGGAGGAAACTGGCTCCAGTTCGGACGAGTCGCTTTGGCATATGATACGGTCCCATGCCGCATGGCAGCGGCTTGAAGTGGCTCTGCGTACGTAGCCCTTGTGAGGATAAGGAACCAACATGGGGCAGATTTAGCTACCCTTAGCTCGCCTGCGCCACAGAGGAGACAGGTGAGAAAATAATGGACTGCGAGTAATACCAGGCGCCCGAATGATCGACTCTTCGGTGCTACCCCCGTCATGCTGGCGCAGGCCGGTATCCACGACTTTCTTTGCTGCGACGAAGACAAGTCGTGGATACCGGCCTGCGCCGGCATGACGGGGGTAGCGGCCCGTACGTCAATGTTTAGGGCCGTTAGTATAAGACTTAGTGCTCGGGTCGGCCGCGATGGTGAACCGTACGCGCTGGCCCATGTCGCTGCCAACACGGCTATGAGTGCTACGGCGCTTTATGCTATTCAAACTGCTGTCGCTCATCGTCTGACCATTGGCGGCCTTGATAGGGTGGTCGTGATTGAAGGTGAGATTGAAAGTACGCCTCGCTTCTACGGAGCCCCCGCATTGGTGGCGGAGGCATGCGTTCTTCACGCCACAATACTCGAGCGCGGGACCGTCCGGGCCCCAAGTGACCTTGATGTCTAGGCCAGTCAGCGGTTGGTGATCACTCGCTGCACCCGTGGAAGCATCATAGCAGATTGCGAAGCTTCTCGACGGTCAGACCGGATTGACGAATGATATTGCGGAGCGTCCCTGACTTCAAACTTCGAGCACCATGGAACGGCACAGTCACGGTGCGTCGGGCGTCGCTGGCGTGAACCAGCACATGATGACTGCCTGAAACCCGGTCCAGTACAAGGCCGGCCCGCCGCAAGGCTGCGAGCACCTGCCGGGCATTCACGGCAGGAACAGATGGGCTCACGCAGCGATGGTGATCTTCCGTACTGTCGGTTGCGCGTCGCCGGGTATCGGAATGCCGTGATCGCGGCGGTACGCCAGAACCGCGCGAATGGCGTCTTCCGCCATCGCCATCGCCTCCGCCTCACTGTCGCCTTCGGTTACCACCTCGGGAAGCGCCGGAACGCTGACCGTGAAGCCGCCCTCCGGCTGCGGCTCCAGCACCACCGTGAAGTCAAACTTTTCGGGCATGATTGGCCTCCGTATCGAGCGCTAGCTTGCCACACCGCGGGACAGAAATCGCTCCTGATCGTGGATGCCTGTCTCTTGTCGGTACCGACGATCAAGCTGAATCAGGGAGTCGCTGAAAGCCATAACAGCTCATTCCTCATAACCCCGGCGCGCTTCGACGGCGGTACGCCCGGTAGATCCTGCGGCAGACTCCATGCGTGCCTCTCTTCTTTCCTGCTTCCAGAACTGGCGCTTCGTCCACCGCAGGTGTTTCCACCACTGCGGTGCTGGTGTGAGGATGCCACGCTTTCTCGTTGCCATCGTTCGTTCCATTATTCATCGATTTAGCGCGGATGTAGCCCGTGCCTGTCCGCGTTCGCAACCCACCGCTCGGCCGCACTACCGCGCCGCACGCATTCTTGGCCCCGGTGCCAACCTAACTGAACCCAGAGGGGACACCGGTTTTATTCAGTCGTGATCGGCCATTGCAAAAGCCGAGAGGTTGCTGCGCTTCGACAAAAGCCACCGTCCTGCCGGGCCGTGCTAGACCGCCCATCATGAACACAGCCCTTCGTAAGCCCTGCATGACCCGCGAGCAGTTCTTCGCATGGGCGCAGGGGGATGGTGGCCGGTGGGAGTTCGACGGCTTCGAGCCCATTGCCATGCCGCGCGGCACCGTCACCCATAGCTAAATCACTCAAAACCTACACTCCGCACTACGCAGCCGCCTTCGGAGCAGCCAATGCGAACCCCTCGGCCCGGATGCCGGGCTCGCCACCATCGGCGACACCGTCCGCTGCCACGATGCCCTGGTGACCTGCTCCAAGGTCTCCGGGGATGCCTACCTCGTTCCGGGGGAGGTCGTGGTCTTCGAGATGCTCAGCCCGACCTCCGGCCGCACCGACCGGATCGTCAAACTTCGCGAATACCGGGCGGTGTCCTCGATCCGCCGCTACGTCATCCTTGAGCATGCCAGCGTCGGCCTGATTGTCCTCACGCGGACCGGCAGGGACGAGGACTGGACCGCAACCGCACTGACGGCAGAGGACACGCTTCGGATGCCCGAGATCGCCGCGGAAATCCCGGTCGCCGAGTTCTATGAAGGCGTCGAGTTTTCGGCAGTTCTCGACGATGCCGTGGGCAAGCCGCCTGCCTGACAGAAGCAGTCAGGCGTGCAGCCCACCCTACTTCCTCTTGCCCCCGCCTCCTCCACCCGAACTGGCATGCGCCGCGGGCGCCGCCGCATGAGACGCCATGCCGCCGCCGGGATGGAATCCGGTCGCCGAGGCACCAGGATGGACGAATCCGCCGCCCGCAATGCCGGGGTGCGCCCCGGGCGCCACCAGAGAATGTCCCGCCGGCGCCATTCCGGGATGCATACCCTGTGCGACACTGGGATGCACACCCGATGCGACACCGGGATGCACGTCTGACGCCGCACCCGGATGCGCGCCAGGCACCACGCCGGAATGCCCAGCCAGGCTAGCGGTGCGCGCCTCACCCGGATGCACGCCGCCCCCGGGATGCACACCCTCGGGATGCCCGCCGTCACGCCGCGCCACCGCCTCATCACGATATCCGCGCAAACCGTGCCCGCCCGGATGGAAGTGCTCCATATGCGCCCGATAGCGCCCCGGCGCGTCACGCCAATGGTGGTCGTGGTCGTAGTAACCCCACCCGGCGTCGCCGCCATAGGTCAGGAACACCGACGCGCCGTCGATCACCGCCTCCGGCACTCCACCGACGTAGGTGATCCCGTCGCCGCCATCATCGCCCGCCACCACCACGCAGCAATCCGCCGACTGCACGGTTTGATACGCCACCAGCAGGTTCGGCGGCGGGTTTACCCAGATGCCGCGGTGATTGTTCAGTGCCTCGCGTTGTTGCACGCGATACGAGTCCGGCGCGTCCGACGTCACCACCGCGCCGCCGTTCACCAGCGCCGCCTGGGCGATGTCCGTGCCGTCGGCCAGCACGCAGATGTAATGACCCGGCGTGGCTTGCGGGTTGCAGCTCAGGCTGTCGCCATTGGCCGCGATGTAGCCCTGCATCTGGCCCGCATACGGCGCGCCGAGGCCTTGCAGCCCGTCCAGCACATAGGTCTGGCCATCGGCGAGCAGCGTCGCGGTGTCCTGCACTGTCGGGTGGGTGATCGTCGCCGGCGGCGGCGGTAGGCTCGCCCAGATGCCGCGCCGCGCGGCCTGCGCCGCGGCCTGCTGATCGCGATACGCCTCAGGTGCGTCGTCCTTGACGCGGGCCGCGCCGTTGATCAACGCGGCCTGCGCCACGTCGGTGCCATCCGACATCAGGCAGACGAAGTCGGCGCTGGGCTGCGCCTGGCAGGTGACGTGGTTGTCGCCCGAGGCGAGGAAGCCCTGCAGGTTCTCCGCCGCCTCGCCCTGCATGCCGTCGATGCCGAACAATGTGATGATGGTGTCGCCCGCCTTGAGCCGGGCGGTGTCGATCACGGTCGGATGATCGAGGCTAATCGGCTCCTCCGGGGGCGGTGTGGCGGTGGTGGGGGCCGGTTGCGCGGGGTCAGGCGGTTGGGTCAGCGTCGTGGTCTGGACTGGCGTGGTTATCGTGGTCTGGACGGGCGGCAGCGTCGGCTCCGGCGCCACCGTCGGGTTCACCTGGACGATGCCATCCTGAACGTTGGCGCCCGACGACAGCGTTTGGATTGGGGACTTGCCGCCGGCGGGCGTGGCGATCGACGCCGACGGGCTGACATCCATGTCCAGTTCGCCCGACTGGTGGGTTGCTGCCGTCGGCGTGCTCGGCGCGACGTCCAGGTCCAGGCTCTGCGCGCGGACTGCCGCAACCGCGACCAAACTCCAGGCGGCGCAACCGCACAGAAGCAGGTGCCCCCGCCAACTCGTTCCACGCGTCGTCCGCATCGGGCCGTCCTCCGGGTGCGCGACCTTCGGGATTAAGGCGTCTTGCTTGGCGCCACCCAACCGGCGGGCGCCGCGGTCTGGCTTGCCGCCGGTGTTGCGCTCACCGACCCAGCCGGCGCGACCCAGCCGGAGGGTGCCGCGGCCTGGCTCGCCGCTGGTGCAGCGCTCGCTGACCCGGCCGGCGCGACCCAGTTGCTCGGCGCCGAGGCGGTCGGAGCCGCCGCGCCGGTCGGTGTCGATTGCAGCCTGGCCAACAGCCTGGGAGACGGGTTGCCGTCCACCGGCAGAGCGTTGGCCTGCTCGAAGCTGGAAATTGCGCCGCGCGTCCTCGGACCCATGTGGCCGTCCGCGCCGCCCTGCAGGTAGCCCAATCTGATCAGCTCGGACTGCGTCGAGCGCACCATTGGATCCGCGCTTGAAACCGGCCCTGGCCCCGCTGGCGGCGCCATCGCAATCGGCGCATAGCCGGGCACCTGCTCGCCGTTGGCGTACATGCATTGCGAGAACGCATTGTCGTATTGCTGCTGGATGCTCATCTGGGCATACGAACTGCCGTTGGCGCCGATCGCCGCGCCGGTGCCGGCCCCTGCTCCGGCACCGATCGCAGCACCGGCCCCGGCATTGCCGGCGGCGCCACCGATTGCCGCGCCGAGCCCGGCACCGATCACCGTGGTGAGCACCCCGGCGCCAACCGCCTGTTGGTTCGCGGCATCGGCTTGGCCCTGCACCTGGCCAGCCGCGAAGCTCTTGCAGGAAGCGTTATCGGTCTGGAACGCATCGAAGCTCTTGCCTGGGCCGGGCATGACCTGCACGGTCGGACCCAGCGGCGTTGCCGCACAACCCGCCAACGCTGCCGCGACGCAGGCTGAAATGACGAAATGCCCTGCGGCGGCACGGCGGACAATCATTGCGTATCACTCCCGAAAAAACCCACGCGATTAACGAATTATAAACGTTTCGCCAGAGGCAAGCAAACATTTCGCGCAGTTCGCGACTGAGAAGATTGGCCGCTCCGGTGCACCGATGCTTCTAGATCGCTTGCGACACATTGCATAAGAAGCTGATAAGACGCCAATAACGACCTGCGCGCCGAAATTGACGCGCGGCGGGTCGGCGATTTTTTCCATGATGTGAACGCCCAATGGCCGCCCGGCGCTCACGCCGCCCAGCACTCACCGGGCCGCGCTCAGCGGGTGGCCGTTGCGGCACTGACGCGTTGCAGCGTGAAGCTGGTACATGCGCCGCTGTCGGTCACACGTCCCCGGAAGGTCTTGCCGCCGTCGTCCGAACGGCCACTCAGGCCGAGCCAATTGTAGCCTTGCGGCTGCGACACCCACTTGACCGGCGTGAGCGTCATCGCGCCGCCCTGCAAGTCGATCGAACCCTCGACGATGAACGCGCCGCGCGGCACGCCCGGACTCGTCGCCTCCGGTCCGAAGCTGAACATCGCGCGGCGGCGCGGTTCGCCCGACTGCGGGAACACCTTCAATGTGAGTTGCGCCACAAGCGGTCCGCAGAAATACGCGCCCCGGTATTCGGCCTCCGCCGGCGCACCCGTGGGAATGGTCTGGCCGGCGCTGTTCCATCCGGCGGCGAAATCGGCATTGATGGCGAGCTTGGTGGCCACTGGGGCCAGGCGCTGTCGCGCGGCCTCACAACCCAGGGTGAAGTCGCCGCGATTGGCGCCATTCGGGCCGACGCAGGAGCCTGGCCGCGGCAATCCGATCTGCGCCTTGGCGAAGGCTGCGCCATCGCGGTACTGCCCTTGCAGGCCGGCGAGCCAGGCGTCCCAGGCGTGCCTGTCGTCGCGGCCGGCCGCAAATCCGGGTGGCACGCTGGTTTGCCCGGGGATCGCCGTGGCCAGTGGCGGTGCGGCAGGCAGGGCAGACGGCATCGGCGGCGGGGTCGGCGATTGGGTCGGCAGCGGGCTCGGCGCGACACGCGGGACGCTTGCCGTGACCGTCTGGCGCGTCGCCGTCGGCGTGTCGCCGTCGTACACCGCGACATTCATCGAGACCAGGTCGTCGTGGGTCAGCCATTCGACCCGCCCCGGAGTCGTCTCCACCATCTTGCCGACGATGGCCGGGGGAATGCCATTCTTGGCGGCGTCGCGCGCCATCAGTGTGGTCACCGCCAGGGACGTGTCCGTCTCCTGCTGGTTCTCATTCGCGCTGTGCACGCCCACGAGCGCATCGGATGCGGCCATCCGGCGCGGCGAGGCGGCGAGCAACAGGAAGCAGGCCGAGACGCATTGGCTGTTGGACGGAATGACCACCGGCACCTTGCGAGTGCGGATCAGTTCGGCGAGCAGCACGCCCTCGGACACCAGCCCGCCCGGGCTGTCGAGCGCGAGCGCCAGCAGCCGCTTGGCCTGCGGCACCTGTGCCAGCGCCTGGTCCAGGCGCGCCGCGTCGCCTTTGACGATCGGACCACGGCCGCCGATGATCACCTCGGTCGCCGAGATCTGAATCTGCTCGAACTGCATCGCAAACGCCGGCGGTCCCGGCAGCACCAGGTCGAGCAGGCAGACCACCCATGTCGCGTGGCTCAATCGCATTGCCGTAAGTCTGCCATTGCTGTGCGTTGGTGCGCCGCGCGAGGATAGCGCGAGGGACGGGTCGTTGCCACCATAGTTGCGGACCGGGCGCCGCCGTTGAGGACTGGGCACTGAGCACTCGGCACTGGGCACTCTGCGCCGGGCACTCGGCGCCGGGCATCGGACCGGGTCGGGCCACGCGACGACCGCAAGCGCGTGTGCCATGCGAATCAGTCGGTTTCAGTTATGGTTGCCGACCTCCAATGATCTCGGACGATGATTTCGGGGTAGACGCCGATGCGATACCGGCTGACAACAAGCCTATACGTGCTGATTGCCGCGACCTGCGTTTCACTCACCCTGGGCGCGCATGCCGAGCAGAAGGTGGCGGTCGCCGGCGGCAGTTTGGTCGCGACCGGCGAATACCTGGTGGCGATCGGTGGCTGCAACGATTGCCGCACACCGGGCTGGAACCACGCGCCCGGCACAGTGCCGCTGGGGCAACGGCTGGCCGGCAGTCCGATTGGCTGGCACGGTCCGTGGGGCACCAGCTACGCCAGCAACCTGCGCCTGCTGGTGCAGCGGCTGAGTGTGGAGCAGTGGCTGGGATACGTCGCGACGATGCAGCCGAAACCGCCGATGCCACGGTTCAATATGCGCTCGATGAGCGAGGCCGCCTGAAGGCGATGTACCCCTATATGCGCAGCCTGGGTCCCGCTGGGGCGGCGATGCCAGTCGACCTGCCGCCTGGCCAGATGCCGACCACGCCGTCTCTCGAGGCGGTGCCGGCGATGCCGAAGCCCTGAGCCGCCACGCGCCCCGGTGCCACGAGCGATTGTGCTGCAAGCGAGGGTGCTACACGCGAAGGCGCTACAAGCCGAGGCGCCGCCGGGCCAGCGCAGCGCCTCGGCCGAGCGCCACCAGCTTCGCCGCCGCCACCTCGCGTGACATTGGCGCCATGCCGCAATTGGTGCAGGGGAACAGCCGCTCGGCCGGAACGAACTCCAGCGCGTCCTCGAGCACCGCGGCAACCTGTTCTGGCGTCTCCACGAGGTCGGTCGCGACGTCGATCGCGCCGACCAGCACGTCCTTGCCTGCAAGCAGTTTCAGCAGCCGCAGCGGCACGCGGGCGTTGATGCATTCGAGCGAGACCTGATCGATCCGGCTGGCGGCGAGCACCGGGAATGTCTGCTCGTACTGTCGCCGCTCGGCGCCGAGCGTGCCTTTCCAGTCGATGTTGGCCTGGATGCCGTAGCCGTAACAGATATGCACCGCGGTGGTGCAGGCCAGCCCCTCGGCCGCGAGCTCCAGGGCGCGGATGCCCCAGGTTGCCACCTCGTCCATGTAGACGTTGAAGGCTGGCTCGTCGAACTGGATGACGTCGACGCCGTCGGCCTCCAAGGCACGCGCTTCCTGGTTGAGCAGCTCGGCGAACGCCATCGCCAAGGCGATCTTGTCGCCGTAGTGCGTGTCGGCGATCGTATCGACGATCGTCATCGGGCCGGGCAGGGTGAATTTCAGCTTGCGGGTGGTGTGGGCGCGCGACAGTCGGGCCTCGGTATCGTGCACCCGGCCGCCGAGGCGCAGCGCACCGGTCACCGTCGGGACCATTGCCTTGTACCGGTTGTTGCGGATGCCCATTTCGACCTTGTGGGCGAAGTCGATGCCGTCGATGCGTTCGAGGAAGCCGTGCACGAAGTGCTGGCGCGATTGCTCGCCATCGGTAACGATGTCGATCCCGGCATCCTCCTGCAGCTTCAGCCATAGCAGCGTGGCGTCGCGCTTGGCCGTTTGCAGGGCGGCGCCGTCGACCTTCCACGGTGCCCAGAGCTTGTTCGGTTCCGCCAGCCATTCCGGTTTCGGCAGGCTGCCGGCGATCGTTGTCTGCAACATTGTGCGTCCCACCCGCCGCAACCTGGCGCGTCAGTTTTGTGCCTTCAGCCTGGCGTCGGCCGCCGCGAGCAGACGGGCCATTCGTTCCGCCCATGCCGTTTCGCCCGCGGCATCGGCAATCAGGTCCTGGCGGATCTCGATCTCTACGTGCGGCAGCCCGCGCCGCTCGGCGTGGCGCGGGACGCCGTAGTCGGTCAGATCGCTGACCGCGTAGGGCGCGTTGTCGCCAACCGTCAGATCGCCTTCGGCACGCAACAGATCGAGCAGAATGTTGGCCAGGCGTGTGTCGCGATTGTACAGCACGCCGATCTGCATCGCGCGACTTTCACCCTTGAACGTCGGCGTGAAGCTGTGCATCGCGATGTAGACGGTGCGGCGGCCCGCTGCGGCGCGGGCGTCAAGCAGGCTTGTGATGCGATCGTGGTACGGGGTGAAGATCTCGGCGACGCGCGCGTCCTTGGCGGTCTGGGTCAGCCCGACATTGCCGGGGACCGGCGTGTACTCACTGATCTCCGGGATCGAACCGGGCACGCCAGGGGCGCGGTTGCAGTCGATCACGAGACGCGAATAGGTCTGGAAGACCGCAGTGGCGTCGAACGCCGCCGACAGACGCTCGGTCACGCCGCGAATGCCGATGTCCCACGCGATGTGTCGGGTCAGCTCACTCACCGATACGCCGAGGCGGCCGAGTTGTCGCGGGATCTCCCGGCCGGCGTGATCGGCGGTGAGGAACAGGTCCGACCCGCCGCCGACCCGCAGCACCCGCGTCGGTGCCGGCTCGTCCGCGGCCAGGAGTTGGGCGTCGCTCATGGGTCGCTTCAAGCACGCTTCGCGCCGCAGGGCCAGATTACCCCGCCGTCGCCTGTGGCGTGGGTAAGGATAGCGCAATCCGCTTCTTCGTGCCCCTAGCGCGCTTGCCCACAGCGCGCTTAGTGGCGAGGTGCGGCTATACTATGTATAGTCGGCGCAACGCCAGGAGGCGAGCATGGCGGTCACCTTGCAAAGATGGGGCAACAGCGTCGGCGTTCGGCTGCCCAGACCGATGTTGGAGCAAGTGGGCCTGAAAGAAGGTTCGCAGGTCGAGGTGCTGGCCGAAGGCGACCACCTGGTGATTCGGCGCAAGCGGCTGAAGCTCGCGGACCTGTTGGCGCAATGCAAACCCGAGAACCGGCCGGACACGATCGATTTCGGACCCCCGGTAGGGCGGGAGCTCATCTGATGGCGCATGCCGGCTTTGTGCCGGCGCGCGGCGATTTCGTGCGTGTCGTGCTGGATCCGCGCGTGGGGCGCGAGCAGTCCGGCGAGAGACCGGCACTGGTGCTCTCCGACCGGGACTTCAATGCGTTGACCGGCTACATCTTCTGCGCCCCGATTACCGGCACGCAGCATGGCTGGCCGTTCGAGGTCCCCATCGCGCCGGGTGGCAAGGTCGCCGGCGTTGTGCTGGCCGACCAGAGCAAGAGCATCGACTACGCAGCACGTCATGTCCGCTACATTGCGGGGTCGCCGAGCGGACTCGTCGAGACAGTGCTGGAGCGGGTTTTGGCGAACCTGTCGCGGTAGCCGGCATATTTCTCGACCGGGCAGGCACGCCGCATGCCCGAGCCGGCAATCGCGCAGATATCGATCGTAGGGCGGATAAACGCAGCGCAATCCGCCTCTTCGTGCCGCCCCGCGGCGGAATACGCTGTGCTTTTCCGCCCTACGTTAGGCGCCTACGTTTGCGGCCGACGCGACCGCCAGTCGGTGGCCGTTTCGTAGGCGTGCGCGGCCTGGAACAGCAACGGTTCGGCGAACGGCTTGGCGACCAGCTGCATGGAGATCGGCAGCCCGCCCGCGCCGTAGCCGGTGCAGATGCTGATCGCCGGAGACCCCGTCACATTAAACGGCATGGTGAAGCTGGGCTTTTCCAGCGTTGCCCATTTCGGCACCTCGGTGATGCGCGGGGCCTCGCTGACCGCCGAGGCGGAGACCAGGATGTCAACATCCTCCATCGCAGTCTTCAGCTCCAGGCACAGCGCACGGCGCTTGCGGATCGCCGCGACGTAGTCCGCGGCGCGGATGAAGCCGCCGAGAGCGATCCTGTCGCGGAACGATTCGCCGTAGTCGTTGAAGCGCGATTTCAACCAGGGTTCGTGCAGCGCGTAGGCTTCGGAGACCAGGATGAGGAAGCCGCAGGCGTGGTAGTCGGCCATCGGCGACAGCGTCACGTCGCGGATTTCGGCGCCCATCGCGCGGAAATGGGCCAGCGCGTCGTCGATGCCCTTCAGGGTGGTATCGTTCACCCGGTTGTCGGTCTCGAAGAAATGGCGCGCCACGCCGATGCGCAGCCCCTTCACACCCTTGCCGAGACCGGCGGTGAAATCGGGTGTCGGACGATCGGCGCTGGCGGGATCGTTCGGGTCGTGCCCGGCCATCGCCTGCAACAGCAGCGCACAGTCCTCGACAGTCCAGGCGAGCGGGCCAGTGTGGTCCAGCGTGTAGGACAGCGGCAGTACGCCAGCGCGCGAGCACAGGCCGTAAGTGGGCTTGATACCGGCCAACCCGCACAGCGCCGCGGGACCGCGGATCGAGCCGCCGGTGTCCGACCCGGTGCCCCCCAGCACCATGCCCGAGGCGACCGCGGCGCCGGTGCCGGAGGACGATCCGGCAGTGAAATATTCCGGGTTCCACGGATTGCGCGCCGGCGGCCAGGGCAGGTCGAAGGATGGGCCGCCCATGGCGAATTCGTGCGTCGCCAGCTTGCCCAGCATGACCGTTCCGGCCTCGGCCCAAAGCTGCACCACGCGAGAGTCCTCGGTTGGGACATTATGTTCCAGCAGCTTGGAGTGCGCCGTCGTACGGATGCCGGCGGTGTTGTAGATGTCCTTGTGGCCGATCGGAATGCCGTCGAGTTTGCCCCGCAGCGTGCCCGCCATCATGCGCGCTTCGGCGGCCTTGGCGTCGGCCAGCGCGCGTTCCTCGGTCAGCAGCAGGAAGGCGTGCAGCGTGTTGTCGAGCGCCTTGATGCGGGCGAGGCAGGCCTGGGCGAGTTCAACCGGCGAAAGCTGCCTGGCTGCGATCTGTTTGGCCGCCACGGCGATAGTGGGGATGACGGGCATCAGCGCACCTCCGGAACGAAGATCAGGGCAGGCTCGGCCTCACGTGGCATTGGGGTGTTGACGCGGGCCAGCATGCTCTCGAGCAGGCCGTAGGCTTGGTGGATTTCCTGCTTCTGGGCGGCGTTGAGGGGCAGGCCGGCTTGCGCCACCAGGACCTCGAACTCGGCCATGCTGATCTTCGGGGGCATTGCGTTACCTCGCTGGTTGCGGACGGGCTGGGCTGGCACCACGGGGGTGCGGGGGGAAGCGTACCACGGTCATTTCCCTGGCGCGACCCTCACCCTCGACGCTTCGCGTCTCGACCTCTCCCGCAAGCAGGAGAGGTGGACTTGCGCTAGTGCGCGTCGGCCCAGGTGCGGCCGGAGCCGGTCTCCACCACCAGCGGCACGCTCAGCGTCGCGGCGTTCTCCATTACCTGCTTGGCGAGCGCGGACAATTTCTCGACCTCGGCCTCAGGCGCTTCGAAGAGCAGCTCGTCATGCACCTGCAACAGCAGTCGCGCGGTCAGGCCCGCCTCATGCAACGCCCTCGGCAGACGCACCATCGCGCGCTTGATGATATCCGCGGCACCACCCTGCAATGGTGCATTGATCGCCTGCCGCTCACCATAGGCCCGGCGCGCCGGGTTCTTGTCGGCGATGCCGGGGATCCAGCAGCGGCGGCCGAACGGGCTGGTGACGTAACCGTTGATCCGCGCTTCCTCTTTAGTTCGTTCCATGTACGTGCGGATGCCCGGATATCGCGCGAAATACGCATCGATGTAGCCACGCGCCTCACCCGGCGTGGTGCCAAGCTGCCGCGCCAGGCCGAATCCGGAAATCCCGTAGATGATGCCGAAATTGATCGCCTTGGCGCGCCGGCGCGTCATCGGGTCCATGCCCTGCATCGGGATGCCGAACACCTCGCTGGCGGTGCGGGCATGGATGTCCTCGCCGCGCTCGAAGCTTTCGCGCAGCGCGGGGATGTCGGCGACGTGCGCCAAGAGTCGCAGCTCGATCTGCGAGTAGTCGGCGCTGACCAGCTTGTTGCCCTTGTCGGCAATGAAGGCATGCCGGATCCGGCTGCCTTCTTCCGTGCGGATCGGGATGTTCTGCAGGTTCGGATCGGTCGACGACAACCGCCCGGTGGCGGCGATCGCCATCGCGAAGCTGGTGTGCACCCGGCCCGTATCCGAATTGATCTGCTCCACCAATGCATCGGCGTAGGTGGATTTCAGTTTCTGCAACTGCCGCCATTCCAGGATGCGTGCCGGCAGTTCGTGGCCCTGATCGGCCAGCGTTTGCAGCACCGAGGAATCCGTGCCCCAGGCTCCGGTCTTCATGCGCTTGCCACCCGGCAAGCCCATCTTGTCGAACAGTTCCTCGCCCAGTTGCTTTGGGCTGCCGACATTGAATTCGTGTCCGACCAGGCGATGGCATTCGCGTTCCATCACCACCATGCGCTTTTCGAAATCAACCGACATGCGGCGCAGGTCGTCGGCATCGACCTTCACGCCGTGGCGTTCCATGTCCAACAGGATGGGGATCAGCCGGCGTTCCATCTGTTCGTACAGCGTCAACGCCTTCGCCGGGCGCATGCGCGGGTGCAGCGCGTCCCACAACCGGAACGTTACGTCGGCGTCTTCCGCGGCATACGCCGTGGCGCGCTCGATCGGCACCTCGGCGAAGCTGACGCGGTTGCGGCCAGTGCCGGTGACCTCATCGAACGAGATCGGCGAATGGCCCAGATGCAGCCTGGACAACTCGTCCATGCCATGGCCGTGCATCCCGGCTTCCTGCACGAACGAGATCATCATCGTGTCGTCGAGTGGCGTCAGGATCGGAAACCCCTCCCGGCGCAGCACCTGCATGTCGAACTTCGCGTTCTGCAGCACCTTCAGCACGCTGGGATCGGTCAGCAGCGGCGACAGCGCCTCGATCACGTCGGCCAGCGCGATCTGTTCCGCGAGCACAGTGTGACGCAGCGGGACGTAACAGGCGCGGCCGGGCGCGGTCGCCAACGAGAAGCCGACCAGCTTCGCACGCATCGCATCCAGCCCGTCGGTCTCGGTGTCCAGCGCGACCATGCCGCGCGCGGACGCCTCGGCCACCCAGGTGCGCAACGCCGCGACGGTAGAGACGGTCTCGTACGGCCCAAAATCGCCGCTGGGGATCGGTGTCGCCGGCGCCGGCTTGCCACCCAGTTCGACCTGGGCCTGCTTCCCCCCTGCAGAAACGGAGGTAGCCGGCGACGAGGTGCCGGGCGACGACGGCGCATCCTCCAGCTTCAGGCGGCTGATGATACTTCGAAAACCCTGCGCGGTCAGCCAAGCGATCAGCTTCCCCGGCTCCGCCGGCCGAGGATGCAGCGCCTCCAGCGGCAGCGGCAGCGGCGCATCGTCGCGCAACGTCACCAGCACGCGCGACAGGCGCGCCTTGTCGGCGTGCTCGATCAGCAGGTCGCGTCGCTTCGACGGCTTCATTCCAGGCGCGGCGGCCAACACGCCTTCCAGGTCACCGAACTCGGTCAGCAGTTGCGCCGCGGTTTTTGGCCCGATGCCCGGCACACCCGGCACGTTGTCCACCGAATCGCCGATCAGCGCCTGCGCATCGATCAGCTTCTCCGGTCCGACGCCGAACTTTTCCAGCACCTCGGGGACGCCGATAGGCTTCTGCTTCATCGGATCCAGCATCGTCACGCCGGGGCGAATGAGCTGCATCAGGTCCTTGTCGGAGGAGATCACGGTGGCGGTACCGCCGGCCTCGACCGCGGCTCGCGCATAGGCGGCGATCAGGTCGTCAGCTTCCCAGTCGTCCAGTTCGATCGCGGGAACGCCGAATGCCTCGGTGGACTCACGGACCAGGGCGAATTGCGGGATCAGCTCCTCGGGCGGGGGCGGGCGGTGCGCCTTGTACTGGTCGTAGATTCTGTTCCGGAACGTTTTGCTCCCCGCGTCGAAGATCACCGCCAGGTGGGTGCCGACATGGTCGCGCAGCAGTCTCTCCAGCATATTAGTGAAGCCGTAGACGGCGTTCACCGGCGTGCCGTCCGGGCGCGTCATCGGCGGCAGCGCGTGGTAGGCGCGGAAGATGAAGCCCGATCCGTCGATCAGGACGAGGTGCGGCGCCGTGCCGGCCTCCGCGGCCGGGGCGACGGCTGTATCAATGTCCGCTGGCGTGGCCGGCTCCTTCGTTCAGCACATAGAGGCGCGAGCAGTACGGGCACATGACCGACTCATTCTCGATGTGCAGAAACACCCGCGGGTGGCCGAGCGCGCCGTCGACGCCATCGCAGGCGACGGTGCGGTCGTCCACGTGGATGATCTCGGTGGCGATGGCGGCGCCGTCTGGCATGCGAGGTGGTCCTTGGTGATGCGGCGCCGATGATAGCCGGGCCGGGCGGGGTTTCCAACCGTCGCGACCGGTGCCGGTTCCAAACCGAGACTCTACCGGCCAAGGCGTGGCTGGCCGCGCAGGCCAATGGTCACTTGGGCTCCTCGTAACGCCAAACCAGCGGCCCGACCGCGACGGCCAGCGGCGTGGTGCCGGGCAACAGGGTCACCGAGATTTGCGCTTGTGCCGCCATCCTCGGCACTCGGACGACGAACGTCGCTGGTTGGTCCGGCGGATACAGGCTCATCGCCTGCGCCCGCGTGTCCCCATCGACGGTGCGTGTCAGGGCCACGCGGACATTCACCGGCGCGGAATCGGGATTTTCCAAGGGTCGCACCGGTATCTCCACGGTAAGTGGCCGTCCCGCCGGAACCGCACACGTTCCAGTCGGTGCTGCCCTTGTCAGTTGCAACTGGCAGTCCGGGTTCGGCGCCGCGCGAGCAGCAGCGGGAATGGCGGCACCGATCAGCAGGGAAGCCGCCAGGATGCAACGCCAGTCAATTCGGTTTCTTGAGACCAAGCTCCGCCACCGCAAGTTCCAGGCCGCCAATGGCAAATCCGCGGCTTGCCACGGGGCGCCCGGGATAGGGCACCGCCACGAGTTGGATGTCGACGTGCGGCGCGGTTCCAGCTTGCCGCAACGCCGCGGTGACATCCACCATGTATCCCGCCTGGCCCATCGCCATCCCCGCCATCCCGGCATGCCCGTTCAGGAAAAACGCGAAGCTGCCGGCATAATGCGGATCGGTAATAGGCGTCTTCTCCGACACTGTGCCCGGCGCATTCACGAACACGCGAACAAAGAAGTCCGCCGCGGCTGGTGGTTCCACGCGCTGAAGCGTGAGCAGAAGGCGGTTCGCCCCGGCGGCTTCGGTGACCTCACGCAGCGTTTGCGCAGGTACCGGAATGCGCGCCGTCGCCGTGCGTCCGACATTGATCTGTTGGCCACGATTGAGCGCAAAGCGGCTGCGCACCGGAATTTCCGCGTTGCCGCCTTTCTGCACGAAAGCCTTCAGTTGATCCGCCTCCTGCTGCGAGCGCACCAGCATTTTGGCGATCGTTGCACCGATCTGTGACGGCTCGTACTGGTAGGTGAAGATCGGGAACAGTTGCGTGATGCCGACGGTGATATTGACCGGGGCGCCGTTCTCATCGAAAAAATCGCTCATGTTCAGACCGTACCATGTCGGATCGTTTGGATTCTGGTTGTTCCGGTCAAAATTCCAATCCACCCAGCAGAAGTCCAGCATGGCGTGATGGGTCCAGAAAACCGGGTCCAGTGGAGACATGAAGGTGCCCATGTCCCCATCAATCTGCGTGTGCACATTGTTGTGCGGCGTCGCCTCGAGCGGGCCATAGCCGACCGGTGGCCGCAGAGTGGTTGCCTTTGAACTGCCGAAGATCTGGAAATTGGTCTCCTCGAGAATTGGCTCCAGCACGGAATGGGAAACGAATTCAGCGGGAATCGGCGTCCCTTGAGGGAGCTGCTTCGATGTGTCGTTCAGAACGTCGCCGCTCGCATAGAATACGTCGGGCACCGCCGGATTGTCCGTCCAATTCCAGTATGGCAGCGCGAAGGTCGCGTTGCCCGTCAGCTTTTGGCAGATTCGCTCGAAATACACGAGGTAGGCGCGATGCCACGGCAGCAGGAACCACGTGCCGTGCGGGCAGCTATTGTTGTGGATCGACGCCTGGTTGGTCCAGTTGCGATTGTCGGACATGGGCAGCGCCTGCATCTTGGTGATCGCGCTGCGGTAGGTCTGCAGGATCGGGTCGTTGGAGGCGAGGTTGGCGATATTCCGCCGCGTCGGCCGGTTGGCGATGTCCTGCAGGATCTGCTCGCATCCTCCGGTCGCGAGCGTAACGGCCAGCGCCCCACCGGAGGCGAGGAAATCGCGCCGTCCGAAGCCGGATTGTACCATGGCCATTGGTCGGTTCCCCCTCTTGCGCTCCAGGCCGTCCACCATCGTAACGGATCGGCATCAGAGTGGCGGCTCGGCGTTTCGGCCGGACTGCCGCCCGTCGGGGTGTCGCCCGGTGCGCGGCGTGACGGCGAGATTAATCGCGTTGAGTATCGTTACCACCGTCGTGCGGTGGAACGTGTGATGTGGCTCACACGATCCGAACTGCCCAATGTCACTCCTGCGGGTACCGCCATGGCTTGGCCGGCTGCGTCGTGCCTTCGTCCACTGTCCATTGCGGCAGAGATAGCCCGGGTGCCACGTCGGCAAACACCATCCGCATGCGCGAGCCGATCCCCACTTTCGCGACGACATCCGGTGGTGCCAGCGTGCCATCCGACATCGTCAGATTGCCAACCACCCGCAACGCCTCGTGCTCCGACGGTTTTTCCCGTTGCGTGTCCAGATCGACCAGCAGCACCATGTAGGGCGTGTGGTCGCGGAACGCCGGCTGGAT
>DASRQX010000400.1:0-30133 GCA_035696165.1 Acetobacteraceae bacterium | reverse complement strand
ACGGCCAGCAGAAAGATGCGGCGTGGGCCGCGGACATCACCGGGATCGCGCCGGACACGATCGTCGCACTGGCGCGGTCGTTGGCGGGCAAACGGACCCTGATCACCGTCAGCCATTCGTTGCAGCGTGCCGAGCACGGCGAGCAGCCCGTGTGGATGGGCGTCGTGCTGGCCGCGATACTAGGGCAAATCGGTCTTCCCGGTGGCGGCTACGCCTACAGCCTGGGTGCGCTCGCCAACATCGGCAAGCCCGAGGTCGGCGTGCCAATCCCGACGTTTCCGCAAGGGCGCAATCGCGTCAGCACCTTCATTCCCGTGGCGCGCATCTCGGACATGCTGCTGCAACCGGGAGGAGCGTTCGAGTACAACGGCCGGCGCCTGACCTATCCCGACATCAAGCTGGTCTACTGGGCCGGTGGCAATCCGTTCCATCATCACCAGGATATCGGCCGCCTGCGGGCCGCGTTCGCGCGGCCGGAAACGGTGGTCGTGCACGACTTCGCCTGGACCGCGACGGCGCGGCACGCCGATATCGTTCTGCCCTGCACGATGAGCATGGAGCGCGATGATCTCGGCGCCGCGGGAAACGACCCCTTGATGGTCGCGATGCATCGCCTGGTGCAGCCCTATGCCGACGCCCGCAATGATTACGATATCTTTGCGGCGCTCGCACAACGTCTCGGCACCGGGGAAAAGTTCACCGAGGGCCGATCCTCGGCCGAATGGCTGCGCGTCCTGTATCAGCAGACCGCCGCGGCACTGCGCGACACCGGACACGTAGCGCCGGACTTCGAGGACTTCTGGCAGCGCGGCGAACTGGAACTGCCGCTCGCGCAGGGCGATATCGACAAGCTGACGGCGTTCCATGCCGATCCGGAACGGGGAAAGCTGGCGACGCCAAGCGGCAAGATCGAGATCTATTCAAGCACCATCGCGAGCTTCGGCTACGACGACTGCCCCGGCCATCCGACCTGGCTGCCGCCAAGCGACGGGCACGGTTCGGCGGCGACGAAACATTGGCCGTTGCAGTTGATCGCCAACCAGCCGGCAACGCGCCTGCACAGCCAGTTGGACTTCGGCGGATTGAGCGTCGCGTCCAAGATCCGCGGCCGCGAGCCGATGCAGATTCATCCGGCGGACGCGTTGGCGCGCGGGATCAGCGATGGCGACATCGTGCGCGTCTACAATGAGCGCGGCGCGTGCCTCGCCGGGGCTGTCGTTTCCGAGGATTTGCGCCCTGGAGTTGTACAACTAGCGACGGGCGCGTGGTACGACCCGGACAGCCCGGAGTTGGACAATCCCCTGTGCGTGCATGGCAATCCCAACGTGTTGACGCGGGATGTGGGCACATCGCGTCTGAGCCAGGGATGCACCGGCCAGCTGACCTGCGTCCAGGTCGAACGCTTCGCCGGCAACCTGCCCCCTATCAGGGCGTTTGACCCGCCACCGACCACGCCGGCGGCAACCTGATCCGTTTCATGGCGTGATCGCTTTACGGAACGTGTTTCGTTGAATATTGGAAGGGCCCTGGTGCCAAGCACCTGTGGCGTGCCCGGGCTGTCCGCGTCAACAAGGTAGGCATCTTGCAGGGGTGATTATGTGCCCGCCCCTGACATCACAGGTGAAAGGCACTATCTTGCGGTCTGCCCAGGCAGACAGGAGGATCGACATGCTGAACCCAACGTCGCCGTTGCCGCTGAAGGATCCCACGCTCTTTCGCCAATCCAACTGCGTGGGCGGCAAATGGGAGCAAGCCGACAGCGGTCGCACCATCGTGGTGAAGAACCCGGCCACCGGCGAGGCGATCGGCGAGGTGCCGGCGCTCGGCGCCGCTGAGACCCGCCGTGCGATCGAGGCGGCGCACCGTGCGCAGCCGGCCTGGCGTGCCATGCTTGCCAAGGAGCGCGCGGCGATCCTGCGCAAGCTGAACGACCTGATGCTGGAGAATACCGAGGACCTGGCGGTGATCATGACCGCCGAGCAGGGCAAGCCGCTGAGCGAAAGCAAGGGCGAGATCGCCTATGCCGCCAGTTTCATCGAATGGTTCGCCGAGGAGGGCAAGCGCATCTACGGCGACACCATCCCGCAGAACGCCAAGGGCCGCCGCATCATCGTGACAAAGGAGCCGATCGGCGTGTTCGCCGCGATCACGCCGTGGAATTTTCCGTCTGCGATGATCACCCGCAAGGCCGGCCCGGGCTGGGCCGCGGGGTGCACCGGGGTGATCCGGCCGGCCAGCCAGACGCCGTTCTCGGCGCTGGCGCTGGCGGTGTTGGCGGAGCGGGCGGGGATGCCACCGGGCGTGTGCAACGTGATCACCGGGCCGTCGGGCGAGACGGGCGGCGAACTGACCTCGAACCCGCTGGTGCGGAAGCTGAGCTTTACCGGGTCCACCGAGGTGGGGGCGAAGCTGCTGGCGCAGTGCGCGCCGACGATCAAGAAGACCAGCATGGAGCTGGGCGGCAACGCGCCGTTCATCGTGTTCGACGATGCCGACCTGGATGCGGCAGTGGTGGGCGCGATGGCCAGCAAGTATCGCAACACCGGGCAGACCTGCGTCTGCGCCAATCGCATCCTGGTGCAGGACGGTGTGTATGAGGCGTTCGCCGCCAAGCTGAAGACCGCGGTAGAGGCGATGAAGGTCGGCAACGGGATGGAGCCGGGTGTCAGCCAGGGACCGCTGATCAACGCCGACGCGGTGAAGAAGGTCGAGGAGCATATCGCCGACGCGCTGTCGCGTGGCGCGAAGGTGGTGACCGGTGGGCATCGCCACCGGCTGGGTGGTAATTTCTTCGAGCCGACGCTGCTGGCAGAGGTGCCGAGGGAAGCGCTGATGTTCCGCGAGGAGACGTTCGGCCCGGTGGCGCCGTTGTTCCGCTTCAGGACCGAAGCGGAGGCGATCCAATTGGCCAACGACACTGAGTTCGGCCTGGCGTCGTATTTCTACACGCGTGACGTAGGGCGGGTTTTCCGCGTCGCCGAGGCGCTGGAATACGGCATCATCGGCATTAATGAGGGGATTATTTCTACCGAGGTGGCGCCGTTTGGTGGCGTGAAGTCGTCCGGGTTGGGGCGCGAGGGGTCGAAATACGGGATCGAGGACTATTTGGAGATCAAGTACTTGGCGTTGGGTGGGATCGGCACTTGAACGAGGTGCTCATGTGCGGCCGCTTGGGTTGCACTCGGCCGCGATGAGCACATCCACCCCATTTGACCCCCGAGGCCGTTATCGCGGCGCTGCACACGCACGCGGCGGAGCTGCGGCAGTCCGGCATCCATAATGCCGGACTGTCCGGCTCGCGCGCGGCGAGGCGGATCCGGACACCGACGTCGACCGTGTGGCGGAGCTGGACCCGGGGGGGGCGCATCGGGCGGCTTCGCCTGGTTGGGCTGGAACGGCGTCTGACGGAGCTGCTCGGCCGCAACGTTGGTCTGCTGCCTGAGCCGATCGAACAGCCGCGTTTGCGCACCAACGTAGACCGGGATCGCCGCGGTGCCGTCTAGCAGCTTGGCATCGACTGCCGAAGATTAGCAGTTTGGCAATACGCACTCACAGTATATTGGACGAGAAACCACGCATTCTGAGCTAGCAACAGTTGTCACCAGGACCGGAGACCAGCTGTATGGAAGAATGGCTCAAGGACCTCTACCCGCGCGAGGCGATGAAACAAGCGGGGCTTCCCTGGGCCGCCCAATGCACGAGATTCACGTCCCCGCAGCTTGAGGAGGCCATCGCGAAGCGTCTCAAGGTACCGGCGGCACACCGCGAAATCTTTTGGACTAGGCGCGAACGTCGCAGTTCACAAGCGAGGTCGCTTTCGTATTGAAGGATTGGGGGACGCCACCAAAAATAGCGGAAGACGCCGACGGTCCACACAAGTCGCGCTCAGATCCTTACAGGTTGACCGCACGTGGGCGCGAGGAGGCGGCGAAACTGGCATTGCCTTTAGATCCGGCGTCCGCGGACCTGCAAGACCCGATCTCTGAGGATCTACGAAAGTTGTTGGCCGATCGCGCGATTTCCGAGACCGAACGTCAGCAGCTCATTCAGGCGAGACTCGGCCAGGACAAATTTCGGGATCAGGCCCTGGCCGCAAGCAGCGGCCGATGCGCGGCCACCGGATGTAGCATTTCCCAAGCAATTCGTGCCTCCCACATCAAGCCCTGGCGGGACAGCAACAACGTGGAACGACGCGATCCGGCCAATGGTATGGCGCTTACCGCCAAACTGGATGCGCTTTTCGATGCCCATATGATTACATTCGAGGACGATGAGCGAATTCGACTATCTTCTCGGATGACACGGCTGCAGGTGGCTTCCCTCGGGCCGATGAATAATCTTCAGGAGCCGCCCAGCGAGGTAACGCGAGGGTATCTGCGGGTCCACCGCAACGAGTTTTGCAGAAAAGAGCAGGAAAGAGCCAGGCCAGGCGTTTGAACGGATATGCGACCATCCGCTCCGGGGCATGATGAGCGAGTCAACCGCCTGAACCAACCGAGATGCTCCGCGGGCCAGCCTGACCGAGACCTTGAAATTGGTGGCGGAAAATGCCACCATACGGCATGGGCCTTAGTTCGAAGCGCTGCCGGACCCTCAACACCATCTTCCGGATTCCAACTGCGGCGGTGACATGGGCGAGCTTCGCTTTGGTGGTCTCGGCGCTGGGGGGAGACGTGGAGTCCGGGGAGGGCTCAAGGCGGCGCATGCGACTGAACGGCGTGATCGCGGTGTTTCACCGTCCTCACCCGCAACCCACGATGAAAAAAGGATGGGTGGAGTCCGCCCGGGAGTTTCTGTTGAAGGCTGGTATCAGCCCTATGTCGGAGGGGTGCGTATGTTGAGCAATGTTCTGTCCTACAAGGACTACCGAGCCGAATTCGGTTTTGACGCCGATTCGAATCTGTTGCACGGCCGTGTCATAGGCATCAATGCCGTGGTCGATTTCTACGGCAAGGACGTCGACGAACTGAAGCGCGAGTTCAAAACCAGCATCGAGGCCTACGTCAATTACTGCCGGAAGCTCGGCGTGAAACCGGAAAAGACCTGGACCGGCAAACTGACCCTGCGTCCGACCGAGGAGCAGCGCCGCCGCTATGCCGTCGCCGCGGCGATCGCCCATAAGAGCCTGAACGCCTGGATGGTCGATATACTGGACCGCGAGAGCCTCCAGGCCGAGGGCGCCGCCATCGCAGCGGAGTGAATCGCCAGACTGAGCCGCGGCCAGTGTGCAGGAGGGACAATGAGCGCAAACTCCGGGAAGACCGGCATCGGCGCGCCCGTTCGCCGCCGTGAGGACCTGCGCCTGCTCATCGGCGGCGGCCGCTATAGCGACGACCTGAACCTGCCGGGCCAGGCCCACGCGGTCATGCTGCGGTCGCCTCATGCGCATGCGTTGATTCGCGCGATCGACACGCACGCGGCCCGCGAGGCGCCTGGCGTGCTAGCGGTGTTAACCGGCCAGGACATGGAGGCTGACGGGCTGCATCCCATTCCACATGCGGTCTGGTCCAACCACCCGGCGGAGATCTTCCTGCCCAACTCGGACGGCTCGACCGCCTACATCCCGCCGCATTTCTGCATGGCGACCGATGCCGTACGCCAAGTGGGCGAGATCGTCGCTGTCGTCGTCGCCACAAGTGTCACCGCGGCGAAGGACGCCGCGGAGCTTATCGTCGTGGACTACCATCCACTGCCGGCGGTGACGCACGCGCTGACCGCCGTCGCCCCGGGTGCGCCGCTCGCCCATGCCGATGCGGCCTCGAATGTTTGCATCGACGCCCAGGTCGGTGACGCAGCGGCCGCCGAAGCCGCGTTTGCCGACGCCGCGCATATCGTGCGGCTCGACACCTGGGTGCACCGCGTCGCGGGCGTGCCGATGGAACCGCGCGCTGCGATTGGCGTCTACGAGCGCGACACCGGCAAATACACGTTACACGCCGGTGCCGGCGGCGCGGTGCGGCCACGCAACGACCTGGCCGCGGTGCTCGGCGTGCCCGAGGCCGAGGTGCGTATGGTGATGCACGATGTCGGCGGCAATTTCGGCACGCGCGGCGCGTTCAATCCGGAGTTTGGCCTGGTGGTGTGGGCCGCGCGCCGCCTCGGCCGGCCGGTGAAATGGACCTGCGACCGCAGCGAGGCGTTCCTGTGCGACTACCAGGCGCGCGATCTTGCGGTGACCGCGGAACTGGCGCTCGCCGCCGACGGCACCTTCCTGGCGATGCGCGGCTCCAACCTGGTGAACATCGGCGCCTACGCGGTGGGGTTCAGCCCGCTGCAGAAGGGCGTTGCCATCATGTCGAGTATCTACCATGTGCCGACGGTGCATTTTCGCGCCCGCGCCGCGCTGACCAACACCGCGCCGACACGCCCCTATCGCAGCGCCGGTCGGCCGGAGGTGATGTTCGTGATGGAACGGCTGATCGATCTTGCCGCGCATAAATCGGGCCTCGATCGCGTCGCACTGCGGCGGCGCAACCTGGTGCCGGAAAGCGCGATGCCGTATCGCAATCCATTCGGCATGACCTATGACAGTGGCTGCTACCACACCGTGATGGAGCGCGCCCTGACGTTGGGTGATTGGAACGGTTTCCCGGGCCGCCGCGTCGAAGCCAGGACGCGCGGCAGGTGGCGCGGCATTGGCGTCGCCAATTATGTGGATACCGCGACCGGCGTGCCGCGTGAGCGCGCGGAGATGACCATCAAGCCCGAAGGCGTGGTGGAGCTGATCATCGGCACCGGTTCGCAGGGCCAGGGCCACGAGACCAGCTTCGCCCAGCTTGTCACCGAATGGCTCGGCGTGCCGAACGACAGCGTGCGCATGGTGACCGGCGATACCGACCGGGTGAAATGGGGCGGTGGCGCGCATTCCGGCCGTGCGTTGCGGTTGGGCAGCATCGTCATGCACAACGCGTCACGTGGGATCATTGTCAAGGCGACCCGCATTGCTGCCCATGTGCTGGAGGCTGATGCCGCGGACCTCGCTTTCGCCGACGGCGCGTTCAATGTGATCGGCACCGACCGAAGCATCACCTTGTTCGAGGTCGCCGCCGCCGCGTTCGCGCGCAACGATCTGCCGGACGAATTGCGCGGCCCGCTCGGTGCGATCAGTGACGAAACGATATCGGACGCCAGCTTCCCTTACGGCAGCCACGTCTGCGAGGTGGAAGTCGACCCGGACACCGGTGTGGTGCAGATCGTCAACTACGTCGCCGTGGACGACGTGGGCCGGGCGGTGAACCCGATGATCGTGCACGGTCAGGTGCACGGCGGCATCGCGCAGGGCGTCGGCCAGGCACTGTGGGAGCAGTGCGTCTACGATCCGGCCAACGGCCAATTGGTGACAGGGTCGTTCATGGATTACGCGATGCCGCGCGCCGACCTGCTGCCGTCCTACGTCACCGAAATGAGCGAAGTGCCGTCGCCGACACATCCGCTGGGCATCCGCCCGGCGGGTGAGGGCGGCACGACCCCGGCGCTCGGCGTGGTGGTGAACGCCGTGGTTGACGCGCTGGTTGAATTCGGCGTGACGCATATCGAGATGCCGGTGACGCCGGAGCGGGTCTGGCGGGCGATCCATTCCAACCACGCGCGATCGCGCTAAGCTGCGGGGTGAACCGGCTGCCTGTGGGAACCGACACCCAGTGGATTGATGCATTGGGGCAGATAAAGGACGCGACGCATGGATTTTGATCTGTTCGTGATTGGTGGCGGTTCGGCGGGCGTACGTTGCGGGCGCATCGCCGCCGGCCATGGCGCGCGCGTCGCCGTGGCCGAGGAACGGTTCTGGGGCGGCACCTGCGTCAATGTCGGCTGCGTGCCGAAGAAGTTGCTGGTGCAGGCCGGCGAGTATGGCGGCTGGGCGGACGACGCCGCGGGCTTTGGCTGGACGATCAAGAAAGGCCCGCATGATTGGGCCAAGCTGATCGCGGCGAAAGACAAGGAGATCGGTCGGCTGAACACCATCTATCGGCGCTTGCTGGACAACGCCAAGGCAACGATCTTCGACGCTCGCGCGGTGTTCCTGGATCCACACACGCTGGATGTGGGTGGGCAGCGCGTCACCGCGGAGCGTATCGTCATCGCCACCGGCGGCCATCCGACCCGCGTGCCGTTTCCCGGCAGCGAACACGCCATCATCTCCGACGATGCGTTCTACCTGCCGACGATGCCACGGCGCGTCGCGGTGCTGGGGTCGGGCTACATTGCGGTGGAATTCGCCGGCATCTTCGCGGCACTCGGCGCCCGGGTGGATCTAGTCTACCGCCAGCCGCTGCCGCTGCGCGGTTTCGACCAGGACATGCGCGAGGCGGCGGCCGAGGCGCTGCTCGCCCAGGGCGTCAGGCTGCATCCCGGCTGCACGCCGCGCGCGCTGGAGCTGGACGGTGAGGTGAAAATCCTGACCCTCAGCAGCGGGATCGGGCTGACCACGGAGCTGGTGTTCAGCGCGCTGGGCCGGGCACCGGCCACGGTCGGGCTGGGTCTCGACAAGGCCGGAGTCGTGACCAACGCAGCCGGTGCCGTAACGGTGGACGCGCATTTGCGCACCAATCGACCGCACATCTACGCCATTGGCGACGTCACCGATCAGCTGAACCTGACCCCGGTTGCCACGGCCGAGGGCCACGCGCTCGCCGACTCGCTATTTGGCAAGCATCCGCGCTCGATATCCTTGCAGAACGTGCCGACCGCGGTGTTTACGACCCCACCACTCGCCACTGTCGGGCTGACCGAGGAACAAGCGGCGGCGCACGGCCCGGTCGATGTCTATGTCAGCAAGTTCACCCCGATGCGACACACGCTGTCCGGCCGCGGGCGCAAGAGCGTGATGAAGCTGGTGGTGGACCAGGCGACGCAGCAGGTGCTCGGCGCACATATGCTGGGCGAGGACGCGCCGGAAATCATGCAGGGCCTCGCCATCGCCATCGTGATGGGCGCGACCAAGGCCGATTTCGACCGAACCATCGGTATTCATCCTACTGCGGCCGAGGAGTTCGTTACGATGCGCACGCGGACCCGCATCGCGGGAGTTGCCAAGGCGGCTGAGTAGCAGCGGGGTTACAAAGACGCCCTACCGAGGAGCAACCCGGGAGAAAGGCGTGGATCGGAGCCGGTTCGTGACGCTGCCGCGGCTATGGGGGTGCCGCCGGCCGGTGGGCCTTTCAACCAATTGGTCGGAGTGAGAGGATTCGAACCTCCGGCCCCTGCGTCCCGAACACAGTGCTCTACCAGGCTGAGCTACACTCCGGCCGAGCCGCGCCATATAGCCGCGGTGCGTTCCCCCTGCAAGGTGCCCATGCGGCCGGCACCTGGCGGTGGGCTGACAGGTCAGCGCCCGAGGACAGGCTTCGGCCGGCCATGACGGGGGTGGGCAGCGTACGTCAATACTTTCGGCCACTGGTATTAAGTGTATATGGCGGAAGCTCGTCCGACTTGGCCCGGCCAACGTGGCAACCAACATGGCGAAAGGTGCAGCAGTCAATGTCGGAGACCAGAATGCCCGATCCCCTGTCCCCCGATCTCCTCCAGAAAATGCACGCGTATTGGCGCGCCGCGAATTACCTGTCGGTCGGCCAAATTTATCTGCAGGACAATCCGCTGCTCGAATTGCCGCTCCAGCCCGAACACGTCAAGCCCCGTCTGCTGGGGCATTGGGGTACGACCCCGGGTTTGAATTTTCTCTATGTTCACCTCAACCGGCTGATCACGCAGAACGATCTGAACATGATCTACGTCGCCGGACCCGGCCATGGCGGCCCTGGCCTGGTGGCGCAGACCTATCTGGAAGGCTCGTACACCGAACGTTATCCGGCGATCGAACGCAGTCGGAACGGACTGCATCGGTTGTTTCGCCAGTTCTCCTGGCCATACGGCATTCCCAGTCACGTCGCGCCCGAAACGCCCGGGTCGATCCACGAAGGCGGCGAGTTGGGCTATTCGTTGGTCCATGCCTACGGTGCCGCGTTCGACAACCCGGACCTGATCGTCGCCTGCGTGATCGGCGATGGTGAGGCGGAAACCGGCGCGCTTGCCGCCAGTTGGCACTCCAACAAATTCCTGAACCCGGTGCGCGATGGCGCGGTGCTGCCGATCCTTCATCTCAATGGCTTCAAGATCGCCAATCCGACGCTACTGGCGCGCATCCCGCGTCAGGAGCTGACGGAGTTGCTGCGCGGTTACGGCTACGATCCGCATTTCGTCGAGGGCGACGATCCGGCGATCGTGCATCAATCTCTCGCCGGCACACTTGATACGATTCTGGCACGGATTCGCCGGATCCAGCGCGTCGCCCGCGCACGCGGCGAGGCCGCGGACCAGGAGCGTCCGTGCTGGCCCATGATCGTCTTTCGCACACCCAAGGGCTGGACCGGACCGAAATTCGTCGACGGTCAGCCGGTCGAGGGGACCTGGCGCGCGCATCAGGTCCCGATCGCGGATTTCAAGAATCCGGATCATCTCAAGCAGCTCGAAGAGTGGATGAAGAGCTATCAGCCGCAGGAATTGTTCGACGAAGGCGGCAAATTACGCGAAGAGTTCGCCGCGCTTGCTCCGACGGGGCATCGCCGCATGGGCAGCAATCCGCACGCCGACGGTGGCGAGTTGCTGGTCCCGCTATCGATGCCGCACTTCCGCGACCACGCGATCGATGTCATTGCCCCCGGAACGATCCGAGCTGAAGCGACGCGCAATCTGGGGAAGTTGCTTCGCGATGTGATGAAACTCAATCTCGACAAGCAGAATTTCCGCCTGTTCGGCCCGGACGAGACCGCGTCGAACCGGCTGGAGGCGGTCTACGAAGTGTCCGGCAAGGAGTGGATGGCCGAGGTGCAAGGGGTCGACATCGATCTCAGTGTCAACGGCCGCGTCATGGAGGTGCTGAGCGAGCATATGTGCGAAGGGTGGCTCGAAGGATATCTGCTCACCGGGCGCCATGGTCTGTTCAGCTGCTACGAGGCCTTCATCCACATCATCGACTCGATGGTCAATCAGCATGCGAAATGGCTCAAGGTCACCCGGAACATCCCATGGCGCAAGCCGATCGCATCACTGAACTATCTGCTGACCTCGCATGTCTGGCGGCAGGATCACAACGGGTTTTCCCATCAGGATCCTGGCTTCATCGATCATATTGCGAACAAGAAGGCCGACGTGGTGCGCATTTATCTGCCGCCGGACGCAAACTGCCTGCTTTCGGTTGCGGATCACTGCTTGCGCAGCCGCAACTACATCAACCTGATCGTCGCCGGCAAGCAGCCCGAGTGGCAGTGGCTCGACATCGAATCCGCCGTTCGCCACTGCACCGCCGGCGCGGGCATTTGGCACTGGGCCAGCAACGATGCCGGCGATCCTGACGTGGTGATGGCATGCGCCGGTGATGTGCCGACCTTGGAGACGCTGGCTGCGGTAACCCTTCTGCGCTTGTATGTCCCCGGCATCCGCGTTCGTGTCGTCAATGTGGTGGATCTGATGGCGTTGCAGCCGCAATCCGAGCATCCGCATGGTCTGGACGATCGGGATTTCGACGAGCTGTTCACCACCGATAAGCCGGTGATCTTCGCTTTCCATGGCTATCCGGCGATCATCCACCAGCTGACCTACCGACGGCGGAACCACGACAATATCCATGTGCGTGGCTACAAGGAGGAGGGCACCACGACGACGCCTTTCGACATGGTGGTCCTGAACAATCTCGACCGCTATCAACTCGCTTTGGACGCCATCAGTCGGATACCGAGGCTCGGCGATCAGATCGAGACCGCGACAGCACGTTACTGGGCCACCATGGAACGCCACAAGCTCTATGTCAGCGAGCACGGCCAGGACATGCCCGAGGTTCAGGACTGGCACTGGACGGCGTGGGCGCAATGAGCTGCGCCCTGGTCGCCACATCAGTCATGCCAACGAGAATTGTGGTCCCCACCCCGCTGCGCCATAACGTGTCAAGCAGTCGATCGTACTGCGGCATCGTCGCCGCGACGCGGGGTGCGCCACACTCCGGTGCATCCCGCCCGACCGACGCCGGGGAGGAACCGCCATGGATGACCTAGCCACACCGCCAGCCACTGCCGCGGTTGTCGAGAACCTGGCCCGCGTGCGCGATCGCATTGCCATTGCCGCCGCTGCCGCCGGACGACGCGCGACCGACATTACCCTTGTCGCTGTCTCCAAGACCAAGCCCGCCGAGGCTGTCCGCGCCGCGCTCGCAGCTGGCCAACGCGTCTTCGGCGAAAACCGCGTGCAGGAAGCTGTCACGAAATTCCCCGACCTGCGCGCCGACCACCCCGACCTGAAGCTCCACATCATTGGCGGCCTGCAAACCAACAAGGCGCGCGACGCGGTGCGTCTGGCGGAGGTGATCGAAACCCTCGATCGGCCTCGCCTGGCAGACGCCCTCGCCGCCGCTATCGCCAAAGAGGGCCGCTGCCCAACCATGCTCATCGAGGTCAACGTCGGCGACGAGCCGCAGAAATCCGGCATCCCCCGCGGCGACACCGACAGCTTTATCACGGACTGCAAATCCCGCTTCGGCGCCGCTCTTGCCGGCCTGATGTGCGTTCCACCGCACGACGAAGACCCGCGCCCCCACTTCGTCTGGCTTGCCGACCGCGCCGCCCGTCACGGCCTGCAAGTCGTCTCCATGGGCATGTCCGCCGACTTCGAAATCGCCATCGCCTGCGGCGCCACCTCGGTGCGCGTTGGCAGCGCCATCTTCGGCGGCCGCTGAGGGATGGGATGAAGGGTGCAGAGAGAACCGACGGGGCTCTGCCTCTGGCGGAGGTCGTGGAGCAGCGCCCCGTCGCGGGTTTCAGGGCGGCGTTGTGGCCTTTCGGTCTGCGCATTCCACCCGCCCCAGGAGGCGGCGTTGTTGCGTCGCCCCGGACAGGGTGGCAGCTTGCGCCGGCGGCGAGCAGGAGCGCGCGATGGCGGTGAGCAAGATCTATCCGGACGCAACGGCGGCCCTTTCGGGAGTGCTGCGGGATGGCATGACCATCATGTCAGGTGGGTTCGGGCTGTGCGGCATTCCAAGCGTGCTGATCGAGGCGATTCGCACGAGCGGGGTAAAGGATCTGACGGTCATTTCCAACAACGCGGGCATCGATGATGTCGGGTTGGGGGTGCTGCTGAAAACGCGGCAGATCCGCAAGATGATCAGTTCCTATGTGGGCGAGAACGCCACGTTCGCCCAGCAGTATCTGGCGGGCGAGTTGGAGATCGAGTTCAACCCGCAAGGCACGCTGGCTGAACGGATCCGCGCGGGCGGGGCCGGCATTCCGGCGTTCTTTACCGCGACCGGGGCCGGAACACAGGTCGCCGAGGGTAAGGAAGCCAAGGTATTTGACGGCCGCACCTACGTGATGGAGTTGGGGCTGCGCGCTGACCTGGCGGTAATCCATGCCTGGAAGGCGGATCCCGAGGGCAACCTGATCTATCGGAAGACCGCGCGGAACTTCAATCCGATGATGGCGACCGCGGCCGAGATAACGGTGGTCGAGGTGGAACAGATCGTGGCGCCAGGCGAGATCGATCCGGATCACATCGTGACGCCCGGCATTTTCGTGAAACGCCTGGTGCGGCTGGCAACGATCGACAAGCGGATCGAACAGCGCACTGTGCGCAAACGGCAATAAGGAGAGCCAGCATGCCCTGGACGCGTGATCAAATGGCCGCGCGTGCCGCGCACGAGCTGCGCGACGGCTTCTACGTCAATCTCGGCATCGGCATTCCGACGCTGGTGGCGAATCACATCCCCGACGGCATGTCGATCCAGTTGCATTCCGAGAATGGCATGCTCGGCATGGGCCCGTTCCCGTTCGAGGGCGAGGAGGATCCCGACCTGATCAACGCCGGCAAGCAGACGGTGACTGAGCTGCCGACGACCAGCTTCTTCGACAGTGCCGCGAGTTTCGCGATGGTACGCGGCGGGCACATCGACATTTCTATCCTCGGTGCGTTGCAGGTGGCCGAGAACGGCGATCTGGCGAACTGGATGATCCCCGGCAAGATGGTGAAGGGGATGGGCGGTGCGATGGACCTGGTGGCGGGGGTGCGCCGCGTGGTGGTGCTGATGGAGCACATGGCTGGCGGCAAGTCGAAGCTGCTGGCGCGCTGCACGCTGCCGTTGACCGGCGCCGGGGTCGTGCATCTGGTGATCACTGATCTGGGTGTGTTCGAGGTTGGCGCGGACGGCCTGCTGCTGGTGGATGTGGCGCCCGAGGTGACGTTGCAGGAGCTCCGCTCGAAGACCGAGGCGCGGTTCAGCGTCTCGCCGGCGCTGACGCTGGCGGCCTGACGATTGCTGCCCATTGGCCGTTGACATCGCGGCGAGAGCAGGTTGACCGTAACTGGAAGCACGTACACTTCTGCCGGCTTGCGGGCTTCGGCCGCGAAGCGGATCAAGGCGCGGAGCCCTTGCGACGTGGGTAAGGGTGGTGCCGCGGCGGCACCCTCGCTGTTGGCCCGCTTCTGCCCCTACCCCTTGATCCAGTCAGATCGCGGGGGCTATAAGCCGCCCTCCGCATGGCCGGGGCCATAGCTCAGTTGGGAGAGCGCCTGAATGGCATTCAGGAGGTCAGGGGTTCGACTCCCCTTGGCTCCACCAGCGAATGCGCAACTCGTTGCAATCACGCCGTGATGGTCGGCCAAGCCCGCTGTCCCTGTTGCCCGGCGCGAACTGCGAGAAGCCCGGGTTAAATCCGCAGCTTGTGCCAACGCGTGCTACGACGTTGCGTGCCGGGCCAACGGCCGCCAGCCCTGTAGATCGATCCAGTCGGGCTCCAGCCGATCGAAGCGCGACAGACGAAGACTGCTCAGATCCGCGAACCCGCACGCGGCATCGATCACCAGATCGCGCACCGCATGTCCGGTTGCCGGCGACAGGCCGAAGCCGATGCTGGACAGGGTGGCGATCACCAGGTTGTCGGGTGCCGTCATCCGCTCGATCACCGGGCGGCCGTCCGGCGTGTTCTCGATGATCCCCGCCCAACTGCGGATCACGCGGGCATGGGCCGCGCGCGGGAACAGCTGCGCGACGCGGGCGGCGATATTGCGCATCAGTGGCGTGCTCGATCGATGCGGCACCGTGTTGTCGGTGATTTCCAGCCATTCATGCGGACCGCCGCCATAGGCCAGATTGCCGCGCAGCGTTTGCCTGCCATACAGGCCGTTGCCATCTACGCCCCCGATCGGCATCAGCGGCAGCGGTTCCGTAACGATCATCTCCGCCCGCGCGGCGACCATCGGCACCTGCACGCCGAGCGAGGCCGCCAGATGGTTGATCTGCGGCCCGGCGGCGATCACCAGCATGTCGCAGCCGATCGTGCCGCGATCCGTACAAACGCCGACGACCTTGCCGCCGGCGGTGGTGAAGCCATCGACCGCTGTATGCTGCAGCAGGCGGCCACCATGATCCTGCATGGCCCAGGCGTAAGCCTGCACCGTGCGCTGCGGATTTGCGTGGCCGCCGAAACGATGCAGATAGCCGCCGGCGATGTTGTCGCCGGCCAGCGGCACCAGGTCCCGCACCTGCTGCGCATCCAGCCGCTCGGACACGAAGCCCTGGCGCACCGCATGCTGCCGCGCCTGGCCGTAGTGCCGCATCTGCGCCTCGTCCATCGCGATGCGAATGCGCTGGGCGCGAAACTCGGTCGGGTAGCCGAGCAACTCGTCCATCATCGGCCACAGGCGCTGTTCCTCCTGGAACAGCGGGCTGATCGGATGCGTGCATCCGCCGCCATTGCGGCCCGATGCCTCCCACGCGACGATGCCTTTGTCGATCACCAGGACATCGACGCCCTCGCGCGCCAGCCACCAACCCGCGGACAGCCCGGTTGCGCCGCCGCCGACAATGACCACCGACGCGCCGCGCGTTTCGCTCATTTCATTTGCCGTCGGCCTGGTCGTCATCGGTGGCGCGCCCAGCGACGGTGTAGAAGCGCGGCGCGTCCCAGTGCGGGACGTATTGCGGCGGCATGCCGAACCACGTGTCCCAATGCCCGGTCATCTCCGCCGGTTCATTCGTTTCGGCGGCAACCGAAAGCGGGACCGGGCGAACCGGGGCGCGGTGCGAGGCCAAAGCGATGTCGCGCAACCCAGTGCCGGCGCCAAGGGCCAGCAGCGCGGCAACCTGCTCGCGGCAGCGACGGCCCTGGCACAGACCCATGCCAGCGCGCGTCAGGCGCTTCACCTGGTCCGGGTTCGGCGCGCCGTCGCCCAACAACTGGCGCAGCGTGCGCGTGTTCCGTTTGTCCTCCGGCCAGCCCAAATAGCGTGGCGGGCGCACTTCAAGGATCTCGCGGGCGGTGACCTCTTCGCATTGGCAAACGTAAGGTTCGCCCGCCGCATCGATCACGTTGGCACGCACCCATGCCAGCCGGTAGGCATCGAGATCACACGACGGTGCATCAGGCGGCGGCGGCGCGGCCTGTTGAGCAGCGGAAAGCCCAAGTGTCGCGGCAACGTCCGCGGCAGCGCGCCGGCCTTCCGCGCGGGCCATCTCGGGGTTCAGCGTCTTGGCAGGCCAGATTCCCGCGCAGTCACCGACAGCATGGATCGCCGGCACCGACGTGCGTTGCGCGCCGTCCAGCAACGGCACGTGTCCGCCGCGCTTGGGCACGTAACCAATCCGGCATCCCAGCGCATCCAGCAGTTCGATGACGGGAACCACACCCACGCCAAGCAGGATGGCGTCGCACTCGATGCGCAGTTCCTTGCCGGATACGGCAACGCCGCCAGGTCCAATCGGCGCGACGACGATTGCCTGAACGCCATCGCTGCCGCCTTCCACGCGCCGGACGGAATGACCGCACAACAGCGGGATATCCCCCAATTGCCGCAGCAAGGCGGCATCACCGATCGGCACCTGAGCGGTCTCGATCACCGCGGCGATGTCGATCCTCGCCGTCCGCAACGATCGTATTGCCGCCAGCGCCTCAGTGGACGTGCCGAGCACCACCGCGCGTCGCACGTCCAGCATGTCGAAGCGCTCGAGCAGCCGCTGCGCCGCGGTGATGCCGAGTACGCCGGGCAACTCCCAGCCCGGGAAGGCAAGCCCCATGTCGCGCCGCCCTGCCGCGACGATCACGTGCTGGCAGCCCAGCATGAAGCTGCGCTCGCCGTCCCGCAGGCCCGCGACCGGTCCCGGCAGCCAGCCAACGCTGGGGCCGTTTGCATACAGGCCCCAGACGGATGTGCCGAGCCGCACTTCGACGCCCGCATCGAACAGCGCTGTGATAGCCGGATCGCTCGCCACGAAGGCTTCCAGCATCGCGGCGCCGTTGCGCGCGGCGGCGGCGAAACGTTGGCCGTAATGTAACGGGATGTCATCGCCCATCGCAGCGGCTGGCACCGGGTCTTCGTCGACCAGCACGACGCTGACACCGAGCCGCGCGGCTTCCAGGGCGGCAGCCGCGCCCGCCGGACCGGCGCCCACAACAAGCAGCTGCGTATTGGCCTCAACCGGCAACGGCTTGCAGGCGATGGATTTGGGGTCGTGAAACGCCGGCATCGAACTACGATCCAAACTCGGGCCGTTACAGCGCCCCGGACCCACCCATCGCCACCGAAGCGAGCCGCGGGCGCATCTGTGCGAGCCGATCATCGCCAGCTTCGCGATCCAGATACGCGCGCGCTTCGTTGCAGTACCAGTCGACGAAGCGCATCACCAGGAACTCCGCCTCCTGGCTGTACGGCCCCGGCACATAGCCCAGCGAATTGACGCCACGCTGATTGTTCTCGCACAGGTCCAGGTCCTGCAGATTGGTCTTCGTCCACAGCGCGGTCAGGCTCTCAACATCGTAGTCGACGCCCTCGACCGCGTCCTTGTGAACCAGCCACTTCGACGTGACGACGGTCTCCTCGGGACCAGTCGGCATGGCGCTGAACATGAACACCGTGTCGGCGGTGGCGTGGGCGAAACTGTGTGGCTCCAGTGCCCAGCGCATCGAGCCGATATCGCCCTGCGCGGTGTCGCACATCAGCTTGGCGCAGGCAGGCTTGCCATCCATCGAGATCGTGCTCGCGCCGTCATTCAACGGAAAGCGCATCGCCTGCCACCAATCGCCATCGATCGGCCCGACCGGCAGGCCGGCATCGGTCATGCGGACCTGGAAGCGACCGAACTTCTCGATGTCGGCGAACTGCACCGCGCGACGGCCCTTCACCGGAAACGTCACCGCCAATTCGGGATGGCGCACCGCGCAGTGGTAGCACTCACGCGCGTTCTCCATCACCAGCTTCCAGTTGGCGCGCTCCACCAGCGTGCTTTCAAAAGCCAGCTTGGCGTCGCTGAGATTATTCGGCGCCAGCAGCGGTGCCACCTGTGCACGGAACGCATCGAACGCGGGCGGGTCATCCGCGAGGCACACATAGACGGAGCCTGCGACCGTCTCCACCTGGACCGGTCGCAGCCCGTGCTGCGCGCGGTCTAATGTTTCCGGCATGCGCGGGGCATTGGCGAGCCGTCCGTCGAGATCATACGACCATTGGTGGTACGGGCAGATAATCCAGGACCGCTGCCCGCGGCCGGCCTCGCAAAGCTGCGCGCCGCGATGGCGGCAGGAATTGTGGAAGCCGCGCAAAGCCCCCTGGCGGTCGCGCACGATGAGAACCGACGATCGCCCGATCGGCATTGAGAGATAGCTGCCGGGTTCCGGCAACTCCACCTCGAACCCGGCCAGGATCCAGTTCCTGGCGTAGATCGCCGCCAGATCGAATGCGAACACGTCGGGATCGGTGTAGAAATCTTGTGGCAGGGCGTGGTTGGGCTGGCGCGCATCGAGCAAAGACCGCATCTTCGTAATATTGAGCATCACCCGCTCCCAGTTCGCCGATCAGCCGATTGGCCGGTATCCTGCCATAGTCGGAGCAGTGTTGAACAGGCGAGAGTCCGCGCTGCCTCGCACCGTCATGGCCGGGCTTGAGCCACGGACTTGCTTTGGCTCCCGGACAAATCCATTATTCCCTCAGGCCGACGAGGCGGCCACCCGTCCGCGGAAAGGGCGCAGCCCACCCCTAGTTGCCGTCCACGGTCACTCGACCTTTCCTGCCCGCAAGCGGACACCGGGCGCATAAAGGAAAGGATGTGTCATGTCCGGCACGCTCCGCGAACTGCCCGCGCGCCCCTCCAAGGAACATCTCCGCAAGCAGGCGAAACGCCTAGCCAACGATCAGTCGATCGCGCTGGCCGTGGCGCAGCGCCGGCTGGCAAGCGAATACGATTTGCGTAGTTGGGCAGATCTCATGCGCCGCGTCGATGAGGTCCAGGGCAACGGCATGGCGCCGGTGCATTCGCCGCTCGCCGCCGCCGCGCGCGCGGGCGATGTCGCGACGGTCCGCGGTCGTTTGGCGGCAGGTGATCCGGTCGATGGCGCACCGAACGACCATGGCACTCCTCTCTGGCAGTCCTGCGCGAGCGACGTATCCACGGCGGATCGGATGGAAGTCGTGGAAGCGCTGCTGTCCGCTGGGGCAAGCACGCGGCGCGACGACGCGGGCGAGACCGCCCTTCATGCGGCCGCGGCGCGCGGACCGTTGCGACTGGTGGAGCGTCTGATCCGTGCGGGCGCGATCGAATGGCAGCGTGATCGCAAGGGCCGGACGCCGCTGCTGCTTGCGAGGCGCAGCCGGGCCGTCGACAAAGCCGCCATCGTCGAATTGCTTGACCGCCCGGTGATCCGCGATCCATCGTTTCGTGCAGCGGTTGCAGCAATCCATCGTGGCGACACAGCCGAACTCGCGCGTCTGCTCGACGCTGAACCGCGCCTCCTGCGCGAGCGCATCCTGGAGCCGGATTGCTACCGCGACGCGGGTCGGCCGCAGTATTTCCTCGACCCCAGGCTGTTCTGGTTCATTGCCAACAATCCGACCTTGATCGGAACGATGTCAGCCAATGTGGGCGACGTGGCCCAGACGATGATCTCGCGTGGTGTTGAGCGGGCCGATCTGGATTATGCGCTTGAGCTGGTGATGACAAGTTCGTCGGCGCGCGACCAGGGCCTCCAGGCGGGGCTGATCGGTCTTCTGCTGAAAGCCGGCGCAACGCTCACGTCGCAGGCGATCGCGATGACCCTGGGACATCGCGAGCTGACGGCGATCCAGGCACTGCTCGGCGCCGGTCATCCGATCACCCTGCCCATCGCGGCGGCCATGGGTCTCACCCGACGTGTCGGTGATTTCCTGCGGACGGCGTCACCGGAGGAAACCCAGACCGCGCTGGGCATGGCCGTCATCAATCGACGGAACGAGGCCGCGCGGGCGGCGCTCGATGCCGGCGCCGACCCCAATGGCTTCCTCCCGGTTCACACCCACAGCCTGCCGCTTCACCAGGCTGTGCTCGACGAAAACCTGGAACTCATCGATCTCCTGCTTTCCCGCGGTGCCCGCGCGGACATTCCTGACAGGCTCTGGGGCAGTACGGCCCTCGGTTGGGCAATGTATCTGCGTAAGCCCAGGGCCAAGGCGCATCTGGAGAAGTGGGACCCGAACGTCGACCTCGGCAATCGGTGACAGCGGCTCATCGCGTAGACATAATGCTCATCATCGTTGGCCATGGCGTGCCATTCAGGCCGGATGATGCCAGCCGACGCAAAGATTGACCCACCGGCGCTGCGTCCACGTCATGCCGGCGCATGCCGCATCCACGATTTGGCTTTGTTGCAAGAAAAGCAAGGCGTGGATGCCGGCATGCGCCGGCATGACGACGGGGGGCGCTGAACAGTCGATCATTCGGCCGCTGGCATAAGTCGTTGATCAATCAACCTTATCGATCATTCGATCCAGGTCGGGGCGAGGTTGTCGGGTGCCGCCGGCGCGTGTAGCGTCCAGCGAAAGCTGAGGGGAAACGTCGTGAGCCGTTCGTGGAAGATGGCTCCGTTTGGATCAATTGACGCCTCCGCTCCCGCCCGGGCAGCGCTTCGGACGGCCGTGCCCGACGCACGACGACCGGACAGCGGTGTCGCAGGCGCCGACCCAGAGGCCGAACGCGTGAAATCTCCGGCAAGCCCCTGATGCAACGCGACCTCGGCGCTGCCGTCAGGTACCTGCCTGTCACCAGCCCCGCTGCCGGCACCACGCCCCCTGTTGCCGGCCCATTCGCGCGCTGGCTCGACCGCGCCTTCGTCTGGCTCGCCGTCTCGCCGACCGCGCTCACCATGCTGCTGGTGTTCGGCCTGCCGCTCGGCTTCTCACTCTATCTCAGCACCGAGGGCTGGAGCCCCGATGAGACGCTGTTCGGCGGCCAGTTCGCCGGCCTCGCCAACTACGCCGCGCTGCTCACCGATCCCAACTTCATCGACAGCCTGACGCTGACGCTCGGCTACACGGCAATCACCGTCGCGGCGGAGCTGCTGCTCGGGCTTGCCGTCGCGCTGCTGCTCAATCTGAACCTGAAACTGATCGGATTCTTTCGCACCGCACTGATCGTGCCGATGATGATGACGCCGATCGTTGCGGCACTGTGCTGGAAGCTGCTGCTGGACCCCGATCACGGCATCGTCGATTACCTGATCGGGCAGCCGATCATCTGGTTGGGCCAGCCGTGGACGGCACTGATCTCGGTCGGTTTCGCCAGCGTCTGGCAGAATGCGCCGTTCGTCTGCATCCTGGCGCTCGCCGGATTGCGTTCGCTGCCGCACGAGCCGTTGGAGGCCGCCGCGATCGACGGCGCCAACGCGCTGCAGCGCTTCTGGCATGTGACGCTGCCGCTGCTGCGGCCCTACCTGCTGGTGGCCCTGCTGCTGCGCGCGATCTTCGAGTTCCGCGCCTTCGACAACGTCTATGTGATGACCGGCGGCGGCCCGGCAAACGCGACGTTGCTGCTGTCGGTCTACACATATCAGGCTTCCTTCATCCAGTTCGACCTGAGCCTTGGCTCCGCGGCGTCATGGGTAATGCTGCTGATCGCGCTGGTTGCCTGCCTGGGCTTCGTCGCGCTGATCGGCCAGCGGGAGACACGCTCGTGATCCGCCGCGCGCCGGCCTGGCGCATCGGTCGCCGTCGCGGCAAGTTGATCTTCAACACGTTCGCCTACGCGGCGCTGATCGCGCTGCTGGTGCTGTTCCTGTTCCCGCTGCTGTGGATCGTCGGGCTGTCGTTCAAGACGCGGATGCAGGTCTTCGCCTCGCCGCCGCTGTTCATCTGGATGCCGACCTTGCACAACTATGCTGCGGTGCTCGGCACCGGCGCGTTCCAGCACGCCTTCGTCAACAGCCTGGTGATCTCGGCCGAGGCGGTGCTGCTGTCGATCTGCGTCGGTGTGCCCGCCGCCTATGCCTTCGCGCGGTTCCGCTTCGCCGCGCGCGGCCCGCTGTTCATGTCGTTGCTGGTGATGCGCATGCTGCCGCCGATCGCGGTGCTGGTGCCGATGTATGTGCTGTTCAGCAAGCTCGGGCTGACCGAGACGCGGATCAGCGTGGTGCTGGCCTACACCACCTTCAGCCTGCCGCTGGTGGTGTGGATCATGCGCGGTTTCTTCGAGGAACTGCCGCGTGAGTTGGAAGAAAGCGCCTGGGTGGACGGTGCCAGCCGGTTCGCTGCGTTCCGCTATGTGGTGCTGCCGCTGGTGCGGCCCGGGCTGGTGGCGGCGACCATCCTGTGTCTGCTGCTGGCATGGAACGATTTCATCTTCGCCGCCGTGCTGACCAACGACGCCACCCGCACGCTGCCGGTGCTGATGGCGAGCTATTCTGGCGATGTCGGCGTCGACTGGGGCGCCATGACCGCGTCCTGCGTGCTGGTCGTCCTGCCGGTGATCCTGTTCTCGTTCGCCGCCCAGCGCCATCTCGTTGCCGGCCTGTCATCCGGCGCGGTCAAAGGCTGAAACAACAAGGGGAGGCTCGAACGATGCCCACCACACCTCATGGCCTGTTCCGGCGTCAGTTGTTGCAGGCCTCGCTGGCAGCAGGTGCCGGCACGGCGATCGCGCGCCCGGCACGCGCGCAGGGCAAGCCGGAAAAGCTGGTTTATGTCGGCGACAACGGTCCCTGGCACACTTGCCTGGTGAACGAGGTGGCGCCGGCGTTCGAGAAGTCCACCGGCATCAAGATCGATTTTACACTCCTGCCGATCGATGCGCTGGGCGCACGGTTGAAAGCCGAGCTCAGCGCGGGTGAAGGCGGCATCGACATCGTGCAATGGGATGCCAGCATGGCCGGCTGGGTATCGCGCCACATGCAGGACCACGCCAAGCTGCTGGGTGACGCCGCAAGCAAGCATCCGGATTTTGAGTGGGCCGACTTCCTGCCGGCGGTGCAGGGCATGGCGACCTATGACGGCAAGCTGTCCGGCATTCCCTACCGCGTCACGACAGGCATTCTGTTCTATCAGAAGCAGTTGCTGGAACAGGCCGGGGTCAAGCCGCCGACGAATTTCGCCGAGCTGCTGGCGGCGGCGCAGGCCACCACCAAGCAGGGCGCGCCGGGTCGTTACGGTATGGGTTTCATGGCGCGGCAGGGGCCGGCGATGCTGGGCAGTTTCACCCCGTTCCTGCGCTCTGCCGGCGGGCACTATTATGATCCGAAGTCCGGCGAGATTTTCATCAACCAGCCCGCCGCGGTCGGGGCGCTGGAATTCTACGGCGACCTGATGACGAAGTATCATGTCACCAACCCGGCCTCGCTGACCTGGGAATTCGACGGCATCATCGCCGGCGGCCAGGCCGACCAGTTTGCCATGTCCGTGACTCTGGCGCCCTATGGCGAGGCGATGAACGATCCCAAGGTTTCCAAGACCGGCGGGGCCTGGGCATGGTCGAAAATGCCGGGGAGGGATAATATCAGCCAGAGCGGCACCTACCTGGCGGGCTGGATGCTGGGCGTGCCGGAGAAGACCAAGAACACCGAATGGGCGTTCGAATTCGTGCAGATGGCCACCTCGAAGCAATGGATGCGGCGCTCGATCGACCTCGGCAACGCGCCGCCACGCGTTTCGGTACTGCAAGATCCAAGCGTGCTGACGAAACATCCCTGGGCGCCGGTCGCAGGTGAGGCGCTGAAGACCGCGACGCTGGATCATCGCGATCCGCTCTGGGCCGCCGCGCAGTTGCCGCCGCGCGTCGCCATCTCGCAGGTGCTGCTGGGCCAGAAGACCGCCCAGCAGGCACTGGACGAGGTGGCCAACCAGTGGCATCGAAGCTTCAAACTGGCTGGCTTGAAAGGATAGGCGAACGTGCAAGCGGGCGGCACCATCGACTGCGACATCCATCCGTCGGTTCCCGGCGTGAAGACGCTGCTGCCGTACATGGAAGAGTTTTGGCAGGAGAGTTTTGTCGCGCGCGGCATCGACGGGTTGGAACTGCAGAGCTATCCGCCGGGTGCGCCGATCACCGCGCGGGCGGACTGGCGGCCGGCACAGGGCAGGGCGGGCACCAGCCTCGATGCGATGCGCGGCCAGGCGCTCGATCCGTTCGATATCGGCCTGGCGATCTGCAACACGCTGTACGGCGGGCAGATCGCCGTCAGCGAGACGATGGGGGCGGCGCTCTGCTCGGCGGTGAACGACTGGATCGCCGAGCATTGGCTGGACAAGGAGCCAAGGCTGCGCGCGTCCATCGTGGTGCCGGCGCAGGCGCCGCTGCTGGCCGCCGAAGAGATCGAGCGCAAGGCGGGCGACCGGCGTTTCGTGCAGGTGCTGATGCCGGTCGCCTGCGAAATGATGCTGGGCCGCAGCTACTACTGGCCGATCTACGAGGCGGCGGCGCGGCATGGCCTGCCCATCGGCCTGCATGCCGGCAGCATGTATCGCTACGCGCCGACCTCCACCGGCTGGCCGAGCCATTTCCTGCACGATTACGTGGCGCACCAGCAGACGTTCGAAGATCAGCTGCTGAGCCTGGTCACCAACGGCATCTTCCTGAAGTTCCCGACGCTGCACGTGGTGCTGATTGAATCCGGCGTGACCTGGCTACCGGGGTTTCTGTGGCGCGCCATCAAGACCTGGCGCGGTGTGCGGGCCGAGGCCCCGTGGCTGAAGGAATCGCCCGCCGAAACGATCCGCCGCCAGGTGCGGTTGACCGCGCAGCCGATCGACGCGCCGCCCGATCCAAGGTCGCTCGACCGCATCATCAACCAGATCGGTTCGGACGAAATGCTGCTGTTCGCCACCGACTACCCGCACTGGCAGTTCGACGGCGACGAGGTCTTGCCGCCGGGCCTTAACCCGTCGCTGATCCGCAAGATGCGGTATGATAATCCACTCGCCACCTATCCCCGCCTCAAGGAGACCGTCCAATGAGCGTGACCGCGGAACGTCTGGACCACCAGCCCGAGGCCGCGTCGCGGATCGGGATCATCGATACCGATATCCATCCCTACATGAAGTCGCCACGCGACCTTGACCCGTATCTGTCGGCGCATTGGCGGCAGTATCTGTCGGAATACGACAAGTTCGTCTGCGGCCCCTACGCGGCGCGCGGCACGTATCCGCGGTTCGCGCCCAACACCTGCCGGCGCGATTCGTGGCCGCCGGGCGGCGGGTTGCCTGGCTCCGACGTGGACTTCATGCGTGAGCAGCATCTGGATGCCAGCAACATCGCGTTCGGCGTGCTGGAACCGTTGCTGAACGCCAACATCGCCCGCAACCACGAGGCTGCCGCCGCCTTCTGCACCGCGATGAACGAGTGGCAGAAGCAGGCGTTCTACGTGCCGGAGCCGCGGCTGCGCGCCTCGATCCTGGTGCCGCAGGACGATCCGGCGGAAGCGGTGAAGGAGATCGAGGCGCGCGCCGGGGACCCGGCCTTCGCGCAGATCCAGCTTGGCTCGAAGACCAGCGAGCCGCTCGGGCGCAAGCGCTATTGGCCGATCTTCGCCGCCGCGCAGGCCAATAATTTGTCGATCGGGCTGCATATCGGCGGCACGCAGAACAGCGCACCGTCGGCCGGCGGCTGGCCACAGTTCTACATCGAGGACCACCACATGCTGGTCCATTCCATGCAGAACCAGGCGGCGAGCCTGATCCTCGAGGGCGTGTTCGAAGCGTTCCCGAACCTGAAGGTGGTGATGATCGAGGGCGGCTTCGCGTGGGTGCCGACGCTGGGCTGGCGGCTGGACAACCACTGGAAGAAGATGCGGACCGAACTGTCGCATTTGAAGCGTCCGCCGTCGGAGTATCTGCGCAGCAATCTCTGGGTCGCGACACAGCCGGTGGAGGAGCCGGAGAATCCGGAAGATCTGCGTCAGGTGTTCGAATGGATCGGCTGGGACCGTATCGTGTATTCCAGCGACTATCCGCACTGGGACTATGACGACCCGCACACGGCGTGGCGCATCCGGCTGTCGGATCAGGAGGAGCGGATGATCCTGCGCGACAACGCGATGGCCGTGTACCACTTCCGCTGATCCGTGCCCGTTGCTATCGGAGAGCCTGCCCCTGCTATCGGAGAGCCTGAATGAGCCGTCACGTCGTGGCAACGACCAGCGAGATCCCACCGGGTGCGCGCAAGCGTGTCTCGGTGCGGGGCCGCGCCATCGCGATCTTCAACGTCAACGGTGAGTATTTCGGCCTGTTCGACCGATGCCCGCATCAGGGCGGCAGTCTCTGCGGCGGCTTCATCACCGGTCTGGTCGAGGCGTCGGAGCCGGGAGACTATGTATACACGCGCCGGGGTGAGATCCTGCGCTGCCCGTGGCACGGCTGGGAGTTCGACATCCGGACCGGCCATTCCGTCACCGATCCAGAGGCGATCAGGGCGCGCAGCTATCCGGTGGAGATCGCCCAAGGCGGCGAGGTCCTGGAACGCCATCTGGTGGCGGAGACCGTGCCAGTGAGCGTCGAGGAAAACTACGTCGTCGTGGACGTATAATACCAAGCGCCCGAAAGTCCCGGCTCTCCACCCGTCATGGCCGGCGAAGGCCGGCCTTCGCCGGCCATGACGGGGGGTGGGCAGCATACGTCAATACTTTTTTCGGCCGCTGGTTTAACGCACAGTCCCGGCAGGCAGGGATCGCGTATACCTCTCCCGCTCTGCGCGGCCCGAGCCCGTGAAGAGCGGGAGAGGTTTACGCAGTGCCAAGCAGCACCTGGTTGATTACCCGGCCGGCACTCCCACGGCTTCCAGTTCCAGATCGGCCGCCTCGATCGGTGATTTCAGCATGAACAGCAGGATGCAGGCGCCGGCAACAGTGATCACGGCGCCAATCGCCAGCGCGATAACGAACGATCCCGTGGTGTCCACGACGAACCCGGTAGCGATCGGCGACACGGTGCCGCCGATATAGCCGCCAAAATTCTGAATGCTTGCCGCGGACGTGCAGTACGACTGCGGCGCCACCGCGGTGATAAGCGTCCACTTCGCCGTAATCCCAGCGCTGAGGAAGAACATCGCGAACGACATGAGCACCACGGCCTCACCGCCATTATGCGCGATCATCGCCAGGGCGGTGAACAGGCCCGAGGCGAGCAGGCCGATGACGCTCGGGTATTTGCGGCTGGCGATCAGGTTCATGCCGCGCGCGGCGAGCCAATCGGAAATATAGCCGCCCAGCCAGGAGCCGAGGATCGAACAGACCAGCGGCACCGCCGCAAGCAATCCGGTGCGCGCAATGCTGACATGCTGCTGCATCTCGAGATAGGCGGGCAGCCAAGTTTGGTACATCCAGACTGCATAGCCGGTGCAGAACGCCATCAGGATCAGCGCCCATATCGTCCGGAAACGGAACAGACGCACCCATTGGCCGGCGGTCACCGGACTGGCCCCGGTGCGATTGTCTTCGAGATACGCGTGGTCATCTTCCGTCAGATCGGCGGTCGAGGGCGTACGATACAACCGGAACCACACGAGCGCGCCGAGCAGGCCCACGACGCCCATGGTCACGAACATCGTGCGCCAGCCAAACGCGAGCATCAGGCCGGTCAGTAGTGGCGGTGCGATGGCGGGACCGATGCTGCCACCCGAATTATACAGACCGGTCGGCATGCCACGGTCCTTGACGTGGAACCAGTCGCTGGTCACCCGTACCGCTGCCGGAAAGGCGGGGCACTCGGCGGCACCGAGTGCGATGCGCGACCACAGAAGCTGCACGTAGCTTGCCGCGATTCCGCCGGCGCCTTGAGCGATCGACCACAGGACCAAAGCAACGCCGACGAGAAAGCGCGGCCCGACGCGATCCAGGAAATAGCCGATTGGGATCTGGCTGAAGGCGTAGGTGATCGACCAGGCCGATTGCAACGCGCCAATCGCGGTTGCGTTGATGCCGAATTCCGCGCGGATCTTCAGGTTGCCGACGGCGAGGGTGGAACGATCCATGTAATTGAGCGCGATCGCACTGGTGATGAGCACCATGGCGATCCATTGTGTCCGCATCATCCGGGCGGACCGCGTTGGCAGTGACATTCCCCCTCCTTCACGCCCGTCCGGCGCTTCTGTCAGCAATTGCACCACCTGCGGCGCTCTTCCGCCACTCCTGCCCCTGTGTTAGGGAAAAGCGTTCGCGTCGCGCAGGCGTCTCGGCGGCAATCGGCCGCAGCGATGCATGTCGTGTTGGCGCGAGATTCTCGACTGCTAGCATGGTACGTAGTCGAAACGGACGGAAGCGGTGCAAGACATCCTGCAAGGCGCGATCGACTGCGATCTTCATCCGGCGGTGCCCAACCTCAAGGCGCTGCATCCCTATCTGTCCGACCATTGGCGCGACACCATCATCCAGCGCGGCATGCATGAGCTGGAGTCGATTGCCTATCCCGCCAACTCGCCGCTGACCGCGCGCCCGGATTGGCGGCCGAAGGGTCGCAAGCCGGCGTCCGACCTGGACCTGATGCGCAGTCAGGCACTTGATCCGTTCAAGATCGGCCTCGGCATCTGCAACTGCCTGTACGGGGTGCAGTTGCTGTTCAGCGAGGACCTCGGCGCCGGCTTCGCGCGCGCGGTGAACGACTGGATGGCGGCCGAGTGGCTCGACAAGGAACCACGGCTGCGCGCGTCCATCGTGGTGCCGGTGCAGAACCCCGAGATGGCGGTTGACGAGATCGAGCGCGTCGCCCCTGACCACCGCTTCGTCCAGGTGCTGATGCTGGTGATGGGCGATATGCCGCTGGGCAAGCGGCACTACTGGCCAATCTACGCCGCCGCCGAGCGCCACGGGCTGCCGATCGGCATCCATGCGGGCAGTTCATACCGCCACCCGGTGACGCCTCTGGGCTGGCCGACCTACTACACCGAGGACTATGCCGCGCAGGCCGCCGCATTCCAGCAGGGCTTGTCGAGCCTGGTCTGCGAAGGCGTGTTCACCAAGTTTCCGGCCCTGAAGGTTGTGCTGATCGAATCCGGCTTCACCTGGCTGCCGGCGCATCTGTGGCGGCTGACGAAGTTCTGGCGCGGACTGCGCATGGAGGTCCCCTGGGTGGATCGCGCGCCGGCGGACATCGTGCGATCCAATGTCCGGCTGACCATCCAACCGTGCGACGCGCCGCCGACCACGGAAGCGTTCCAGCGGCTGCTCGATCACATGGGTTCCGATGAGCTGTTGCTGTTCTCCACCGACTATCCGCATTGGCAGTTCGACGGAGACGCGGTGTTGCCGGAGGGCTTGTCACCGGAGCTGACGCGGAAGATCATGTTCGACAATCCGCGGGAGACTTACTCCCGCCTGACGGAAGCGGTACCCAGCCTGTCGGAGACAACCCAATGAACGTCCAGGTCGCGCCTGCGCCGACGATCCAGCCGGCGAACACATCGAAGCTGGCCATTGCCGACGGCGATATCCATCCACAGCGCAAATCGGCCGCGGACCTGTTTCCGTTCCTGGAACAGCGCTGGAAGGAGCATCTGCAGACCTTCGGCAGCCGGCCGCGGCAGGCTTACCAGGCCGGCCCGGCCTATCCGAAAAGCCAGCCCAACGCCTCGCGCCGCGATGCATGGCCGCCCGAGGGCGGACGGCCCGGCAGCAGCCTGGCGTTCCTGCAGAAACAGTTGCTGGACGAGAACAACATCCAGCTTGGTATCCTGAACGCGACCGGCGACAACGGCTCCAGCTTCCAGAACCGCGAGTTCGGCGCGGCGGTGTGCGCTGCCACCAATCTTTGGCTGGAGGCGGAATGGCTGTCGAAGGAACTGCGCCTGCGCGGCTCCATCGTGGTGCCGTATGAGGACACCGAGGCGGCGGTGAAGGAGATCGAGCGCTGGGCCGGCGATGAACGGTTTGCCCAGGTG
>DASRQX010000399.1:0-8041 GCA_035696165.1 Acetobacteraceae bacterium | reverse complement strand
CCATTACGCCGGCGGATTGCCGGTGTAATGGCAGCAGCCCAGGCCGGCCCGGTCCCCCCTCCCGTGCCCCCAATCAAAATGGATGGATCCCAAAGGCTCCGCCTTTGGTGGGCGGTCCAGCGGGGCAAAGCCCCCTGGCGGGGTCCGGGGCAGCGCCCCGGCCTTGCTTCCTTCGCGTGCCGGCCTTGCGGGCCTTGCATCTGGCGCTGGCGTTCCAAAATAGTGCGCTACCGGGATGCCGTAACGGGTTTCGGTAACCGCTTCGCTCGTAGGAGGGAGCTTATGACGACCAGGGTGTTTACTTCGCCGCTGTTTCTGGGTTTCGACCATCTCGAGCAGATGCTGGAGCGTGCGTCGAAGGCCTCGAACGACGGGTACCCGCCCTACAACATCGAGCAGATTGGCCCGAACGGGTTGCGCATTACGCTCGCTGTTGCCGGGTTCACGATGGACGAGCTGCAGCTGACCCAGGAGGACAACCAACTGGTGATCCGCGGCCGCCAAGCGGACGACAGCCAGGGGCGTGTGTTCCTGCATCGCGGCATTGCCGCGCGGCAGTTTCAACGGGCTTTCGTGATGGCCGAGGGGATCGAGGTGAAAGGGGCCTGGCTCGACAACGGCCTGCTGCATATCGACCTCGCGCGACCGCAACCGGAAACGCGGGTGCGCACGATTGAGATCAGCCGGCCGGCGCAAACCAGCGTACCGGCACGCGTGCGAACGGTTGATACCAGCGCCGGGTGACGAACGGCGACCAGCGAGTGCCCCAGCGAGTGCTGGGAATACCGGTGCCGCGGCAGCGGGCCGGGGACGGGAAAGGACTTTGACAATGAATACCGACAGACAGAACAGCACCGATGATTCGACCGAGCAGCTTGTGATGCCGGTCAATGTTGACATTCGTCACATCTCCGCGGAGCAGCTTGCCGAACTCGGCGTCGCGCGCATCGCGTATGTGAAGCCGGTCGAGGTCAATGGCACCCAGGGTTTTGCCATCCACGCTGCGAACGGCACGCCGATGGCGCTGACAGGTGGGCTGGATGTGGCAATGGCGCTGATCGTGCAGCACGAGATGGTGCCGGCGCTCGTGCACTGACCGACGCGCGGCTGCGGCGCCGGACCCGGACGTAACGACAGAGCAAGGGTCGTGTCGAAGGCAGGTCCGGGTTGCCTACAGCCGCGTGCACCTCTCCCGGGTTTCGACGCGCCTCGGCCACGAAGAGTGGACCGAGGCGTTCCTTTGGGCGCTTGACCCGGAGGGTCGGCATGACGGGGGTCGCGGCCCGTGCGTCAATGTTCAGGGCCGCTGGAATAACCGCTACGTCGCGGGATCGATCCAGCCTAACATTCCATCACCGTTTCTATATACGACGTTCACTCTGCCGCTGTCACGGTCGCGGAACATCAATACGGGTTGGTCCTGCAGATCGAGGTGCATGAGCGCCTCATCAAGCGTCAGCCGCAGGATTTCCATCGGATGCTCGGCGATCACCCTGGCGAGGGCGCCGTTCGCACCGCCATTCGTGCCGCGGTCGCTGTCGGCGTCGGTTTCCTGGCGCAGCATGTATTGCCGTGCCGCTTCCCCCCGCTCGCGGTTGGCAAGGTCGCGCGCGTGGTCGTTCATCCGGCGGCGGTAGCGGCGCAGGCGCTTGGCGATGTGTTCCGCGGCGTCGTCGAATGCGCCGTGCGCGTCCGCCGCCTCGCCCTCGGCGCGCAGCGTCAGGCCGCGCCCGGCATGCAGGTTGATGTCGCAGGTGAAGAAGCTGCGTGCCCGGCCGAACGTCACATGCGCCTCCAGCGCATGATCGAAGTACTTGCCGGCGACACCATCAAGTTGAGCGACGACGCGCGTTTGCAGCGCGTCCGACAGGTCGACCTGCTTGCCGGAAACCGTGATCTGCATGGCTCTTCTCCCGCGTTCGTTGGGCGGGAAGACCGTGAGGCCGCCTTGTCTCAGGCCGGCACGGCCTTCTCGCGCTTGCGCTGCGCGGAGTTGGGAATGCGCAGCGCCTCGCGATATTTGGCCACGGTCCGCCGGGCGATGTCCACGCCTTCCTCGCGTAGCGCCACAACGATCGCGTCATCAGACAGCACGGCGTCCGGCGGTTCATTGATGACCATCGTGCGGATCCGGTGGCGCACCGCCTCGGCCGAGTGCGCGTCGCCACCCATGGTCGCCGAGATCGCCGTGGTGAAGAAATACTTCAGCTCGAACGTCCCGCGCGGCGTTGCCATGTATTTGTTCGCCGTCACGCGGCTGACGGTGCTCTCGTGCATCTCCACCAGGGCGGCGATGTCGCGCAGGATCAGCGGGCGCAGATAGGCCACGCCGCGGCGGAAGAACGCATCCTGCTGGCGGATGATCTCCACCGCCACCTTCAGGATGGTCTGGCTGCGTTGTTGCAGCGACTTCACCAGCCAGTTGGCGCTGGCCAGCTGTTCGCTCAGGAACGCCTTGTCCTCCTTGGCCGCCCGCGGCACCACGCGCGCGTAGAACCGTTCGTTCACCAGCACGCGGGGCAGGGTTTCCGGGTTCAGTTCGATGAACCAGGTGCCGTCCGGCATCGCCCGCATCAGCAGATCGGGCACCACCGACTGTGCCGGCATGGTATCGAAGCCGGCGGCGGGCTTCGGATCCAGCGCGCGGATCTCGCTGATCATCTGCGTCAGATCCTCGGCGTCGACGCCACACAGCGCCATCAGCCGCCGGGTCTCGCGCCGCGCCAGCAGTTCCAGGTTGTCCAGCAGGGTCGCCATCGCCGGGTCCAGCCGATTTCGCTCGGCCAGCTGCGCCGCGAGGCACTCGCGCAGATCGACGGCGAACAGGCCCACCGGATCGAAGCGCAGCATGACCGCGCGCACCGCCTCGATGCGCTCCAGCGGGATCGACATCGCCGCGGCGACGTCCTCTGGCCGCGCCGTCAGCCGCCCGGCCGGGCACAGCAGCGCGATCAGGTGCGCCCCGATGATCCGGTCCACCGGGTCGTTGAAGCTCAGCCGAAGCTGCTCGCCCAGATGATCGCGCAGGTTGCGGCGGGTTTCCGCGAAGTCGCCGATATCGCGATCGTCATCGTTGAAATCCGCGCTGCCGCCGCGGCTGTCCTTGGCGAAGCTGCTCGGCGCGCCGTCGGCTGCTCCGCCGGCGTCGTATGTCTCGGCATCGCCCATATCCAGCGGCGAGGCCGCCTCGGTCGGCAGGGTTTCCGAGCGCGCCATCTCGGCGGCGTCCGTCGGATGCCCGTTGACGCCCACCACCTGATCCGGCGCGGCCCGTTCGGCGGGCATCCCCTGGTCACGCTCGTCACGCTCCAGCAGCGGATTGCGCTCCAGTTCCTCCTCGATGAACGCGCTCACCTCGATGTTGGAAAACTGCAGCAGCTTGATCGCCTGGCGAAGCTGCGGCGTCATCACCAGCGTCTGCGACTGGCGCAGGTCGAGGCGCGGACCTATCGCCATTTGCGCAATCCGGGCGCTGGCAGTCCGCACCGGAAAACCCGGCCGGACCAGGAAGGCAGGGTGTTCATGGCACCATGTTAGAGGCTGAACCTTTCCCCAAGGTACACGCGGCGCACATCCTGGTGCGCCACGACCTCGGCGGGCCGACCCTCCATCAGCACCTTGCCGTCATGCATGATGTAGGCACGATCGATGAACCCTAGCGTCTCGCGCACGTTGTGGTCGGTGATCAGCACGCCGATGCCACGGTGCTTCAGGTGGGAGACCAGCTCACGGATTTCGCCCACCGCGATCGGGTCGATGCCGGCCAGCGGCTCGTCGAGCAGGATGTAGGATGGCTGGGTGGCGAGTGCGCGGGCGATCTCGACCCGCCGCCGCTCGCCGCCGGACAACGCCAGCGCGCCGGTCCGCCGCAGGTGGCTGATGCCGAACTCCGCCATCAACTCATCCAGCATCTGATGGCGCCGGTCCGGCTCGGGCTCGGCCACCTCGAGCGCGGCCATGATGTTCTGCTCGACCGTCAGGCCGCGGAACACGCTTGCCTCCTGCGGCAGGTAGCCAATGCCTAGGCGGGCACGGCGGTACATCGGCAGGGTGGTGATCTCGGTGCCGTCCAGGCTGATCCAGCCGGTGTCGGGATGCACCAGGCCGATGATCATGTAGAAGGTCGTGGTCTTGCCGGCGCCGTTCGGCCCCAGCAGCCCGACCGCCTCACCGCGGTGCACGCTGATCGAGACGTTCCGCACCACCGGCCGGCGGTTGTAGGTCTTGCCGACGCCATGTGCCATCAGCCCGGCCGTGCCGGGCACGACGCGGAACTCGGTGGTGTCGGTCACGGGTGGCCTCCGGTGAGGTTGGTGGCGTTGGGCGGGCTGGCGGGCAAGTCGGCGGGCGCATTGCCGGGTCGGCTGGCGGACGTATTGCCGGATTGGGTGGCGGACTGGCTGCCCGGTCGGGTGCCGGACTGCTTGCCCGTTTGATTGCCCGTTTGAGTGGCAGTACCGGGCGGCTGGTTTCCCAGGTTCGAGAAGTCGCGGTTGGTGGTGTCGTTCGGCACCATCAGCCCGGTCACCCGATCCGTCTCGCCGCGCAGCAGGCGCGCGATCCCGGTGTTCATGTTCACCTCCGCCTCCTGCCCATCCAGTTGGTTCTGGCCGCGGGTGATGCGCACGTTACCCGCCAGGCGCGCGATGCCGGTATCCGGGACATAGACGGCGCGTTCGCCGATCGCGGTGTCGATCGGGGTGCGGACCGAGACGTGGCCGAACGCCTCGACCTTCTCGAGCTTGCCCGACGATTGGAGGTCATCACCGGAGGCGACCTGGTGGGGTCCGGGCGGCGGACTGGCCGGAGTGGGCTTCGATGGAGGTTTCGCCGGTCCCGATGCCGCCCCGGATGCCCCTGGAGTTGCCGTGGGAGTGGTGTAGGCGACCAGCACGTCCGCGGCGACGCGGCGCGCGTCCTTGGTGACGACGACGGCGTTGCCGCGGGCCACCGCCATGTGCTTCTGCGGCCAGTATTCCATCGTGTCGCGCGAGGTCAGCACATCGTTCGGCGTGGTCAGCCGCAGGTTGTGTCCGGTCATCACCATCACCGCCTGGTCGATGTCGTAGACCGCGGCGTCGCCTTGGGCGTGGTCGGTGGCGGTGAAAATATGCACGTTCCCCTCGGCCCGCAGCCGATAGATCTCGGTGCCACCGTTATCTTCGGCGTCCACTGCCGCGAGGCCCGTTTGGGCCGCCGCCGGGTGTGCCGCCACCGGTTGCCCCGCCGTCAGGTGACTTTGGGCGCCGCTTTGTGTTGATGTGCCCGGCTGGGATGCGTCGGGCTCCGCCTTCTTGCGGTAAAAGGCGATCAGCCGGTCGGCGGTGACGGTCACGTTCTGGCGCACCGCGCGCGCATCGCCGAGGGCAATTACCTCTTGCTGCGCCTGGTGCCATTCCAGGCCATCGCGCGCGGTGATCGTGATCGGGCCGCCCTGCGACAGATCGAGCGGCTGCGCCGACGCGGCGTGGCTGGCGGCGATCAGCGCCGAGACCAGCAGCGCGCCGAACCCACTGGCCAGCCGGCTCATTTTGGCCCGCCCTGCGTCGCGCCATTCAGCACCATTGTTGCCGGACCGGCGAACTCGATCGAGGTTCCCTTGTCGGTGGCGGTGAAGCCGCCCTGCGCGTCAAGCGTGCCGAACGGCCCTTCGGCGTGCACCGGGTCGGCACCGGCCGCCGCTCCACGGGTCAGGTCGAGCGACGCGCTGGCGGTCACCAATGTCGTGCCGTCGTCGCGGTACAGGGTGACGTCGTGCGACAGGTCGAGCAGGTTCTTGTGCTGGATGAACACGCCCTGCTTCCCCTTCACCATCATCCAGGTGCCGTTCTGCAGGGTGATATCACCCTTCGGCGTGGTCAGGTTGATGCGCTCGGGACCATCCTGCTGGGCGACGGAGGCGGTCAGCGTGTAGGGCCGGCCTTGCGCATCGACACTATGGTAGACCGCGCCGGTCACCCGCGCGGCGGCCACGTCGGCCATGACGCGCGCGGCGATGCGCGCGTTGGTTTCGAGCCGTTCGACCTCTGGCCACGCAGCGATGGTGCACAGCAGGGCGAGCGCCACGGCAGGCAGCACCCATTTGGCCAGCATGATCATGTGGCGGCGCCGCTCCAGGTCCGCCACGCGCGCCCGTCGGCGCGTTTTGTCGGACGCGGCGATCAGCGTGCGCCCCGCGCTGACGGCTTCGGCGGACCGGGGCTCGGCGGACCGGGGCGCGGCCGGGCGGGGCGCGGGAGAGCGGGCCGCGGGAGAGTGGGTGGAGAATGGAGGGTTCGCCATGGTGTGTCCGCCTCATCCGCTTCCTGGTGCTCAGGCGATCCCGGCACGCAGCAGGTCGTGCACGTGCAGGATGCCGACTGGCCGGCCGCCGGTGTCCACCACGAACAGGCTGGTGATCAGGCGTTCGCGGGCGTTCATTATGTGCAGCGCCTCGGCGGCCAATGCCTCTGGCCCGACGGTGCGTGGCGACGTGGTCATCACCTCGGCGGCCCGGCGGACCAGCAGATCCGGGCCCATGGCGCGGCGCAGGTCGCCGTCGGTGATGATGCCGACCAGGCGCCCGCCTGGATCGGTGATCCCGAGGCAGCCGAAGCGCTTCTCGGTGATCAGCAGCAGCGCGCGGTCCATCGGCGTGTCGGGCGGCGCCAGCGGCACGGCTTCCCCGACATGCATCAGATCGCGCACCCGGCGCAGCCGTGCGCCCAGCTTGCCGCCGGGGTGGAACTGGCGGAAGTCGACGGCGGTGAAGCCGCGCCGTGTCAACAGCGCGACCGCCAGCGCGTCGCCCAGCGCAAGCTGCATGGTGGTCGAGGTGGTGGGCGCCAGGCCCATCGGGCAGGCCTCCGCCGCTGCCGGCAGCAGCAGCGCCACGTCGGCGGCGGTCGCCAGCGCCGAGCCGTCCCGCGCGGTGACCCCGATAAGCTTCAGGCCGAACCGGCGGGTGTGTGCCACGAGGTCGGCCAGTTCGACGGTTTCCCCGGAGTTGGACAGCGCCAGCACCACGTCGCCGGCGACGATCATCCCAAGGTCGCCGTGCGAGGCCTCGGCAGGGTGGACGAACAGCGCCGGGGTGCCGGTGGAGGCCAAAGTCGCGGCAATCTTGCGCGCCACATGGCCGGACTTACCCATCCCGCTGACCACGACACGCCCGGTGGCGTTGTCCAGCAGCTGGACCGCGCGGGTGAAACGGTCGTCCAGGGCGGCCGCCAGGGCGCGCAATCCGGCCGCCTCGGTGCCGAGCACGGCACGCGCAACGTCGAGATCTGCGCGGACTGTCGCGACGGGATCGGCGCGGACTGTCGCGACGGCGGCTGTCATGGCGTGGTCGTCTCCCTGCTGCGGTGCAGCACCCTGTACGGCGATCCGGCCGCCGGGGTCAATGACAGCATAGCGGATTCGCGGCGCGCGGACAAAAACCGTGCCAACTGCTTACGGGGGCGGAGCGGCTGATCGATATGCGAGGGGTCGTGGCCTAATTCAAGCGGCTATCCGTTATGGCGCCCCGCCATGATCGGAACCGCTGTGGTGGTCTGGTGGAAAGCTGCCCCCGGTTAGAGCGGAACCCCAACGGAGCGAAGGTTCTCCGGAACGAGCGCTGCCAACACCTCGCCAATCGGTGTCAATGGTGGAAGATGTCCGGGTCCTCGTAGCCCAGCAGGTCCAGCCTGGCCCGCGCGGGCAGGAACGCGAAGCAGGCTTCCGCCAGATCGAGCCGTGCCTCGCGGGCCAGCAGTGCCTCGAGCCGAGCCCACAGCGCATGCAGGTAGAGCACGTCGGACGCCGCGTAAGCCAACTGTTCCGCGGTCAACGTCACCGCGCCCCAGTCCGAGGTCTGCTGCTGCTTCGACAGGTCCACCCCCAGCAGCTCCTTGCACAGGTCTTTCAGCCCATGCCGATCGGTGAAGGTGCGCACCAGGCGGGCGGCGATCTTGGTGCACTTCACCGGCGCCACGGTGATGCCGAGAAAGTGCTGCAGCACCGCAACGTCGAAGCGCGCGAAATGCATCAGCTTGACGACCGCCGGGTCGGCCAACATGCA
>DASRQX010000398.1:0-1607 GCA_035696165.1 Acetobacteraceae bacterium | reverse complement strand
ACCGATTTCTACGACCAGTCCTATACCTACTTCTCCAGCACCAACGGCACGTCTACCCCGGGCACCCGTCTCGATGGATATTCCACTATTGGCATGCGGTTTAGCTGGAAGGAGATTGTGCAGAGCAAAGTTTCCGGGGGTCTGTATGTCCGTAACTTGGCCGGCAAGGTGTATCACATTGCGGGCTACGCGCTTGGCGCCTCGTCCGGCGTGAATACATGGTATCCGGGTGAGCCCCGCACATTTGGTGCGGAGCTTTCAGTCAAATTCTAGAACTTGGAGACAACATGATGAGCCGACTGACCGGAAAGACAGCGATTATCACGGGGGCCTCCCAAGGCATGGGAATGGCGCATGCTCGCGCCTTCGTCGAGCACGGCGCCAAGGTTATTTTGGGTGATCTCAATGAGAAAGCCGGCAAGGCGCTCGCGGCCGAACTCGGCGCCGGCGCGATTTTCGTCAAGCAGGACGTGTCGAGGGCCGAGGATTGGAAGACCGTGCTCAAGAAGGGCGAGGAACGCTTCGGTACGGTCAACGTGCTGGTCAACAACGCCGGTATTCTCGGTCAGCTCGCCGCCACGACCGAAATCCCGGAAGCCGAATTCTTGCGTGTTTGCGCGGTCAATCAAACGGGGGTGTTTCTCGGGATGCAGACTGTGCTCCCCGGCATGATCAAGGCCGGCGGCGGTTCAATTGTCAATATCTCATCGATCGCGGGTCTCGTGGCAATCTACGGCGCGCCAAACCTTGCCTATGTGGCCAGCAAGTTCGCGGTGCGCGGCATGACCAAGCAGGTTGCGGTGGAATATGGCGACAAGAACATCCGCGTAAACTCCGTGCACCCAGGCTACATCAAGACACCCATGATGGTGGCCGCCACCGACGAGGGCGGCGGCGAAGCGCTGAAACAAATTCCGTTGCGCCGCATGGCCGATGCCTCCGAAGTGTCCAACTTGGTGGTCTTCCTGGCTTCGGATGAGTCCGCCTTCATCACCGGGACGGAACATGTCATCGATGGCGGCATGACTGCATTGTGAGATATCGGTGGCACCCAGGCTCTGAGTGATACCGCCGCTTACTGCCGGTTCAGGTGCTCGAGCGTCGCGTCATCTATGCCGGCTTCCCGCAGAACCTCGACGGTATGTTCACCGAGCTTCGGCGGCGGCCGGCCGGGGCCCGTGCCGTCGCGATCGATGGGAAGACGGAGGAGCGGCAAGCCGCCGGGCCAGTGCATTTGTTCCGGCGAGACGAATAGGTCGCGTTCAGCCACGACAGGCAACGCCAGTGCTTCTCGAATATCGTTGACGCGACCGACCGAGAGCCCAGCGTCGCTTAGTATTTGCAGCCACGCAGAGATAGGTCGTCGACGAAACTCGTCACCCAGGAGCGTATCCAGCTCGTCACGATGCGCCAGCCGCCCGCTCATCGTCGCGAAGCGTGGGTCCCCGGTCAGTGCGGGGAGCCTGAGGGTCGTGCAGAGCCGCACGAATTGTGCGTCGCTGGCCGTGGCCAGCATGAAGTAGCCGTCTGAGGCCCCGAACACTCGGTACGGAGAGGCACTCGGCGCACCGGATCCCAGTTTCTGCGGCAGGTCGCCGGTCGCCCGG
>DASRQX010000397.1:0-22885 GCA_035696165.1 Acetobacteraceae bacterium | reverse complement strand
CTCAAAACGGGTGATCTCGATCGGCCTGCCCATCCGGTTGCACTCCCTGCGAATCGTCGCGACACGCAGAGGGAATCGTACTCAAGCCGATTCGGGAATCTCCCCGGGGAAGAGTCGATCATTCTGACGGCTGGTATAAGTAGGCGGTACGCCGGGAGGAGACCGCGGCCACTTGAGCGACGTCGGAATGACGGAGACCAGTAGGGTCACGGGTGTCATTCGGTCCATGCCAGCTTTCCTGCGGTCATGCGTCGCTACCTGCGTTGCACCCACGCGGGTGGAGGCAGGTTAGCGTCGATCACGGCCGCGCCGGGCAAGACCACGACATTGTCAAGGAAATTTCAGGCGCGATTGCCCTGGACGCTGGTGTGCCGGACTTGCCGAATCGCCGGACCTCCGCGCACCACCGCTCGCATGCCCCACGCAGTTACCAATCGCCTCCTTGCTGACCGCCGCCTGTGGCTGATGGCGGCGTACGGGTTTGTCGCCGGGCTGCCGCTGCCCCTATCGGGCTTCACCTTCCGGCTGTGGCTATCGGAAGGCGGTGTGTCGCTGGCGGTGATTGGCCTGACCGCGAACATCGGCCTGGCCTACTCGCTGAAATTCCTCTGGGCGCCGCTACTAGATAACGCGCCGCCACCAGGTCCGCTACGCCATCTCGGGCGGCGCCGCGGCTGGCTGCTGGCGATCCAACCTCTACTTGTCGCCGCCGCTGTGTTGTTGGCGCTATCCAACCCGGCCGCAGCACCCGTCCCGGCAGTCGCCGCGGCGGCGCTGGTGGCGTTCCTGTCCGCCAGCCAAGACATCGTTGTGGACGCATGGCGCATCGAAGTGTTCCCGCCCCGCCTGCAGGGTGCCGCGATGGCGGCCTATGTGTGGGGCTATCGTGCTGCACTGCTGATTTCCGGGGCCGGCGCGATCAAATCAGCTGACATCGTCGGCTGGCACGGCGCGCTGCTGGGCGTCGCGGCGCTGATCGCTTTGGGACCGATCGTCACGCTGCTGGCGCCGGAGCCGCGGTCGGTAGCCCAGCGCGCAATTTCGGGCTTGGCCGCCCGTCTGACCACGGCAGTGGTCGAGCCGCTGATAGAATTCCTCTCACGTCCAGGCGCATGGCTGATCGTTGCTTTCGTCGCACTGTTCAAGCTGGGTGAGGCGATGGCCGGCGTGATGACCGCGCCATTCTACCGCTCGCTCGGCTTCGATAGGGCAGCTATCGCGGTGGCGACCGGTCCATTCTCACTGACCGCGACCTTCATCGGCATCGCGCTGGGTGGCTGGCTGGTGGCGCGGCTTGGTGTTGGTCGCGCGTTGCTGTGGACCGGCTGGGTGCAGACCGCGGCGATGGCGATGTATTTGCTGCTCGCCAGCTCGGCCGGCGAACACCACGTGCTGTACGCAACCGTGATGACGGAGGCCTTCGCCGAGGGCATGGCCGATGCGGCCTTCATCACGTACCTGTCGGGGCTCTGCTCGGTAACCTTCACCGCCACGCAGTATGCGCTGCTGACTTCGCTCGCCGCGATCGCGCTGCGCACCGTCGGTGGGCTGTCCGGCTTCCTGGCGGAAGGCCTCGGCTGGACGCGCTTCTACGCCCTGGCGATGTTCGCGGCCCTGCCCGCCATGCTGCTGATGATGCGCCTGTTGCGGCGCTACCCGCCGGCCGAGAGCGCCTCAGACTAAGCCGGTTCTATCGGCATCCGTGCGATGCTCATCCAGGCGATTGGCGCACCGGCTTGCTCCGCAGCCTGCACGGGCGACAGCGCGGCGTCCCAATCGGCGCCTATGAAGCGACGGCCGTTCACGCCGGCGGCAGCCTCCGAGACCAAATACAGCAGCGGCTGCACCATCACCTCGGGCCGCAACATACGGGCGCGATCGCCGGCGTCATCGCCGACCAGCGGCGTGTCGGTTACACCGCCCGGGACAAGCACATTGGCGGTCACGCCGGTGCCATTCAGATCGTTCGACAACACCGCCATTGCTGCCTCGGCCGCCGCCTTGCTGGCGCCGTAGAGCAGGTAGCCCCCGCGCACCATGGTGCCGAGGCTGGTCGTCACGGTGATGATCCGACCCGCTTTCCGGGCCAGCATGTGGGGCAGCACCGCACGGGTGAGCATGATCGGCGCTGTCCCGTTCACCGCCAGGAAACGGGACCATTGTTCCGGTGTCGCTTCCCAAAAGCGGATCGGGTTGCGCCGCTGATCGGCTCTCACGGCCGACTGGCCGATGCCGGCATTGTTGACCAGCACGTCGATCCGGCCGAAGCGCCCGAGCACGTTCGCCACAATGCGGTCGAACGCCTCCGGATCGGCCAGATCAGCACCGATGGCGTGCAGTACCCCGTGCGCCTGACGCCGGCGGCCCGCCTCGCCCACACCGGCGAGGCCGTCCACGTTGCGATCCACCCCGGCGACGTCGATGTCGGCAGTCAAAAGCCCGAGCGTCATCGCCCGGCCCAGCCCGCTCGCCGCCCCAGTCACGATCGCGATCTGCCTGTCGGTTGCCATTGTGCATCCTCCGGTTATCGTTGCTCCCGCAAGTGTCACAGACGCGGCCGGGCGAGGCCAGAGACGGGCCGTCCCGCGACAGGAGGGCCGTTCTGTTAGACTTCCGGAAATACTCCCTCCCTGAAGGTCGTGCCCCGGTGAGTTGTGTAGAATCTGTGGATAAGTGGTCCGCTTGTGCCAGACTCGTTGCCCGTCGCTACGCCGGGCCACTTATTCATCGCTCCTACACCAACCCTCAGAACACGATCCGATCAGTCAATTTGTGCTCAAATGTACCAGCGGTCCCACGCCTATTTCCCGCAAGTCTACACCAATCCCACATCCAGGCTGCTCGCAGATCTGCGCCGAAGCTTTGACGGCGCGCGGCCGGGAGGAGTGCGGCGGCTAGTTCGTAGGGAATGCCGACACGAGATTCGACCTGAATCGGATCACCGTGTCGCTGCCCGTAATCGGCGCGGGCTGGCCGCGACACGGACGATTGTCGCCTCCCTTTTCCAAGCCGATGCTGGCGCGTTCTACTTCGACGGGTATGGCGCCAACGGCAGCCAAGCGCACCAAACGGCGTGGGTGGCCCACGCCGATCGGGCGAGAAGGCTTGCCGACCATACAACTGTCGTCATGCCGCCGGCAACCAGACACTAACCGTGGTTCCGACGCCCACTTCGCTATCGATCGCCAGTTGGCCGCGATGGCGATTGACGATGTGCTTGACGATTGCCAGCCCTAGTCCGGTGCCGCCGACCGCGCGCGATCGGCCGGTGTCCACCCGATAGAACCGCTCGGTTAGCCGCGGCAGGTGCTCGCGAGGAATGCCATGACCCCGATCGACGACCGTCACCACTATGCCGGGCCGCGTCGGCCACCGCGCGCCCGCCGCTGGGTCGGCCGTAAGCCGCACCGCACCGCCCTCGCGGCCATATTTCACGGCATTGTCGAGCAAGTTCTGTGCCACTTGGGTAAGTTGGTCGGCGTCGCCTAGTACTGGCGGCAGCGAGCCCGCCACCATTAGCTCGAGCGTCACGCCGTGCTCCGCCAGTCGCGGCTCGAAACCCGCGGCCAGCCCCCGCAGGAGTTCCGCCAGGTCGACCCGCTCCGCCGGCGCCTGATGCTCGATCAGCTCGATCCGCGACAGGCTGAGCAGGTCGTCGATCAGTCGGTTCATCCGCGCCGCCTGCTCCGCCATGATTCCCAGGAAGCGCTGCTGCGCGGGCGGATCGTCGGCAGCAGGGCCGCGAAGCGTGTCTATGAACCCCATCAGCGATGCCAGCGGTGTGCGCAGCTCGTGGCTGGCATTGGCTGCGAAGTCGGCGCGCATGCGCTCCACCGCCCGCTCGCGCGAGCGGTCCGAAAGCACCACTACAAGGCGGCCGCCATCGGCTAGCGGCGGGTCCATCGGCACGACGGTGGCCAGCAGTTCGCGTGCCACTGGCACAGGCAAGCCAATCTCCGCAGTCTGTACCAATCGCGGAACATTTTTCTGAGCGAACGCCCGGTCGATTGCGCTATGCAACTCGGGATGGCGTAGTACCGCCGCCATGTCGGCCCCGAACGCCACCTGTGCGGCCCTGTTGGCGCGGCGAACCGAACGATCGGCGGCCAGCACGAGCAGCGGATCGGGTAGCCGCTCGACGATCGCCTCATCCGCTCGGCGCAGTTCCTCCGTCAGAGCCAAGCGTTCGGCCAGACGGCGCGACAATCGCTCAATCTCGCGCCCGACCCGCTCGAGGCCAGGCAGAGCAGGAGTTTCGGAGATTGGTTGATCCTCTTCCAACCGCCGCACCGTCTCCGACAGCACATCCAGGTCGCGAGACCAAAGCAGCGCCAGAACAAAGGCCACAAGCAGGATCAGGCCGATCGCCATGGCGGCGCCGAGCGGCGTCGCCGCGCCGGTCGTGGCCATGACGATCAGTGCCATCATCGGCATGCCAGCGATCGCCAGCACCGTCAGCAGGATTCCGCCGGCCTGCATCGCTCGATTGAAACCCTGCTGACGGTGCTGATGACCGGTATCACCGAACGCCACCCGATTTCATCGAACACCGCTTGGCCACAGCACGACCCTCAAGGTCTGCAGTAGGATGACCAGGTCGAATAGAATCGAGAAGTTCTTCACGTAGTATAGGTCGAAGCTCAGCTTCGACCGCGCATCGTCGATCGAGGCGCCGTAGGGGTAGTTGATCTGCGCCCAGCCGGTCAGGCCCGCTTTTACCAGATGTCGCTCGTGGTATAGCGGGATCTGGTTCCCCAGTTCGGCCACGAAGACCGGGCGTTCCGGCCGCGGTCCGACGAACGACATCTCTCCGCTCAGGATATTCAGCAATTGCGGCAGTTCGTCGATCCGACTGCGTCGCAAGAACGCACCCACCCGCGTGATCCGGTTATCTTTCGCCGCCGCCCACACCGCACCTTGCGCTTCGGCGTCGACCCGCATGGTTCGCAGCTTGCGGATCCAGAAAATCTGACCGCCCTTGGTAACCCGCTCCTGGCGGTAGAACACCGGCCCGGGGCTGTCCCAGCACACCGCCAGCATGGCCACCAGCAGGCATGGCGCAGTCAAGAACAGTACCAGCAAACTCATCACCAGATCGAACATACGCTTGAGGAAGCGATCCATTGCGCCAAATTGGAACCCGTCCGAATAGAGGAGCCAACTCAGCTCCATCCGCTTCAGGTCCACCCGTCGGATCTCCCGCTCCACAAAGGCAAGATACTGCAGTACTGGAAATCCAGCTTTCTTGCAGTCCAGCAGGCGCCGCAGGTCCATGCCACGCCGCTCGTCCGGCGCCACCACGATTTCGTCGGCGTCCACCTGACGCGCGGCCTGCAGGACCGCAAAATCAACCAGATGCACGATCGGCGTTCCCACGCCGCTCGCTAGCCGCGGATCAACCTCGCCCAGCGTGGGATGATGCAGGAACGTCACGTCGTAGTGTAAGCTGCTGCCTTCCTTGCTCAGCATGTGCAGCAATTCCCAGGCCCGCTGCCCGGCGCCAACCACCAGCACGCGGCGATGGAGCACGCGCCGCGCGAGCAGGATCTGCAAGACCAAACGAGCCAGGAAGGCGCAGACGGTGAAGCATAGCAGAGCCAACGCGAAGCCGACTGCTTGATCGCGACCGCCGACACGCAGGAATACCGCGCTGTTGAGCGCGCCCAGCGCCTCGGCAAGTGCCGCGGCCATCACCGCGCCCATTCCCACAACGAGCGGCAGCCGCGCGAGCACCTGCCAGCCCGCGACGAGCACCTCCCGCCGGTAGAGTCCCATTGCGTAGAACACCAGTAGGTCCAGCACCGGATAGGCCAAGCCGCGGAGATCTGTCGGGATCGCTAGCAGCGTTCCAACGGTGGGCTGCGCCACCCATAGCACCAGGGGCCAGGCAAGCGCTACGAGCGCCGTGTCCAGTGCGAACAGCACCGTGCCGGTTGTAGTGAGGGAGAGCTTGAGGAATCGCATACGCCTGGAAGGGTAGCGGTGTGGCTGCGGAGGCGAAAGAACCTTTGGGCGGAAGCCGCTCCGAGAGGCGGATGGTGTGGCAATTTCTCCCGCCGTCGACCCGGGCGCGAGGCCCATTTCCGATCCGCCCCGGCTGTCCGGGGGCGCACCGGCGCTGTCACGCGGCGTGGTCTCGCGTTGCATAGGTCTGTTTTCGATCCGCTGCGTGTGTGCCAAGGTTGGTAACGATACGGTGAGCGAGGCCTTGTGACCTAGTGGACCACATCAGTGGTTGCTGCGTCGTGCCAAATCTTGACCCCCCGGGGCGACATTTTGCGCGTTGCACCAATCCGCTAACGTGTGCTGACCATCCCATCAGCGGCGGCGACAGCTGGTGGATGGCATTCGGCTAACGATCCCGACGGGTTGGACGGGTTGCACCCTCCCTCGGGATCAGGCGGAGTCTCGTCGTGGCAACGCAATCTCAAGTGCCGCTAGGCCTTACGCGGGCCGGGCAAAGGCCGACGATGGCCGCACGGCGGTGGCTGGTCGCCCTGACGATGCTTGGTGTGACCGCCGGGCTTGTGGCCCTGCTCGGGCAGGTGTTGACGCCCGGTGGATGGACGCTGTCCAAGCTGGCCATGCTGATTGGACTGCTTGGGACCGCGCCATGGACTGGGCTGTGCCTGGCAAACGGTCTGATTGGATTCGCGGTACTGTTGTCAGCAAGCAAACCGGTGACAGTGGACGTAGCGTCCGACCCGCCACCGATGGCGGTCGCGATGACGGTGCGCAACGAGAACTTGGCGTCGGCCCTGACGCGACTGTGTCACATGCTGGATGCGCTGACATCGGGTTGCCCCAGCTGGGCGGTCGCGGCCTTCGTGCTATCGGACACGACCGACCCGCTAGCGGTGGCCGCGGAGGACCGTACGCTCGCCGCGCTGAGCGACGCGGATCGCGCCCGGATCCACTATCGCCGACGCGCCGACAACACCGGTTTCAAGGCCGGTAACATCATGGATTTCTTGGACCATGGTGCGGTCGGCTTCGACCTGATGCTGGTGCTGGACGCGGACTCATCGATGTCGGCGGCCACGGTACTGCGACTGGCGCGGACCATGGAAGCCGATCCTGGGCTCGGGATCCTCCAGCATCTGACGGTTGGTGAACCGGCGACCGCGCCATTCGCGCGGCTGTTTCAGTTCGGCATGCGCGCTGGGATGCGCACCTGGGCAGCCGGCCAAAATTGGTGGCAGGGCGATGAGGGACCGTATTGGGGTCACAACGCGATGATCCGCATCACCCCGTTTCGCGCGCACGCCAGACTGCCGCTGCTGCCGGGCGCGGCGCACATCCTGTCGCACGACCAGGTGGAGGCGGCGTTGCTGCGCGGCGCGGGCTGGGGCGTGCGCGTGCTGGTGGACGAAGACGGCTCGTTCGAAGTATTCCCCCCGGCGCTCCCCGAGCATATCGGGCGCGAGCTACGCTGGCTGGCCGGCAATCTGCAATACCGAAACCTGCTGCGCCTGAAGGGGTTGCGGCCGATGGGCCGCTGGCAGCTACTGCAGGCGATCCTGCTGTTCACCGGGGCGCCGTTCCAGATGCTGTTCCTCTGCGGTGCGGCAGCGGCGGCAGTGACCGACCATGCTTCGCCGTTTCCGGCAGGCGCGGCGTTGCTGCTAACGCTGGCCTGGAGCGGAGCACTCTACGTACCGAAGTTGTTGGGCTATCTGGAAGTCCTGATGTCGCGCGCGAAGCGGGCACGCTACGGCCGCGCAGCGCGGTTCCTGGCGGGCGTGCTGACCGAGACCGTATTCACGCTGATCTATGACGCTATCACGCCGATGAGCAAGACTGTTGCCATCGTCCGCCTGATGCTCGGCGCGCGGCCGGGCTGGGCAGCGCAGAACCGTCTCGACCGCGGCGTCGGCTGGGCGGAAGCCGTGCGGCTATGCTGGCCGCACACGCTGCTGGGGATCACCGTGTTCGCGGCGTTCGCCTGCGCCGGATGGCGCGCCGTGCTGTGGGCGCTGCCGTTCGCAGGCGGACTACTGATAGCCGTGCCGTTCGCGATGGTCACGGCGGATCAACGCCTTGGGTGCTGGCTACGACGATACGGGATCGCGGCCGTACCCGAGGAGATCGCACGCGACTTCGCCGACGCGGCGGGCGCCGTATCTGTGTTTTATCCGCGCTGATCCATGGGCCGGACATGCAGCGAGCTCAGAAAACGAGTCGGTATGTCGCTAATATTAGCCTTGCGGAAAGGATCGAAAGGCTGTCGCACGCTCCCTGGTGTGGGGCAACAATCGTGACGCTCAAGGAACACATCTATACCCGCTTGCTCGGCAGTGCGGCGGGGTAACATTACCGATGTGATTACGGGCTGAATACCGCTGACACCTCAATGTTCACCGCCTGCTTCGACCGTTGCGGCGCGCAGCACCACGCGCCGCAACGCCGATCATGCGCCAGCGCGGACCAGCTTGCCCGGCGTTGCCCCGGTATACACACCCCCTTCGAACACCGGCGTGCCGGCGACAAACGTCGCCACATACCCATCCACACGTTGCATCAGCCGGCGTCCGCCGGCGGGCAGATCGTAGTGTACTTCGGGGATGTGCAGCCGCATCGCATCGAAGTCGATCACGTTGACATCGGCGCGTCGCCCGGGCGCCAGCCGCCCCCGATCGCGCAGCCCGAAGAAATCCGCCGTCTCGCTGGTCTGGCGCTTCACCAGCAGTTCCAGCGGCAAGCCCGGCCCACGCTTCCGGTCGCGCCCCCAATGGATCAGCATCCAACTCGGCACGCCGGCGTCCACGATCGAGGAGCAATGCGCCCCGCCATCGCTCAATCCCAGTACCGTTGCCCGGTCGGTCAGCATCGTGCGGATGATGTCGTGGTTGGCCTCGGTGTACCCGACGATCGGAAAGAACAGGAACCGATCAGCGCCACCGGCCAGATAATCGTAGGCGACCTCGTCCGGCGTGTGATTGCCGCGTTTGGCAATGGCGGCGATGCTGCTGCTTTCCGCGGGCTCGTAATCCGGCGGATCGCCCATCACAAACATGCGGTCCCAGCGCGTGGTGATCTGCTGGCGGAACTGCGACAGCACGCGCACCAGTTCAGGCGATGGCGCCTCGCTCAGGATCTGCCCGCGCATCGTCGGGTCGGCCAGGCGCTTCAGCCGCTCGGCCGCGGGCAGCTGTAGCAGTGCCTGGTAGCTCGGTCGGATCGAGAATGGATTGAGTGCGGTGTCGACGCCGAGCAGGACGCCAACCGGCCGGCCGGCCACCTGCGCGGTCACCATCGCACCCTGCGCGCGCGCCGCGTGCACCCCCTTCATCAGTCTGCGCCAGCGCTGCGGATCGCTCATGCGATCGGTCAGCAGAAACCAGACCGGCCGGCCGGTGTCCTGCGCCAGCCGCGTCATCCATTCCAGCTCTGTGGTTTCATCGTCGAAATCGCTGTTCATGCCGAACGCGCCATAGCCGAGACCCTTCAGCGCCGAACCGATCCCCATCAACTCGTCCACCTCGGAGTAGCGGCCAGGCACCATCTCGCCGGTCAGGGTCTTGTGCGAGTTGGTGCGCGAGGTGGTGAAACCGAACGCGCCCGCCTGCATGGCCTGGCGGGTCAGCCGCCGCATCTCGGCGATGTCATCGCCGGTGGCCGGCTCGCGATTGATCGCGCGATCGCCCATGGCGTAGACGCGCAGCGGGTGGTGCGGGATCTGCGCGCCGAAATCGATCGCGTGCGGCGTGCGCTCCAACGCATCGAGATATTCCGGGAAGCTTTCCCAGTCCCATTTCAGTCCCTCGGCGAGTGCAATGCCGGGGATCTCCTCGACCGCTTCCATCAGGCCGATCAGCGACTCCTGGTGCTGCTTACGAACCGGCGCAAAGCCGACACCGCAATTGCCGAACAGGATAGTCGAGACGCCGTGCCAGGACGACGGCGCCAACTCTGAATCCCAGGTCGCTTGCCCATCATAATGCGTGTGCGCATCGACCCAGCCAGGTGTGACGAGCAGACCATCAGCATCGATGTCACGCTTGCCGGGACCGGCCTTGCCGCCAACCTGAGCGATCCTGCCGTCCTTGACCGCAACATCGCCGGAGAAGGCAGCATCGCCGGTGCCATCGATGATCGTGCCACCGCGGATAACCGTGTCGTGCATCGTCGTCTCCTGCGTTCGTTCCCGCTGGTATTGGAAGGCCGCGCTGGAGCAAACGTCAAGCACCAGCCCGTCGCTCAGTTTGATCGCCACCGTTTCCCTTCCGTCATGGTCGGACTTGACCCGGCCATGACGTGGGAAGGTGGTGCGCGTGAAACGGTGTCCGCCAGCAACGCCAGCGGAACGATCAGGCGGCAGCTTTTCGATTGAGTTCCAGCCGCGCATCCACCAATGCTACCGTCGCGTCGAGCACGGCGTTCCGCATACCGTGCTGTGCCGCGATGCTCTGCACCAGCCGGTCCACCCGTTCGATGTTCGGGGCACCGGCAAACAACGCACGCGCCGCCGAGGACGGCCGCACCAATTCCGCGGCCGCCGCGGCATATTTCTCGAACGGCACAAGGTCGTCCGGCGACGCACCGAGCTTGACGCACAGGTCGCGTACCCAGTCGTAGACCTGTCGGGATGCATCGAGATCGGCGTGAACCGCCTCCTTGATGGTAACTGCCGCATCCGGAGTCACGCAGCGATAATTGCCGGTGACCAGCATAGCCCACTTGGCTAGCGGCACGAAGATCGAGTCGTACACTTTGAGCTTGACCGGCAGGTCGATCGGACCGTCACCTGGATCGTACCGGATCGCCTCGATCTGCGCCTGCATCTCGCGCAGGATCGCGGTGTGTTGGTTGGACGCAAAACGCGCCGCCTTGAAGTTGGTCGGCAGCGTGACCTGCAGCACGTTGATCTTCTCGCCAGGCGGGCGGATTGCCTGCGGATCGGGGCTGCACAGCGTCAGCAGGCCGGGATCGAAGTTGTGCCAGACCGTTGCGTCGGTGAAGCAGTGCGTGAGTTTGTCGGTCGCGAGGCCCGGGATGCGCTTCAGGTAGGGCAAAGGGGGCATGTTCATGATCGACATGCAGGGCACCCGGGAGCGGGCCACCGCATCCAGCAACTCTCGCACACCAGCGGAACGGTATTGCGGTTCCTGCATTGCCAGCGCGATCAGATCGTATTCGGCCGGATTGACTGCGCTCGGACCATCAGCGGAAAGATGACCTGGCAACTTACGCGAATCGATTTCGATCGGAGCGGACCGTCCCTTGATCGGAATGCGCACGCGGGCGCCTTCGGTATTGAACGCCTCAACCTCGGCCGGCAGACACACGAGCTTTACTTTGTTGCCGCCGAACAATAGCTTGGTTGCTAGCAGCGACCCGTAGGACGCGCCCATGATCAGAACATTGTATGTAGTCACCTGAACTCCCTTCCCTGTCGCAAGGCAGGGTGGATGACCGCCCTACCCAATCGGGACGGCACTTCGATCCGCCCTTAAGCCCAGTGTGGCACAGACGCCACCACAGGTTAACCGCCACCGCGTCAGCGCGAGCGCGATCGCCCCGCAGCTTGCCGTAATGCTGCATTTGCCGTTCGCTGACTGCGAATGAACCCGCCCTCCCCCACAAGGCAGCCCATGAGTTACGGTTCCCTTATGGCGCGGCGTGCTTCGCCTCCTTCGTGTGCTCGCGGCGGCAATCCCGAGCTGGCTGACCATCCGCGACCGCTGTGAATTTCCGGCATCGCGGTCTCGTCGGCCTCCCAAATCACTGCGCGGCAGCCGCCATTGCCGCTTCGGACTTGTGCCCTTGCTGATGGAAATAGTTCGCCCGGAAGAACGCCAGGATCAGATCGCGATATACCGCAGCCTCATATTGCGCCGGATTGTCAACACTGACGCAGCTTGGCAGGCAGTCGATGACCACATCAGGGTTCGGGCTGTGGAAGTAGGCGATCGAATATCGGTCCGTTCCCGACTCGTTGATCACCCCGTGCGGGGTCGACAGAAACCGGTTGTTCGACCAGCGGCGCATCATGTTGCCCAGATTGATCAGGAATGTCCCCGGGATCACCGGTGGCGGGAACCACTCGCCCGACGGCAGGCGGATCGCCAGGCCGGGGACCTCGGTCCGTGCCAGCGCGGTCATGAAACTGTTGTCGGTGTGCGGCGCGGTCCCGAAGGTGTTCTCGCTGGTGTCCTGCTGCCGCGGGTAGTGCAGGAAGCGGCAATTGGCGTGCGCCTCGTTAGCAAAATATGCCGCGAAGTGATCGGCCGGCATCCCAAGCGCAACCGCGAAGGGTGGCAACATGCGCTGGCCCATCGCATACAGCGCATCGAAATACGCCATCATGTCGGCACGCATCGTTGTCATCCCGTCGGGCCACTTGTTACGACCTCGCAGCGGGACGCCAGCCAGCACGTCAGGATGATCGGCGCCGCGATCGTGGCTGATGAAGAAACTCTCGTTCTGGTTCGGCTTGGTGGCCTTGTGCACGGTGGAGGCCGCCTGCACCGAGGCGTTCATCGGCATATAGCCAATATTGTTCTCGTTTAGCCGTAGCTGGAGTTTGTCACCCAGCCGCAGCGCGTGAAATTGGTGCGACGCGGCGAAGCCTCGATCGATGATGGTCTGCGGCACACCATGGTTTAGCGCGTAGAAGAAGCCGACGGTCTCACAGGCATGCCGCAGTTCGTCGGCCAACCGCTGCAGCGCGCCCGGCGCGCCGCCGAAATATGGGCCGTAATCAATCACCGGGACCAGCGCCGCCGCTGCCGCATGGTCCTTGATCGCATGCTGCCGGAACAGATGCATGTGCGCCTCCCCCGCCTGATGGCTGGGCGACGATAGACGCTTTGCGCCGGCCTCGCCAGGACGCCACCGCTGCCGTCGCTATGCCGGGCACCTGCCGAGCCGGTATGTCGCGCGATCAACTTTCGCGGATGGATCCCACTCGATGCTTGCCAGCAGCGGTATCGCAGGATAGTTAAGGATATGCTTAACCAAACCGCCGCACTCGATCGCGTCTTCCAGGCGCTCGCCGACCCAGCCAGGCGCGTTATGGTAGAGCGGCTAGCCCGCGGTCCGGCTTCGGTCAGCGAGCTCGCCCAGCCGCTGGAGATGTCGTTGCCGGCGGTGTTGCAGCACCTCCAGGTGCTGGAAGCCAGCGGGCTGGTTCGGTCGGAAAAGACCGGCCGGGTGCGCACCTGCCGCATCCACCCGGCAGCTCTGCGCACGGCTGAAACCTGGATCGCCAAACGGCGCGCTGGGTGGGAGCGCCGGCTCGATCGGCTCGGCGACTACCTCGCGGCGCAAGACGCCTCATTGGACCAAGGGAGACACAAATGACCGAGCGAACGACCGAACACACCACCTTCGTCATCGAGCGCGTATTCGCGGCACCGCCCGTGCGGGTGTTCGCCGCCTGGGCAGACCCAGTACAGAAAGCGCAGTGGTTCGTTGGCCCGGAAGAATGGACCAAGTTCACCCACGAGAGCGACATTCGGGTCGGTGGACGCGAGCGGCTTTCAACCGGGCCGGCCGGCGGTGCCATGCACAAATTCGACTGCTGCTATCAGGACATCGTGCCCAACCAGCGCATCATCTACAGCTACATCATGCACCTGGACGACACACCGATGTCGATCTCGCTGACGACGGTAGAGTTCAAACCGGAAGGTCCCGGCACGCGGCTGATCTTCACTGAGCAGGGTGTGTTCCTGGATGGCACCGACTGGGTGGCGACGCGCGAGCAGGGGACGCAAGGATTGTTGGACAAGCTGGGTGCTGCGTTAGGCGGCTAACCCGGCTTTAGCGGCGGCAACAGGTCCGCGGCATCAAGGCCCAACTCGAACACGCCCATGTTCCACAGGCAGAAATCCGCCGCCGGCGGCTGCATGGGCGCCAGTGCACCATCGCGAAACAGTTGCTCCAGCCTGGAGCCTTTGAAGATGCCGTGTGCGCCGCCTAGTGTCAGCGCGGTACGGGTGATGCGGGTCACCGCCTCGCCCACCATGTATTTCGCGCGATACAGCGCCGTTGTGGTCTCCAGCGTCGGCCCCTGCGTGTCGCTCAGCCAGGCGGACCGATAGGTGATCAATCGTGCCGCTTCGAGATCGACACTCATCTGCGCGACCTGCCGGCGCACATCCGGATGGTACGCCAATGACTGCGCGTGGCCCTGCGGCTGGCGTGCGTGCAGTACCTTGATCAGCTCGTGATAAGCCGCCACGGCGACACCAAGATAGACTGCCGTATACGACCCCCAGAACCAATTCAAGAACGCCTGGCGAAACGGTCGCATGTCATCTGACTGAAAGACGACCGCACTGTCGGGCACCCAGCATTCGTCCAGGATCAGCGCGTCGCTGCGCGTCGCGCGCATGCCGAGCACGTCCCAGTTCGGATTGACGCTGCGGCCGGGGGCGTCGCGCGGCACCAACAGCAGCATGCCCGCCGAAGGGCCGGTCGCCGTGTCGGGATAAGCCAGCACCAGGACATAGTCAGCAGCCTCCAGCATCGATGCGAACATCTTCCGTCCGGTGATCCGGTATCCGCCATCGATCCGCCGTGCACGCGCCGTCAGTGCGCGCTCTCCGACCAGGGAGGTCGTCCCTGGCTCAGAGAAGTTGCCGCCAATCAGCTTGCCTTGCTGCACCACCAGATCGGCCAAATGACGCTTGGCTTCGGTCGCGACCTCGGCGCTTTGCAGTGCAGGCATGATGACTGAGTCGTGCATGTTGAAGGCCAGCGCGGTGGACGGGCAGCCCTGGCCCAGCGCTTCATAGGCGAGCGTATGACTGAGGAAATCGACGCCACATCCGCCCCACTCGCGTGGGACGCTTAGCGTGAGGAACCCCTCCTCGCGGAGGCGTTGGTAATTCTCGATCGGATGTGAGGCGTCACGATCGTGCTCCGCCGAGCGGGTGGCAAAATCCGCCGCCAGCGTCAGGCAGCGTTGTTGCAGACTTCGTTGGTCGTCGGTGATCTGGAAGTCCACGCCCGTATGCGCTCCATGCCTGCCTCGTTGGCCAGTGCCAGGATCAGCAGAAACGCGCGCGCGTGGAGCGTCAATACCACTCCGCGCCGGCGACGGCTCGCAGGAGGCTGTCGAGCATCACGTTGGTCGCTGCCGGTCTGGTAACCACAAGCAAAGCCGGCAGTGCGGCAATCGGCAAGGCAAGCCTAACACTGGCAGCCAGCGTTGGGGTTCCAGCGCCGGCGGCGACCCAGCTAGGCGCGATCCTTCGACAATTTGGCAAACAGGACAATCATGACCGCGCGGGCAGCTACGTTGCCCAAGATTGCGACGCCCACACCCTGAGCATAGGCGTATATCTCCAGAACAGCCGACGATCCGTGGAACGCAATGCAGCTCCAGACGATCAGCCGGAGCGCTTGCGGGTCCGTCAGGCGGCTGGCACCAAACGACAGGACGGCAAGCCCGAACTCAGCACCCGCGAGTAGATACACGACCACATCGGCACTCGGTTCGAGATGGATACCGACAGCACTTGGGATCAACCCGGGCGCGACGGTCAGAACGACAGAGGCGGCCAAGGTGATGAAGCCGTGGATGACGAGCAGCGTGCGTAATCCCCTCCGGTCCATGCCCGCTGCCCCGCTTCCGCTTTTCAAACTGGCCCGCTACTCCAAAATCGGCAGCGCGTCAGGTCGAAGCGCGCCCTTCGACCAAAAATAGTGCTCGATGCCGCGACGCGCTGACCGAAAACGCCGCGGCGGTCGCCGGCCCCGCCGAAAAGTCCCTACCTTTTTTCGTCGGAAATGTGGGCCACCTCACTGCCAAAAATGATCGGCTGCCTTTCCTATAGTCCGCTGAACCGCCCGGCCTCTACGGTCTGATCCGTAACGGACGCGGGCTTGACGGAACCGCAAAGAGAGCCCGGAGAAACGGAGAGCGGCCATGCCGACGACCATCCAGATCACGCGCGCTGCCACCGTCGCCCCGGCCCTGTCGGGCGACACACCGGCGTAGGGAGTGTGGCAGATGAACTCGAACCTTCAGCCACCGCGCCGCCTTTCGCGAAGCTTGGCGAGGCCCCCCGAGACGGAGAAAGAAATGTGGCGTGCGTATCTCATCGCGACCGGAGTGGCGCTCGGGTTGATCGCCGCGTGGGCAGTGCTGGTGTCGTTCACGGCTTGAACCGATACAATGGGGAGCCTGCGGTGGAGTTCGTCGACGACGCACATGATGATGCCTACCGCCGCACCGCTGCATGGGCAGTCGAACAGGGACCTCGGCTGTGGCATGACCTAGCGCGGCGATGGCTTGGCGTGCTTCGGCCTGAGCACCATGCCGCGTGGCATCAGGCCGACGAGGTCCCTGCCCGTCGCATAGCTCTCTGCGCGGAGAATTTCGCCGTTCCGGGCGGCTACTGCCGTTTGGACTGAGACATCTCGGCTCGAAAGTTCGCATTATTGTTGCAATAAGCGAGATTTTCGGCGCAACGACTGAGGATGCAGGCCGGTGCCGGTTTGAACTGAGACACTACCCCTTCTTCTCCTGTCGTGACTGTGCCATAGGAACGCGCGATGGCTGCCCGAGGCGCCAATCCGGCCCCGCCGAAGGCCAATTCCGCCACGCCGTGGCCACCTGCTCCAGGCCAACTCACCGAAGCCGCAGTGCAACAATTCATGATCCATCAACAGTTCATGGTCCAATGGACCGGGTCCCTGTCTTCTTCCGGAGGAATCGATGCCGACAAACTTCCAGGCGCAATGGACCACGGTGAAGGACGCGTTCGTCAAGAACGCACGCGAAGTTCCCCCGGAAATCTCGATGCTGCTAAGCCAGGGCAAGGACTTTGGCCCCTCGCTGAAATCCTTCGACGGCGCCCCGACGTTCGAAAAGCGTATGACGTGCATGCCAGCCGTGCTGCGCGCCAAGACCGAATACGAAACTGAAATCCAGGCCGCGCTGAAGAAGACGACATCGAAGATCGGTCAGAAGGCGCAGCAGGCCCTGCTCAAACAGATCGACAAGATCTGGCAGGAGGTCGAGCAGGCCGCCCAGCCGCCGCGGCCAACCGGGCAGATGGTCTCCGGCTACCGGCTCCGCACTTTCGACCTTGCCGCCGGCGTGAAGCCGGTATTCCTGCAGGTGGATCCGATCCTGGTGACGGTGGAGATCGAGGTCGACAAGGTCTTCAAGGAGCTGATCGACACCGGCCAGGCCGGCCTCCGCGCCGGGGAACTCGGCGACGCCGCGCTCGAGGCACTCGAGAAGGTACGCGAGGATTTCCGCGACACGATCGCCGCCGTGGATGCCAGCATCAAGAAGGACCCCACCATCCTGGCGGCGAAGACGAAGGAGGCGAACGAGGTGCTCGCCTACTATGGGCGCATTGTCGAGGACCGGATCAACCTGGCGCTCCAGGAGGCCTGGAGCGCCTATCTGGCACGCAAGAAGGATCTCAAGGACTTCCGGGTGAAGAGCGCCACGAAGATCGTGCTGGGCAGCATCGGCGTCGCCGTCGCGGTGGCATCAGTGGTGCTGAGCTTCGGCACGGGCTGGATGAACATCATTGCCGCCTGCAAGGGCATCGCGGAGGTCGGCAAGGCGATCAAGACCTGGGCCGAGGAAATCGACATCGTCTACGCGAAGCTGGTGGACGACATCCTGCATGTCGACGACCTGAATAAGCAGCGCGACAAGGCGAAGGCAAAGGGCGAGGGCCAGAAGGCGTCGAAGGCAAAGCAGGTCGGCAAGGAGGTGCTGGCGGCTGCGCTGCCGGTCACCAAGGACATGATCAAGTCGGCCAGCGCCATCGAGGCACGTTGCGTTCAGTTCAGCGGGCTGACCTCAAAGCTTGAAAGCAAGGCGGATGAGCTGTCGGGCAAGATCGAGCGGATCACCAAGAGCCTGACCGGGCTGCCCGACCGCATGCTCGCCACCGAGCAGATCAACCTCAATCGCCGGATGAACAAGACGGTCACCAAGCTGTTCGAGGAAATCAGCGAGCTGCACAAGCAGACGAAGCGGTGCGCGCGCTTTGCCGCGGCGGCGATGAAGGCGGTGAAGAAGCTGAAGGCCGAGGATAGCTGGCTCGGCACAACCGAGACGGCCGGCGGTGTCGGCACGAAGGGCGTGGCGATCTACGCGCTGGCCAATTTCTGCCTTGCCTGCGCCGACCATGGCAAGCAGCTCATCAGCCTGCTGCCGGTTTAGTACGTTGTAGGATAAGAGCCTGGATCGGGGAAGACTCTCCCCGTCCCCTTGAGGGCTGCCCCAGCCTGTGAGTGGCATTCCAACCGGTCGTGATCCAGTTGGCAAGGCTGCCCGCCGAACCGATACTTCCGGACTTTCGTCCCGCCGCAACCGCGCCCTATAGTTGCCGGAGGCACAACAACCGGCCGGGCAACGACCGATCCGACATAGGGGCACAACATGCAACGAACTGCCGCGCCGCCGCTGTCGGTCCCGGGGGCATACCCGGCACCAGCCGAGGACGCGGCCACGATTCGCCGCGCCGTCGTCGCCTGCGCGATCGGCCAGGTCTTCGAGATCTTCGACTTCGTCATCTACGGCTTCTTCGCCGTCGCGATCGGCCGCGCGTTCTTCCCATCGGCCGATCCGATCGCCTCCCTGCTCGCCAGCTTCGCCACCTTTGCCGTTGGCTTCCTGATGCGGCCGGTGGGCGCAATGGTGATCGGCTGGTACGGCGACCGCTTCGGCCGCCGCAAGGCGCTGGTGATCACCATCGGACTGATGGCCTTCGCCACCGGCTGCACCGGTCTGATCCCGTCCTATGGCCTGATCGGCGTATGGGGTGCGTTCCTGCTGGTGATATGCCGCATGCTGCAAGGCTTCTCCACCGGTGGCGAGTGGGGCGGCGCCGCGGCGTTCCTGGTGGAGCATGCACCTAGCGGCCGCCGCGGTCTGATCGGCAGCCTGCAGCAGGCGGCGACCGCACTCGGTGCGATGGGCGCGACATTCTCCGCCGCGATCCTCACCTCGACGCTGTCGGCGGAAAGCTTCTTCGCCTGGGGGTGGCGTATCCCGTTCCTGATCGGCTTCGTGCTCGGCCCGGTGGGCTACTACCTGCGCACCCGCGTCGCCGAGACCCCCGCCTTCCGGCGCGCCGAGGCAACAAGGTCGCTGACCCGCATGCCACTCGCCGAAGCGTTCACCACGCATGGCTGGGTGTTTCTGGCGGCGTTCGGGCTGTCCATCATCGGCTGCGTCATTAACTATGTGTTCCTGGTGTTCCTGCCGAGCTTCGCGTCGCAGACGCTGAAGATCGATCTCAGCCACGCCTTGTGGTCCACGTCCCTGGCAGGCGTACTGTATCTCGTGCTGACGCCGATCGTAGGCCATTACTCGGATCGGACCGGCCGCAAACCAATGTTGTTCGCGTGTACTGTGCTGGCCTTCGTGATGGCCTATCCGCTATTCCGGTTCCTGCAAACCTATCCGAATTTCTGGGGATTGCTGGTGGTCCAGGCCACCGCCCAGATGGTGCTGACGCTATATACCGGGGTGATCTCCACGATACTGTCGGAGATGTTTCCGACCAATGTGCGCTATACTGCGCTGTCCGTTAGTTACGGCTTCGCCGTAGCGATCTTTGGTGGCTTCGCGCCATATATCGCCACCTCGTTAGTGCACTGGACCGGCGATCCGCTGGCGCCGAGCTACTACGTGATGGGCGCTGCACTGGTAAGTGGCATCGCCGTGCTGTTCGTCAAGGAACGCGTGCACGAAACCGCCCTCGCCTGACGCGCGATTACGCATCAGCGCCCCATCATCAACGCCGCGCCAGCACCACCGGCTGTTCTTCGCCGATACCCGAGGGATGCGGCATCATTGCCGACAACGCAGCGGGCCACTCCCAGTGCATGGCGTCGAACAACGTGCGCATGGCCGGCACGCCGCAATGGAACGGCGGCCCGCCGTCCTTGCCTGTTTGCATCAACAGAATGAACAGAAGCCCACCAGGGCGCAGCCACCCATGCAGCCGCGCCGCGTAGTCCGGCCACAGTTGCGGCGGCAGCGCGCACAGGCAGGCCTGGTCGTAAACCGCATCGAACGGCGTCGGCGGCCGCCAGGCGAACAGGTCGGCCAGCTCGACCCGCGCCTTCATGTGCACCCGTTCCAGCCGCGCCCGCTGGGTCGCCACGGCCGTCGGTGCGGCGTCAACCACGGTAACCGCAAACCCCGCCTCCGCCAGCGCCAACGGCTCGGTGCTGCGCCCGGCGCCCGGCACCAGGATGCTGCACGGCGCCAGAACCCCACTTTCCTGCCAGTCAACGAAGGCCGGATGCAGCGCCGGGCGCTCCCAACGCGTGGTGCCCTCGCGGAAGCGTTCCTCCCAGTCGATCACCTGCGTGCCGCTCATGACGCCGCCTCACGCCGGCGCATGGACATCGCGCCCGCCACGCGCAGCAGCTGATCCCACGATGCGGCGCAGCGCCTGATCGAGGCAGCCGGCGACCCGAGGCAGATCGTATCTGTCCCGTACCAACCGATAGGCGCTGGCTCCCAGCCGGGCGGCACGATCCTGATCGGAGAGCAGCAGCCGCAGCCCACCGGCCAACGCATCCGGGTCTGCCGTGGCGACGATGGTGGCATCCACACCGTCGCGGACAATCTCCGAGGGGCCTTCGCTGGCGGTCGTGACGACCGGCAACGCCTGCGCCATCGCCTCGAGCAGGACAATACCAAACGGCTCATGGTGAGACGGTAGACAAAATATGTCGATGCCGTCAAAAAACGTTTGCTTGTCGTCCACCCAGCCAGGGAACGACAAAACCTGTGCGAGACCACTCTCGGCCGCAAGGCGCCGCAGCGCGGCGGCGTCCTCGCCGTCGCCGGCGAGCACCGCGCGGAATACCGTGCCCTGTGCGGCCAGCCGGGCCAGCGCCGCAATGAACACATCGAAGCCCTTCTTGGCCACCAGGCGTCCCATCGCGCCAATGACCGGCGGAGCGTGCACCTCGCGCCGCGGCGGCACCGCAGGCACGCGCACCATGTTGGGGATGTGGTACAGGTCCTCGTCAGCCACCCCCTGGCCACGCGCGTAGCGCTTCAGGTCCTGCGTCGGATGGCACGCCGCGGTCAGCGCGCCGCAGTGCATCTTGTAGTTCTGCAGCACCCCGATCAGTGGCCGCGCCCCAGCTCGCGAAAGCAATCCCACGGCGCGGTTGCCATGGGAGAAGCTCGCGTCCGGCCGCAGCGTTCGCAGCAATTCGCGCAGCCGCCCAACCGCAAACGGGTCCCACGCACCCAGGTGAGGCAACGGATGCCATGTCGCACCGCGCGCCTCCAGCGCCCCGCGTATCGCGGCATCCGGGTGGATCACCGCGTGCACCTCGTGGCCCACAAGGGTCAGCGCATCGCCGTAGTCGACCAGCGTCTGCTCAAGGCCGCCCAGCCCACGGCCGAGCATTGCATTCACCACGCGCAATGGCGCCGGCGGGTGCGCCTCAGTCATGCGGCAACCCATTGGCCTGCCGCAGCCAGGCGGGCAACCTGGGCATCAGCGTCGCGCCGCCGCAGACCAACGCGGCACCGAGCTTGTCCAGCCGCAACACCGCCAGGCCCATCTGACCCTGCCCGGAGCGCATCGTGCCGATCTCGATCGTATCCGACAGCACCGGGGTACCCGGCGCCGGCAGCGGGCCTTCCACCGCAACCGGAACCAGGCGGCGCTTGATCAGACCCCGGTATTTGGTCCGCGCCGTAAGCTCCTGGCCCATGTAGCAACCTTTCGACCAGGAGACACCGTGCAGCTCATCGAAGCCCGCCTCCAGCAGCACGGTCTTCTCCGCCTCCAGGTCGCGTGAGCCGTCGGGCAGGCCGAGCGCCAGCCGGTGCCGATCCCAGTCCGCCGCGGACGCCGTGGTGACCAGCGGCACGGCCGACAGCAAGCGCCAGCCGGCTTCAGGCAGGCGGGGATCCGGAACCGCAAGCGCATCCACCTCGGGCACGCCGTCCCACGCGGCGTACACCTGCAACCCGTCCGCAACGCCCAGCGTCACCTTGGAGCGCAGGCGGAACCGGGTCAGCCGTTGCAGCACCATCGGCGCCTGGACGCGCTCGCAATCAAGCAGCAGGCGGTTCCCGTCGGCGACGATGAAGAAGTCCGCCAGCCACTTGCCCTGCGGCGTCAGCAGTGCTGTCCATATCGCGCTGCCCGGCGTGGCGGCCGCGACGTCGTTGGAGACCAGGCCCTGGAGGAACGTCGTGCGGTCCTCCCCTTCGATCACCAGCACGGCGCGCTGCGGCAAGGCGGCCACCTTCGTCATGCAGCAACAATGGGTGCTGGCGCCAGCCAGGGCAAGTCCGCGTCCGCCCAGGGGCAGCCCGCCTTCTTGACCTCGCCCGCTTGCGGGAGAGGTCGGATCGCGCAGCGATCCGGGTGAGAGTGTGCCGCCCGCACTGACCTGCCCGTCCAACACTCGGTCGCGGTCAACCCCCAGCCCGCACCATCCTCCACCACCAATCGCCACCGCAGACAGTTGCATGGGGTCGTGCCCGGATTTCCCGATCCGAACCGCCAGCCCGCGGTCAACCCCCAACCCACCATCCGCACCACCAATCACCACCGCAGACTGTTGTATGGGGTTCTGTCCGAATTTCGCGATCCGAGCCCCCGGCCCGCAGCCAACCCCCAGCCCGCCACCCGCATCACCAATCGCCACCGCAGACTGCTGCATGGGGTCGTGTCGGGATTTCCCGATCCGAGCCGTCCGCCCCCACCGAGCCCGCCACCCGCGCCATCAATCCCGACCACTGTCCGTTGCACGGCGCGCACCCTGCGGCACCCGCCCCGAGGGTTGTTGCCGCGATGTCCCATCCACCGCCCTTGCCCTTGGCAGGCTCCGCGCGCCCCAGCCCGAGCGGCACGCCATGCGCGGCCGTGCCGGACGAAATCAGCTGGCCGCCCGCGCCTCGCCAACCGCCGCT
>DASRQX010000396.1:0-18053 GCA_035696165.1 Acetobacteraceae bacterium | reverse complement strand
TTGGCTCGAAAACTGTGCGCCGGAATCCTACTCCGAACGCCAACTCGAGGAACTCGACCGGCTCATCGGACCCTGGCTCGACGACTATGAGCGCACGTCACGAGCCGCAAAAGAGTAGCCGAGAACTCGGCACTCTCGAGTGAATATGCTTCGCTTGAAGAAGATGACGATCTTCAAGACATCTGGGCACGCATGCTGGCGAACACCGCAGATGCGAAAAGCGGAACAGAAAGGCGAACAGCATTTATCAATATGCTGAAGGATATGACAGCCTTCGATGTCATGATCTTGGCGAAGATAGCGAAGATTTCTCCACTGATAGTAGACAGAAGCGTCTATACAATCAATTTTCCGGACGGCGACGACCAAACTGACTCGGGCAAGCGCCCCCTTGAACTTTCGGCAGACGTAGCGGTTTCACTTGGTAATCTTGCGAGGGTTGGCTGCATTAACGGCATGTCCGGTATTGGAGGGGCGCTAATGTTTTTGCGTGTCCGGCTCACTGACCTTGGCGCGGCGTTCATCGCATCCTGCACCACAGGTTGATGAAGGGGCGCAGCGCCCCGGAAAGCGATGCACACGAATCTAGCCGACCCTGAGACAGCCGCTGCGGCCGGTCGCACGCCGTATACGTAACGACTTTCATAGGGTGCCGATTTAGGCGTCGTGTCATTGATCCTGGACGAGATCGCGGACCCACCGGCACCCCCGAAGTCCCGGCGCACGATGGCGGTGGGGATGGTCGATCGCGGTGGCCTGATCCATCGCCTCCCGTAGCCTGGAGACGCAGCACGAGGTCGAGCATCGCCACGGCGGCCTGGAGGCGCAGCACGAGGTCGAGCCGGTCGCACCTCGTCCTGGCAGGCTCCACGAGGTCGAGCCGGTCACACCTCGTCCTGGCAGGCACCACGAGGTCGAGCCGGTCACACGGTGACCTGGAGGCGCAGCACGAGGTCGAGCCGGTCACACCTCGTCCTGGCAGTCACCACGAGGTCGAGCCGTCCCGCTACAACGTCGGGTGCAATCACAATGCAACGTCGAATGCAATTCTCGCGAGTGGCCGGGCCAGGGTGTCCGAAAACGAACGATTGCGGACGTGCCTTGGCGGGGTGTCCAAAAGATAGCTTGACATAGTTTCGGACAAAGCGGCACATACGGACACCGTTTTTGAACAGGAGTGTCCCCCATGCCTCGCACCTTCGCCTATGTCCGGGTATCCACGGTCGGCCAGACTACTGAAAACCAAGTCCGTGAAATTGAAGCCGCGGGCTTCAAGGTCGAGCCGCGGCGCGTCGTGTCGGAAACCGTATCCGGCAGTTCCGCAATCGAGCAGCGCCCCGGCTTCATGCGACTGATGGACAAGCTGGAACGTGACGACGTGCTTATTGTCACCAAGATGGATAGGCTGGGCCGGAACACAATCGACGTGGCCACAACGGTCGAGAAACTTGCGGCCGAGGGCGTGCGCGTTCACTGCCTGGCACTCGGCGGGATGGACCTGACTAGCCCCGCCGGCCGCATGACGATGGGCGTCATCAACGCCGTGGCGCAGTTTGAGCGGGACTTGCTGATTGAACGGACGCAAGCCGGACTGGAACGCGCGAAGGCGGGGGGCGCGAGGTTCGGCCGTCCCGCGACCTTGGATGACGCCCAGTGCAACGCAATCCGCGATGCCTTGGCAGAGGGTGCCAGCGTGTCCGCACTGGCGCGGCAGTATGAGACCAGCCGCCAGACGATCATGCGCGCGAGGGATGCCGCCTGACCACCGGGCCGTAGGAGAGGCGTGGAGGGCCGCATCGCGAGGTGCGGCCCTTTTTCTGCGTCCGGTGCTGGGGAGGGCTGCGCCGTGGCGTGGCGGGCCTGACGATGGCGCTGGGGATGGCCGGCGCGGCAGGCGGCACACGAAGAAAAACCCCAGCCTTTGATGTGGTTGACGAGACCACGGCTGGGGTTCTCAGGGAGAACACAAAAGGAGACACACCGATCTGCGGTCGGCACCCGTTATATGGCATATGGCGGCCGACAGTGCGAGTATTATTTTGACCCAATGCAATATCCTGGACTGTAAACTCGGAAAGCGCAGCCACAGACTGCGTGTTAACTAGTTTTGGGGCCGATAGGCGAGGGGTGCGCGGTGGGGGTAACGTCGGGCACGACAGAAAAAAAGTATTGCATATCAAAGCCTAAGACCCATAGACCGGACCTTGCGATCGGTCCTGCTCCGTTGCCTGCGGCATGACGTGCCGTGGCACATAGACAAAAAGGAGACTACCCATGGCAAGCAACGCCACCCGTCTATTGTTTACACGTCGTTTACAGGCCCTCGGCCTGCTCCCCAAAACATCACCTCGCGCGCGCCGCAGCGGTTTCCGTCATGGATGACACCAGGCTGGCGGCTGCGCTCACCGATGCATTGAAGCAAATTGAACTTTGGGTCGGGTCCCCCCGACACCATCATTCGCATCCGCGTGGTGCACAACGATCGGGCGAAGCGGTTTGCCGAAGAACGCGGGGGCACGCTCGCCGACCTTGCCCCGTGGTCGTGGCAGTGCAACCAAGACGGCTGCAACGTCTACATGGTGGCGCAGCAGACCCGCTCCATCACCGGACAATTCTCCAGCGACGCCGACGTGGCCGACATTCGCGGCCTGTTCGCCGATGGTGACGACACACCCTGCCCGGCTGAGTGGCACGCCACCCCGACATTCGTCCTGACGCACCCCAGCACCGGCCGGTGGTGGGCCTTCTGGCGCGGGGACGGCATCGAGGTGGCCGCCGTGCGCGCCTACCAAGAACGCATCGCGCTGCACTACGGCAGCGATACCAGCGTAACGAATTTGTCGCGCATCGTCCGGCTGGCCGGCTTCGATCGCTGGAGGGACGGCAAGAATTACGGCTCCTACGTGCTGCGCGAAACCGGCGGCACCACGCTCGCGGCGTTCCACAATGCCGTGCTGCCCCGGTCGCCTCCCCAGCCCGAGCGCAGCGCAACACCGCGCGATGGTGGCGAGCCGATCGGCTTGGCACGGTTGCGCAGGCTGCTGGCCTTCATTGATCCATACGAGCGCGACGTGTGGCGCAACGTCTGCTTCGCGATGCGCGACGCCGTAATTCTTGGCGATGATGGCAACCCGATCGAGGCGGACGTGGCGTTCGCTGTGTTCGACGAATGGGCCAGTGGCGCGCTATGGGCGAAGGCGGTGACGCCATGAGCGCCGCCGTGAGGATACCCCGCTGCGATGTGGGCGCATACCAAGGCCCTGAGGACAACGAGGCCCTGTGGCACGGCAAGCGCGGGGGCGACCCCGACAAGCAGGCGGGCACTGGCACCCTTGTCCACCTCGCGCGGGATCACGCCAACAAGCAGGGCGCAGAGGTGCCCGGGCACCTATGCCGGCCGACCGTTGCGGAGGATATGCACGGCAAGTTCAAGCCGGTGGAGCAGCCCGCGGAGGGTGCCACCGATGGCACTGTGGCGCCGGGCAACACAGGCCACGTCGGGCGGTTTGAGATGTTGGACGCCGCGGAGGATGACGAAAAGCCAGACCCCGTATGGCTGTTTCCGACCCTGATGCTGCCCAATACCCACGTGACACTCACGGGACCACCGGGCACGTTCGAGTCATTCTTCGTGCTCGACATCGGGTTGTCGGCGGCCACGGGTTCGCGCGAGGGGCGCGTGTGGCCAGTGGTCAATGATCCCGGCGCGGTGCTGTATGCCACGGGCGAAGGTGGTGCGGGGTTCAAGCCGCGGCGCCGGGCCTGGGAAAAGCAGCACAACGGCGCCGAGCGCGTAACGAATTTCATCCGGGCAACCGCGGTGCCGTGGTCGGGCAACGCCGCGGACATCTCCGCGTTCATATCCGAGGCCCGGAAAAAACGTCCAGAGGGCTATCGCCTGCTGATCCTCGATACCGCCAACCGCGCGATGGCAGGCCAGAACCAGAATGCCATCGAGGTAGCCACCGCATTCACGGCTCTGTGCGAGCGATTGCGCGACGGATTGAAGCCCAAGGACGGGCTGGGCTGCACAACGCTTTCCATTCACCACACTGGCCACGCCGACCAGGACCGGGCCGCCGGCTCAATGGCCTTCCTTGGCGACGCCGACACGGCCCTTGTCGTGAAACGCGAGGGCAAGGCCATGGCCGTGAGTATCACTATGACCAAGCAGCGGGACGCCCCGGAGTGGGAAAGCCCGAAGGTGGTCAAGCTGATCGAGGTGGAGGGTTCGCTTGTGGTGGTCCCGGCCGATGGTGCTGCACCACTGGCGAAGAACGATCCACACCGCGATGGCCTGGCAACCGTGTTCGCACTCCAGGGAGTGGTTGAGACGGCGCTGCGGTCCACCATCAACGGGGTGCTGGCTAACTCAGCGCTGGCCCGCATGGCGGAGGAACGTCTCCGGGACGATCACAAGATAGAGGTTAGCGCCAGCAGGATACGAAACCACTACCTACCCTTGCTGGTGAAAATGGGACCAGCCAAGCGCTGGTATACGACCAAGACGAACTCGTGGTGTTGGCGGGCCGCTCCGGGGGACGCGCGATGATGACCGAAACAGGGGTCACAAAACCGTTCCGAACGGTAATCGTCTCATGCACCTGCTCAGGCAGTGCCTGGAATCTGCCTGGAATCTGCCTGAGTAGGCCATCAAAAGGTCGAGTATCTATGGGCATCTTTTGCCATGTCTGCCTGCTACCTACTCAGGCAGAGCCGGGGCAGGCTATGCCGCCCGGCGTGCTGTGCGGAAATTGAGACAGACACAAACACACCAAGCCTACCCGCCCGGCATCTCGTCGAGCGGTAACCAACAAGGGAGACTGACATGGAGCCACGCCGATGCGACCGACAATCGAAGCCTACACCGACATGACCAATGAGCCGGACGACGCCGAGCCGGACAACGCCGTCCCGATCCCCATCGAACGGATTGTCCATGCCGAACGATCCCCGCATTCGGATGCGGTGTGCCGCATCGCCTATCGCGAGGGCCGCGCCATCCGGTGGGCCTATGCCTACATCGCAGATTTGCCGTGGCCGCCGCCGCAGTCTTGCAGCGCAGCAGTAGACGCCAGCCGGCCAGCATCCATGCCGGCGCTGATACCGCGCCCGACCGAGCATCGGCGCGAGTGGATGCGGGAGTATCAGGCCCGGCGCAGGGAGGCCACCAAGGCGCGGGCTTGGGCGATGGTGGCCTCGGGGCAACGTCCGCCGCGATACGGCAGGGACCCGGAGATAGCGCGAGCGTATGGGATCGCGCGGCGGGCCGCGGAGCGCGGCCAGCCTGCGTATTCTGGTATCACGTGATCCCTAGCCCGGCTCAGGTGCCGACAAGGCTGTAGGAAATTACCCCGTAGTTATACCCAAAGCAGTTCACGACATAACTCGAGCCAGCCTGCACTGGGAAATTATAGACCCCCGCGCCCTTGGCATTCGGGTTGGCGGGGTCGAGGTAATGGTTAGTCATGGCCGGGGGTGCCGGGTCCACGTATATGCCCCCCGAAAAACCAGAACCCGTTAGTGTGAGGGTCATCACGCCCGCGGCGCCGTTCGTCAGGACCGCACTGGGGTGGCCGCCATCAGTGATCAAGCCGCTTACTGTTGCCATATCTAAATTCCTATTGTTCGCTGTGTCAGTCGCTCGCCAAGAACTGGCCAGCCACGGTCTGGCTTGAGTTTTGATGCTCGATGGTGCGCAGCACCTCGAGCAGGATATTGTTCTGCCCGGCCACGAGGCGGACGTATGAGCCGGGGTCCTCGAAGCGCATCGGCGTGGCCGTGCCGCCAGTCGGGCCATTGCCCGAGGCGATGGAGGCTGCGATGGCGGTGGCACGTGCTGAGGCCACGTCGGCAATCAGCGTCGCCACTGTGGTATTTAGCGTGGAAATGGCGGCATCGACGGCGGCGGCGGCAGTGTGGATAACTCCCATGGTCTGGGTTTCCTTCTAGGTTGGTTGAGGTTGAGGGGTGGTGGGGTTGGCGAACTAGTCGGCAAGCTGGTCAGGCGATTGACGGGTTACGGGAAGCGACACGTGCCCTGGCAAGCGCGCCGGCAGGCCAATCTTGCGGAGATACTCGCGGTGTTCCTGGCCCTGAGCCTCTCTGACGGCATCGACGCGTCGCGCCTGGATTTCGGCTGAGGACGCAAGCTGGCCATCGGGGGTCCTGACTAAACCCGTATCGTCTCTCCAGAGGCCACCCTCCAGACCGACGCGCTGCTTCGCAAGGCGGGCTGCTTCACGGACCGCATACGCGTCCTGATCGGCGCGAACTCGGGCAAGATATTCGTCGGTGGTTTCCACCTTGGCCCCGAGCAGGTTTCCGCGTTGATCCCGGGCAAGCCCGCTGGCATCCACGTATGATCCGACTGGCGCGCCGGCCGGCAATGCCGGATCGCGGTAGTTGCCGTTGGCCGGCGGGGGTGCGAGGGCGTCAAGGCGGGCCGTGAGGCGTGCGATGTCAGCCTTCAACTCGGCAACCTCGGCCTCGGCGGCCTTGGCATAAAACGTCGGGTGCATAGTTGAGGTGTTCCTTTCTATCGGCCGGGCGCGCGATTGCGCATCTCTATCGGCCGGGCGCGCGATTGCGCATCATGTTGGCGGCCCATTGCAGCATTCCGGGGTGGTTGCCGGCGCCGCTCTCATTGAGCCAAGCCTTCAGGCTGGCCGGCGCGAAGGCCATGGCCCGCTGGGCGTCCCTGATGGTCCCCTGGTCCAAGGTCTTGCTGGCCTCGGCGTGCCAGGCATTGGTCTGGCGATCTTGGAGGCTCTGCCTCAAAGCCGTCAGCTTGGTCACCTGCGCCGCCGTCAGACCTAACTCGGCGGCAACCGGGGCCACGATCGCGGTCTCGGGTGACTTGGGGTCGAACACAGGCGCGTCGGCGAGCTTGGCCTCGGCGGGCTTCTGCACGCCCTCGGCATCGGGCTTGGGCTGGCCCTCGGCGGGCTTCGCTTCCGCGGCGGCATCGGCCTTCGGCTGGCCGAACAATGCCTCAAGCTTCTGCTGGCTCTTGGCCCATGCGGTGGCTGGTGCCGGCGCTGGTGCTGCTGCTGGCGCTGCTGGTGCCCGCGGTGGCGCTGCTGCTGCTGCTGCTGGCGCCGCTGCCGTGGTCGGGAGGTTCGGAAACATGATCGAGGCGGCGTCAGACATGGGCGTGTTCCTTTGCTGCGGCGCGCCGCTCGGCTCGGGTCGTGCGACGCTCAATGATGATTTCGCCAGGCGGGGGCGGCTTGATTGAGGCCAGTCGTTCGCGGGTGGCCTGGATCAACACAGGCAGATTGCCGCGGACGTGCTCGGCGAATGCGGCGTCATCTTCGGCCGCCCAGCGTAGTCGTAACGATTTGCGAACTTTTCCACGGAGAAGCGCCAGCACGGCCTCGCGGATACCAATGTCTGCCAGGAGCAAATCAGCCACGCGCGCCGCATCCTGACGCGGATAACCAGCGCTGATCGCAGCACCGACAGCATCGAGAGAGGACGAGAACTCGCGAGCAAAAGCCTGCTCGAACTGATCCAGGGGATTATGATTTTGGCGGACGTGCCGGTGCATGGTCAGTCGCCCGCCAGCGCCAGCTTGTCACACCGGGCGACGGCCGCGTTGACGTTGGAGCAAATCGAACGCAGGGCAGCGGCGAGATGGGGTTTCGCCAATAGATGCCTGGCGGAACAGATCGAATAGCCGGCGGCGAGGGCGGCAGCGCACGGCTTCTTCCCGCGTGCCAGCGCCATGATGAACGTCTCTTCCCGCGTGGAAAGCTGGACAACGGTGCGGACTTCCAGAGCCATTGGTTGGGTCTCCTACGAGCGAGAGCCGGGCCAACGGTCGGGCGACCTTGGCATGTCGGAAAATCATAATCGCCGATCGGCCGGCGGTAAGAACATGTGTTAGAACATTGGCCCGTAGGATGCAAGCATTATCAAAGCCTTAGGCCGAGCAGGCGAGCGACGTGGGGGCACCCTGGGCGCGGTGTGCCGGGCGGTGACGGTGGGGTGCGATGCTGGGGATAACCCTGGGGGCGTGCTGGGGATAACCCTGGGGACCCCCTGGCGCCCGTTGATGGCCGGCGTTACAGTCCGCAATGAAAAGCCGCAGGACCGTGGTCCGCGCCGGACCCCTAACCGATCCATCGGGGCCACCGACCCCCTATGAGAACTTCCTGTATCTCCTGGCGGAGATGGAAGCTGCCATCGAGCGAGGGACGATCCGGTGGCCACCGGAAACGGCGAAAGCGGCCCGGGACCGCCTTGGGCTACTGTTCATTAGGCTTGATCTGATAGCCACCCGGCCGCCGGTTCACTGAGCACGCCCAAGCACCCTCACGGCCAGCCTCACGACTACGTGAACGTATGTGGCTAGCGTGTGTGTTTTTATCGCGCCGATTTTGGCTTAAGTCGTTTATTTGATTGAGATATGTGTGGCTGGCGGAGGGAGTGGGATTCGAACCCACGGTACGCTTTCACGCACACACGCTTTCCAAGCGTGCGCCTTAAGCCGCTCGGCCATCCCTCCACGCGCCGGCGGAACATAGCAGCGGCCCATCAAGCGACAACCCTACCCGCCGCGCCAGTTCACGCGCGGATGACCAACCCGCCGTCCACGTGCAGGGCCTGGCCGGTGATGTAGGCCGCACCCGGCGAGACCAGGAACGCCACCGCGGCAGCCACATCCTCCGGCAGGCCCAGACGACCGAGCGGAATCCGCGCGGTCTGCGCGGCGGCCTGCGCCGGCGTGAACGCGGCGTGTGCGCCGGCATCCTTGCGGATGAACCCCGGGATCACCGCGTTTACCGTCACACCGGCCGGCGCCATTTCGATGGCCAATGCTCGCACCAGCGCCTCGCTCGCCGCCTTCGCCGCCGCCGACGCGGGAAACACCGCCAGGTCGGTGCGGAACGCGTGCGCAACGAAGCTGGACACCGCGACGACCCGCGGATCGCGCCCGGCCAACAGGTGCGGCAGCGCGGCCCGCGCCAGGCGGAAGAAGCCGCCGTGTATCGCCTCCATCGAGCGGGTCATGGCCGCGTCGGTCAGGTCGGCGAACTTGGTCCGGTCAGCGAAGCCGGCGTTGCTGACCAGGATGTCGAGTCGGCCGAAGCACGCCGCCGCGCGACCGACCAGCGATGCCGCGGTGTCCGGCTCGGCCAGGTCGCCGAATGCCAACTCCGCCAGCCCTCCGGCCGAGCGCACCGCGTCGGCGACCGCCTCGGCCCCGGCGCGATTCGCACGCGTGTGGACCACGATCGCCACATCGGGGCCGGCCAGGGTGCGGCAGATCGCAGCGCCGATCCCGCTTGCGGCGCCAGTCACCAACGCGACGCGCCTTCGATGGTCGCCCATTGCTGCCCTGCGCCGGGTTTTGCTTACTCGGCCGCCAATGCGGTGGCCGTCGATGGGATCAGCGCGTACCGGGTGAAGGTCCGGTTCAGCGCGGGCAGCGGGCAGATCTCCATCCAGCCCTCGGCAGGCTTCATCACGATCATCATCACCGTCGCTGACAGATTGTCGCCCGTTGCCGCCGGGCGAGGCGGGCGGCAGACGGCGTAGGGGCTGGCGAAATCGTCGAAAAACGCCGACTTAAGATCGTCAATGCCGACACTGCCGCGCTTCGCCGCCAGATGGCCGCGCACACGCTGTGCGCGATACGCGGAATCAGGCGTGCTCGGCAGCCCGGTGTCCCGCAACTTCGCCAGCGCGGCCGGGCTTTCGAAATGATTGGCATGCACCAGCAGGCCCTGGTCCGGCTGGATCAGGAAGCTCTCGTCCGGCGCGCTTTCGATGTCGACCGCGGCGCCGCCCGCGTGGCTCAGCATGATGTTGTTGGAAACCCATTTCCCGGTCGCATAGATGGTCTGGATGCCCAGCGCGAAATGTGTGCTCTCCAGCGCGCGGCGGCGCAGCAGCACCAGCGGCACACCAGGCGTGCGCCCGTCACGGTCGGACCCCAGGAAGTTCGCCGTCAGCGCCACGCCCGCACTGTTCATGCCGCAGCGTGCCAGGCCGCCGGCCTCGGTGAAGGTCAGCACGGTCGGGCCGTCCTCGCGGTTGATCCGCAGCACCACGCCGGTCTCGGCGCATTCGGCGCGCCAGTCCCAGTTCTGGCCATGCAGCAGCTTGCCGTCGGCAGAAGCCTCGGGCAGCACCACCGCACCGGTGCAGCCATCCGCCTCGGCAGCACGGCGGGCTTCAGCCAGCAGTTCCGTACGGGCGTTCACCACGACGATGTGTTCTAATGGGCAATGGGCGCCTTCGGCGATGCCACGCATCTCCTCCAGATAGGCGGGCTCGAACCGCTCGATGATCGGGACCAGGGCGTCCACAAGTTCGTGCACGCGGGCGGAGCCGAGCTTCAGCGTCTCGAGCGCCCTGAGATAAATCTCCGCCGAGCGGTGGATCCGCGCGGCGGCGGCGATGCCGTAGCGGCGTCCGCGCTCGCGTGGTGGGCCGGACAGATCAATCAGCGGAAACGCGGTGACAGGCATGGCTGGCTCCTTGTTCGCGGCCTTATAGCCCAGGCCACGACACTGTCGCGCCCGATTGACACCCCGCACGGCCTCCGCCCACGGTGCGCCCCACCCAACGGGCGGAAATGCGAGGACACCACGATGGCCGCACATCACGGCGGGTACGCCAGGCACCTGCGCAGCCGGCGCTGGTTCGACAATCCGGCCGATCCGGCGATGACCGCGCTGTACCTCGAACGCTACATGAACTACGGCATTACCCCCGACGAGTTGCGCGGCGGCAAACCGATCATCGGCATTGCGCAGACCGGCTCGGACCTATCGCCGTGCAACCGTCACCACGTCGAGCTGGCATCCCGCGTGCGCGACGGCATCCGCGCCGCCGGCGGCGTGCCGCTGGAATTCCCGATCCACCCGATCCAGGAAACCGGCAAGCGTCCGACCGCGGCACTGGACCGCAACCTGGCCTATCTGTCGCTGGTCGAGATCTTGCACGGCTATCCGATCGACGGCGTGGTGCTGACCACCGGCTGTGACAAGACCACGCCGGCCTGCCTGATGGGCGCGGCAACGGTGAACATTCCCGCGATCGTGCTGTCCGGCGGGCCGATGCTGGACGGCTGGTGGCAGGGACGTCTGTCCGGTTCCGGCACGATCGTGTGGGAGGGCCGGAAACTCTTCGCCGAGGGCAAGATCGGCTACGACGAATTCATGCAGATGGTGTCGTCGTCGGCGCCTTCCGTGGGACATTGCAACACGATGGGGACGGCGACCTCGATGAACTCGCTGGCGGAATCGCTGGGGATGTCGCTACCGGGCTGCGCCGCCATTCCCGCCCCGTATCGCGAGCGCGGCTGGATGGCGTTCGAAACCGGCAAGCGCATCGTGGACATGGTGCAGGAGAACCTGCGTCCGTCCGACATCATGACAAAGCAGGCGTTCGAGAACGCCGTGGTGGCCGCGGCGGCGCTGGGCGCGTCGTCCAACTGCCCGATCCACATGGTGGCGATCGCCCGCCACATGGGGGTGGCGCACACGCTGGACGATTGGCAGCGCCTGGGGCCGGAGATCCCGCTGCTGTGCGACGTGCAGCCGGCGGGACGGTTCCTCGGCGAGAAATTCCATCGCGCCGGGGGCGTGCCCGCGGTGCTGAAGGAACTGCTGGCCGCCGGCAAGCTGCACGGCGACGCGATGACCGTTACCGGCAAGACCTTGGCGGATAATCTGCGCGACGTGCCGGATGGCGATCGCGAAGTGATCCGTTCCTATGCCGAGCCGATGCTGGCGGCGGCGGGCTACGTGGTGATGTCAGGCAACCTGTTCGACAGCGCGGTGATGAAGATCAGCGTCATCGACCAGGACTTCCGCCGCCGCTTCCTGTCCAACCCCGACCGGCCCAACGTGTTCGAGGGCAAGGCCATCGTCTTCGAGGGCCCGGAAGACTACCACCGCCGCATCGAGGACCCCGATCTCGGCGTCGAGGAACAGTCAGTGCTGATCATCCGCAACTGCGGCCCGGTGGGCTATCCGGGCAGCGCCGAGGTGGTGAACATGCAGCCGCCAGCTGCATTGTTGAAGCAAGGGGTAACAACGCTGCCGACCATGGGCGATGGCCGGCAGTCCGGCACCTCGGGCTCGCCATCGATCCTGAACGTCTCGCCGGAGGCCGCTGTGGGCGGCGGCCTGGCGCTGCTGGAGACGGGGGACCGCATCCGGATCGATCTCAACACGCGCAAGGTGGACGTCCTGCTGCAACCGGGCGAACTGGAGACGCGCCGGGCCGCGTGGACGGGGCCAAAGCTGGTGAACATGACGCCGTGGGAGGAGATCTACCGCGCGATGGTCGGACAGCTGGGCACCGGCGCCTGCCTGGAGCCGGCGACGCTTTATCTCAACGTAATCGAGACGCGCGGCGAATCGCGCAACAACCATTGACCGCACCATCCGGAACCCTGCATGGACGACGGTCCGGGTCGCATCACCGGTCCGGCCGATTGGCACATCGCGGAGCGCAACAATGAACTACGTTCAACGCGTTCTGCAACCGGATGAGACGCTTGTGTACAGCACGACGGTGCACTGGTCCGTCTACCTGCGCGCCGCGCTGTTCGCGATTGTCGCCTTGGCGTTGCTGATCGGCTCGCAATTCGCTCCGCAGGATGAACCGGCAATGGCAACCGCATTGCTCGTTGCCGCCGGCGTTGTTGGTATCATCACGCTGTGGTTCTGGCTCGGGGCATTCATCCAACGCGCGACCACCGAGTTCGCCGTGACCAGCCGCCGGGTCATCTACAAGGCCGGGCTGATCCGCCGCCGCACGTTCGAGATGAACCTCGGCGCGGTGGAAAGCGTCGACGTGAACCAATCCATCCTCGGACGCATTCTCGGCTTCGGCGAGGTCCGCATCCACGGCGTTGGGGGTAGCTGGGAGCCATACCCGCTGATCAGTGATCCGCTGACGTTCCGCAGCCACATCACCGCGCGACCGGTTTAGCCCGCCTGCGCCATGTCACCAGACTCTGGTAACGCTATCCGAATCAAACACTCGGCCCGCTCCAGCAACAGGTTCAGGGCAGATACTCCTTGAAGTGCTCGAGGATCACCTCATCGCCTTCATCCAGCACCTCCAGCATCCCCTTGCAGGCGCCCGGTCGACGCAGACCTGGCGGCACAACTTCGGGAACGATGCGCGCAAGCTGCCAGCCGCCGTCCGTCAGCGCGATCTCGTCGCCCGGCGCCAGATCGCGCACCAGATCAACGAGTTGCCCAACGGCTTGCTGAATCGGAATCATCAAAACCATGGCAGTCTCCCAGGCCATCCTATCAGAGGAGGTCGCCCGCTTCCATCCGGTCACGTCCAGCCCCGTCGGCCGGGATGGGACGCCCTGGCGCCATGCCCGATCACCGCTCCCGTTGCGGCGCGTTTGCATTGGCGCTTAACGTCCCATCGGTGGTGCCGGTTCCGGCGTCTGTCCGCGAAATGCCGATCCAGAGGATACTCCCCACGATGAACGGAAAGCACATCGTCATAACCGGCGCCGCCGGTGGACTTGGCAAGGCGACCGCCATGACGCTGGCAAAGGCCGGCGCAGGCGTGGCCGTACTCGATGTCAACGAAGACGGTGCGCAAGCGGTCGTCGACGACATCAAGAAAATCGGCGGCAACGCAGTTGCCATTGTCGGCGACATCACGTCCCGCAACGAAGCGCACGCGCTGTTTGCCAAGGCGGTCGACGCCTTTGGCCAAATTGATGGCCTGGTCAACAATGCCGGCATCTACCCGAGGCGCCCGATCTTCGAGATCACCGACGACGACTGGAACATCAGCCTCGCGGTCAATGTTCGAGGACTCTACCACATGATGGTTGCCGCGGTGGCGCATATGCGCACGCGCAACCAGGGGCGCATCGCTAACATCGCCTCGATCGATGCGTTCAAGCCGCATCCAAAGAATGCTCACTATGCGGCGGGGAAGGCGGCCGTCGTCAGCCTCACCAAGACCTTCGGTCTGGAAGTGGCGCCATTGGGCATCCTGGTGAACGGCGTCGCGCCTGGGCCGATCGCCACCGAGGCGGCCAAGCAAGCCGGCTTTCTTCCGTCCCTCGCAGCCGAAACGCCGATCGGCCGTGCCGCGGAGCCCGAAGACATCGCCGAGGTGATCCTGTTCTTGGTGTCATCACGCAACCGATACATGGCCGGCGAAACAGTAGTCGTCTCGGGCGGCTATTATATTCCGTGAAGCGGACATTTTGCCACGGTTGCGGACACCTTCGCCACCCAGGGCGATATGCGCTTCGCGAGTGATGGAGAGCGTACCAATGGCCGAAAGCAATGACGATCTACCAATTGAACTGAATGTCAGTATCGAGAAAATCCGCGATATTGTCCTGATGGCCCGCGAGTTCGATCTCGCGGAGTTTCCCGACGAGCCGGACCCGGGATCTGACCCGGATGCCGTCGCCGATCCTGAGACGATACTGGACGATGGCGAAGACCCAACCGAGGCTGAACTTCGCGAAATGATCGACGATCTCAACGAGGACGAGCTCATCGATCTGATCGCCCTGGTCTGGATTGGGCGAGGCGATTTCGGCCGCGCCGAGTGGCAGGAGGCGAGGGGACTGGCGCGTGAGCGTCAGGAGAAGAAGGCTTCGGATTACCTTCTGGGGATGCCAACTCTCAGTGATTATCTCGAAGAGGGGCTTGCCGCCCTGGGTCATGCCGGCATCGACGACAAGTGATATACCCAATGCTCGCCGGACTCTGTGCCCTGCCGCTTGTCCGCAAGCAAGGATCACCACAGAGACACGGAGGCACAGAGCAGAAAAGCCAAGTGAACAACTTGATATTCTTCCCCGTTTCTCTGTGCCTCCGTGGTGATTCTTTATTAGAAATAGTTATCGAAGACACAGATTCCCCCGGGCGGACGTCGCCATCTGATCGGACCGCGAGCGCCATCCGATGGAGGAACACGCACATGAAATTCGGCATCGCCATCCCCACCGCCGCCGACTCCTGGCGCCTCGTTCGCCGCGCGGAAGAACTCGGCTTCACCAACGCCTGGTTCTTCGACACCCAGATGCTCAGCGCCGACCCATTCGTCGCCATGGCCGCCGCCGCCATGAAGACCACGCAGATAAAACTCGGCACCGGCGTGCTGATCCCCTCCAACCGCATCGCCCCGGTCGCCGCCACCGCCTTCGCCTCACTGAACAAGCTGGCACCCGGCCGCATCGTGTTCGGCGTCAGCACCGGCTTCACCGGCCGGCGCACCATGGGCCTGGGCGCGGTCAAGCTCGCCGACATGGAGGAATACATCCGCGTCATCCAGGCGCTGTGGCGCGGCGAGACGGTGGACTACGCGATCGAGGGCAAGACCCGCCCAATCCGCCTGCTGAACCCCGACCTCGGCCTGATCAACATCAACGACCCCATGCCGCTCTTCATCGCCGCCTCCGGCCCGCGCGCCCGGGCGCTGACCGCGAAACTCGGCGCCGGTTGGATCGACAACGTCGCCGACGCCGAGCGCGGCGCCGCCACGCTGGAGCAGATGCGCGCAGCCTGGGCCCAGGCCGGCCGTACCCCGGACGACCTGACCGCTGTCGCCTGGATCGGCGGCGCGGTGCTCGACAAGGGCGAACCCGCCGACAGCCCACGCGGCATGGCGGTGGCCGGCCCACGCGCTGCGATGCTGCTGCACCGTGCCGCCGACACCGCGCTCGCGGACTACCCCGCGCCGCTGGCAATGCGCCCGGAATTCGCCGCGTCGGTCGAGGCCTATGTCGCCCATGCGCGCGGCTTCCAGCCGGCGGGCGGCTACTACCTGGACAACCACCGCGGCCACCTGATGTTCGTCCGCCCCGACGAACGCCGTTTCATCACCGCCGAAATGATCGAGCGCACCAGCTTCACCGGCACGGAGCGGGAAATCAAAGCCCGCGTCGCGGCCCTGGCCGACGCGGGATTCAGCCAGGCGGTGATCTCGATCCCACCCGGCCAGGAGCACATGATCGAGGACTGGGGCCGCATCCGCCGGGCCTTCCGCTGATCGCGGAAACCATCTATCGACGCGGCACGTCATAGAGCATCTGACCAGGCTGGCACCTGACCCAGCCAGGAGCACCAGACCAGGCCAGGGAGTGCACGATGTCCGGACGCCTTGCCGACAAGACCGCCTTCGTCACCGCCGCCGGCCAGGGTATCGGCCGCGCCACCGCGCTGGCCTTTGCCGCCGAGGGCGCGACAGTCATCGCCACCGACGTGAACGAGGCGCTGGTGCACGAGATCGCCTCGGACCGCATCCGCACGGCGAAGCTGGACGTGCTGCACGCCGGCGACATCATCGGGGCAGCCGAAGATGCCGGCCCGGTGGACGTCCTGTTCAACTGCGCCGGCTTCGTGCACCAGGGCACGTTGCTGGAAGCCACCGAAACCGAGTGGGACTTCGCCTTCGAGCTGAACGTGCGCTCGATGTTCCGCACCATCCGCGCCTTCCTGCCCGGCATGCTCGCACGCGGCCATGGCGCGATCGTCAACATGGCCTCGGCCGCCGGGTCCATCAAAGCCGCGCCGTCGCGCGCGATCTATGGCACCACCAAGGCCGCGATCATCGGGCTGACCAAGTCGGTCGCCGTCGATTTCGTGAAGCAGGGCATCCGCTGCAACTGCATCTGTCCCGGCACCGTGCACACGCCCAGCCTGGACGAGCGCATCGCCGCCAACGCGCAACAGGCCGGCTCGATCGAGGCGGCGCGCGGCATCTTCATCGCCCGCCAGGCGATGGGTCGCCTCGGCACGCCGGAAGAAATCGCCGCCCTGGCGGTATATCTCGGGTCCGATGAGGCACAGTTCGTCACCGGCCAGGCCGTCGTGATAGACGGCGGCTGGACGTTGTAGAAGCTGGCTGGGTAGAAACTGGCTGGGTGGAAGCTGGCCGGACGCCAGACGCAAACACTGAACTCCGCGGACAGAAGGGGATCGCCATGAAGCTGCTGCGCTACGGCCCGGTCGGGGCCGAGAGACCGGGATTGCTCGATGCGGCCGGGGACATCCGCTGCCTCAGCAGCGTGGTGCGCGATATCGACGGCTACGCGCTGTCGCCGGAAGCACTGAAAATGATCGCCGGCATCGATCCGAAAGTGCTGCCGAAGGTGGACGCCAGCGTGCGCCTGGGGTCCTGCGTCGCCCGTCCGGTGAACTACGTGTGCATCGGCCTGAACTACGCCGACCACGCGGCGGAAGCCGGCATGCCGCTGCCAAAGGAGCCGATCATCTTCCTGAAGTCGCTCGGCGCACTGTGCGGGCCGAACGACGACGTGAAGATGCCGCGCGGCTCCAAGAAGCTGGACTGGGAGGTCGAGTTCGGCATCGTCATCGGCAAGACCGCGCGCTATGTGCCGGAGCATGCCGCGCTGGATCACGTCGCCGGCTACTGCGTCTGCAATGATGTCTCCGAGCGCGAGTTCCAGTTGGAGCGTGCGGGCACCTGGGACAAGGGCAAGGGCTGCGACACGTTCGGCCCGACAGGCCCGTGGGTCGTCACCAAGGACGAGGTCCCCGATCCGCAGAACGTTCCGCTGTGGACCGAGGTGAACGGCAAGCGAATGCAGAACGGCAGCACGAAGACGATGGTCTTCGGCGTGGTGAAGCTGGTCAGCTATGTCAGCCACTTCATTACGCTGCACGCGGGCGACGTGATCGCCACCGGCACCCCGCCGGGCGTCGGCTCCGGCGTCAAGCCGCAGCCGATCTTCCTGAAGGTTGGCGACGTTATGCGACTGTCATGCGAGGGGCTTGGCGTGCAGACGCAGAAAGTGGTGGAGGCCTGAACCACACTTCCGCGCACATCTCTCCCGCACAGCAGGAGAGCGCCCAGCGCCCCACCAACGCGGTCCTGCTGCTGATCCTGATTGCGACAGCGGCGCGGTTTGGCTTCGGCTCGGCACTCGGGCTCGGCGTCGACGAAAGCTACATGGTCGCCGCCGGGCGCACGCTCAGCCTCGGCTACTTCGACCACCCGCCTGCATCCTGGTGGCTGTCCTGGGGCGCCGCGCATCTGCTCGGCACCGAGGCGCCGATCGCAGTCCGCCT